>NZ_LKEK01000065.1:0-56311 GCF_001466905.1 Pseudomonas sp. ICMP 3272
CGGCAGGCCCTAACCAGCCCGAACACAAAAAAACTGATACTCCCTTTAGAAACCTCAACCCCGAGAATTCTGCGCGCCAACGCAGGCCTGCCCTCCTCCCCTTACAAGATAAATAATGCGAAATCGAAGCTTCGGCGGCCTGGGCTGTAGGTCGTTCGCTCTCTCGCACAATATTTGACTACTCCTTGCCTACTGCGCAGATACTCCCTCGATCAAATAGACGTCTGTCTTGGCCGAACGCTGTCGGATTTTTCTCAATTCGGTGTACTCGGCAGAGTTGTACCAGGCTTGAGCTTTTTCTACGCTCGCAAACTCAATGACAACGCGTCGACGTTTTGGCGCCGTACCTTCGAGTGAAATAGTCTTGCCGCCACGTACGATGAAGTGACCTCCGTAGGGTTTGAAGGTTGACTCGACCTGAGCACTGTAAGGCTTCATTCCCTCTGCATCGGTAATCTCAAATTCCGCAACATAATAGGCCGGGGGCGTTGCCGCCTTTGCTTCTGATGCGATCACCAGGTCACTACCTGGCGCAAAAAAAACCAGGCCCGCCACTGCAAACGCTACACCCATCAAGTTTCTCATCACTTCTCTCCATTAAAAATCGGACTGATCGGTCGGTTAGTCCCTGCCAACCAGCCTCCAACATAAAATCGATTATCTTCCGGTATGAGTGCTGAGTTGAACCGGTTCGGTTTGAATCAACACTCTGGACATGAGCAGATCAGATAACTTTTATGAACCATCAGCACGTCGTGAGCAAGGTCATCCTGATTGGCATCGGGGCTGTAAAAGTGCGTCATTGCAGCGCGGTGACGAAACTCCGGGGGCATTGCTGAGCCCCACTCATGGCTTCATCCTGAAAAACCCGGTTATCAGCCGGAGCCCAGTGCCATAGGCTCCAACCTTAAGAGGTCCAACAAAAAATTTTCAAGCAGTGCATTGGCAGTTAGAGCGATGCGCCAGGAAGAAATCATGCGATTGCATCCGGCTTCAGCCATCCGAGCCGTTAATGGAGACGTTGATGAACCCTAGAAAGCCCACTACACCCGACGCTGGAATAGAGCTGTCCCGGCGACAAGTTCTGATCGGTACTGCGGGTACCGCAGTTACAGCAGTATTCGCGAAGGTCGATGATGTTCAAGCGGTTGCCAGGATAGAGTCTGCACCTCAGAGCCCGCCGGGAAGTCATGTAACGTTCACCCTCAACGGCCGCCGATTCGCTCTGGATGTCGACAACCGCACCACTCTTCTGGACGTTCTTCGAGAAAAGCTCCATTTGACCGGCACCAAGAAGGGCTGCGACCACGGCCAGTGCGGCGCCTGTACGGTGATCGTAGAAGGTAGAAGAATCAACTCATGCCTTACGCTTGCGGTGATGCACGAAGGCGACAGCATCACCACCATTGAAGGGCTTGGCACGCCGGACAATCTGCATCCGCTGCAATCTGCCTTCATTAAACATGACGGCTATCAATGCGGTTACTGCACGTCTGGCCAGATTTGCTCGGCAGTTGCAATGCTTGAAGAGATAACGGCCGGAATACCCAGTCACGTAAGCAGCGACTTGATCGCCAAGAGCCCGGTAAGCGCTGCTGAAATCCGGGAACGCATGAGTGGCAATATCTGCCGATGCGGCGCGTACTCCAACATCGTCGATGCCATTTATGAAGTGGCCGGAGGTCAGGCATGAAATCCTTCACTTACGAGCGGGTGACATCTGTTCAACATGCGGTTAACGCCGCCGCCAGTAATCCGGGGTATCGATTCATCGCCGGCGGTACCAACTTGCTAGATCTGATGAAATTGGAAATCGAGACCCCTGCGCACCTGATTGATGTGAACGGGCTGGCGCTCGACAAAATCACGCAGACCGAGGACGGCGGGCTAAGGATCGGCGCGATGGTGCGCAACACAGACCTGGCCGCTGCGCCTCAGGTTCGTCGAGACTACGCCATATTATCTAAAGCGCTGCTCGCGGGAGCATCAGGGCAACTGCGTAACAAAGCCACAACGGCAGGCAATTTATTGCAACGTACCCGGTGCGCTTACTTTTACGATACCAATCAGCCGTGCAACAAGCGGCGCCCGGGTGCTGGCTGTGCCGCGATTGGCGGCGCCAGTCGGCAGCAAGCGATCATCGGCGTCAGCAATGCCTGCATTGCCAGCCATCCCAGTGATATGGCCGTGGCGATGCGCGCATTGGGCGCGTCGGTGGAGACGCTTAACTCGGAAGGCCAGGTCAGGACGATTGCAATCGACGATCTTTACCGTGCTCCCGGAAATACTCCGCATATAGAAAATACTTTAGGTAACGCCGAACTGATTACTGCTGTGACCCTGCCTAAACCTATAGGAGGCAAGCATATCTACTACAAGGTTCGTGACCGTGCGTCCTACGCATTTGCGCTGGTTTCTATCGCAGCGATCGTGCTGCCAGAGCAGGCGGGGCGGCTAGCCCTGGGGGGAGTGGCCTATAAGCCTTGGCGAAGCGAAGATGCCGAAGTGTACTTCCCTGACGGTGCGAAGGCCGTAGCGACACGTTTGCTGGCCGGCGCTAATCCTACCGCGCAGAACGCTTTCAAAATCAAACTGGCAGAACGGACGATTGGTCTTGCTCTTTCCAGTGCGTCTTCTTAAGAAATCACCGGCAGTGCACGGCTGCGGTCGACTGACCAGGAGTAAGCCTCATGAAGTTTGATACGCCTGCGAGCACAAATCCAATCGATCAAATGAAGGTGATTGGTCAATCCAAAGATCGCGTTGAAGGCAGACTGAAAACAACCGGCACGGCAATCTATGCTTACGAACAACAGGCCACTGTCAGCCCCCCTGCTTACGGCTATATAGTAGGTTCTTCAATCAGCAAAGGACGCATCTCCTCCATTGATTTGAGCGAAGCGCACCAAGCCAGCGGCGTCATCGCAATCGTCACCCACGAGAATGCAGGTCAACTGAACAGGGGCGAATTCTACGTTGATCGTGCACTTGCCGGCCCTCAGGTGGACCATTATCACCAGGCAGTAGCAATCGTCGTCGCGCAGACGTTCGAACAAGCCAGGGCCGCTTCGGCTTTGCTGCGTGTCTATTACGTCAGAGAGCCTGGCACCTACGACCTGGCAGCACAGCGAGAGTCTGCCACAACACCCCCGCCGGGTGCATTTGGCCCTCCTCCGCATACCGCCATCGGCGATTTTGAGGGCGCATTCAAGCAGGCAGCGTTCACGCTCGACGGCCACTACACCACCCCGGACCATGCGCACGCGATGATGGAGCCCCACGCGACCATCGCTCAGTGGCAGGGAGAGAAACTGACGTTATGGACGTCTATTCAGCAAATGAACTGGGGCGTCAGAGACCTTGCCAAGACACTGGGTATCCCCAAAGACAACATTCACTTGATCTCGCCTTACATCGGTGGCGGCTTTGGCGGCAAAGGCACCATTTTGTGTGACGCCGTATTGGCGGCTCTTGCGGCTAGAGCCGCCGGGCGGCCGGTTAAAGTCGCACTTCCCCGCCCGCTCATGTTTAACAACCTGACGCACAGGCCCGCGACGATTCAAAGAATACGGCTCGGTGCCAATCCGGACGGCACACTGACTGCCATCGGCCACGAGAGTTGGTCGGGCAACCTGCGCGGTGGTCGCACTGAGGCGGCTACCGCATCGACCCGAACGTTGTATGCGGGCGCGAACCGTATGACACGTTTGTACCTTGCCGAACTCGACCTTGCTGAAGGCAGCGCCATGCGTGCGCCAGGTGAAGCGCCGGGCATGATGGCGCTGGAAATTGCCATGGACGAAATGGCTGAAAAACTGGATATGGATCCCGTGAAGTTTCGCGTTATCAACGACACCCAGGTAGACCCGGAGCAGCCTGACCGCACCTTTTCCAAACGCCAATTGGTCGAATGTCTGAACACTGGAGCTGATCGTTTCGGCTGGGCTCGTCGCAATCCCCTTCCCGGTAAGAAACTGCATGACGGCTGGTGGATAGGAGTCGGAATGGCCTCCGCGATTCGAGGCGCACCCACGACGAAATCTGCGGCCCGCGTCCGGCTTGACCGCAAAGGCCGGGTCACCGTCGAAACAGATATGACCGATATTGGAACCGGCTCATACACGATCATTGCCCAGACTGCTGCTGAGATGATGGGCGTTGAAATGGATAAGGTGAACGTCTATCTGGGGGATTCAAGATTTCCTGAGTCTTCAGGTTCCGGCGGCCAATGGGGTGCAGCCTCATCCACGGCGGGCGTCTATGCTGCCTGCGTGAAACTCAGGGAACTCATCGCTGCGAAGTTGGGCCTTGATCCAACAAAAACAGAATTTATCGCTGGCCACGTTCGTGAAGGTTCGAAAAACCTGCCATTGGAAGAGGCGACAAAGGATGCCGACCTGTCGGCCGAAGACGTCATGGAGTACGGCGACTTGGCAAAGCGGTATGCCCAACAAACCTTTGGCGCTCACTTCGTCGAGGTTGGCGTAAACGCCGCAACAGGGGAAATTCGCATTCGGCGTCAGTTGGCGGTGTGCGCAGCAGGTAGAATCCTCAACCCCAAAACAGCTCGCAGTCAGATCATCGGGGGAATGACCATGGGCGCAGGTGCAGCGCTTATGGAGGAAATGATAGTGGATCATCGTTTGGGTTTTTTTGTTAACCACGATCTGGCGGGCTACGAAGTACCGGTGCATGCCGACATCCCTCATCAGGAGGTCATTTTTCTGGATGAAGTAGACCCCTATGCGACGCCTCTCAAAGCTAAAGGCGTCGGCGAGCTCGGGATTTCCGGCGCAGCAGCGGCAATTGCCAACGCTGTTTACAATGCTACCGGCATCAGGGTTCGCGATTATCCCATCACGCTCGATAAGCTCATAGACCATTTGCCCGCTCTGGGCTGACCTTCCTCACAACTGTATTGGCTTCGGAGCAACAGATGCAGCTAAGCCGCACGAATCTGGCAGATATTGTTTATTTCCTCGCCATCGCTCGGCATCAAAGCTTCAGAAAGGCAGGTCTGGAGGTGGGTATCAGTGCATCAGCGCTGAGCCATGCGATGAAAGGACTTGAGACGCGGCTTGGCGTTCGATTGCTCAATCGCACAACTCGAAGCGTGACCCTGACGGCCGCTGGCGAGGAGTTGCAGGGCCTCATCAGCGCTCCGGTCAATGATATCGGCCAAGCGCTAGAGACTCTGAACCGGCTACGCGATGAGCCCGCCGGGCGCATCCGTCTGAATGTTTTGAGCGACGGCGCAAAACTGCTGTTAGGCCCCGTTCTCCCGGTTTTTATTGATCGCTATCCGGACATAGAGGTCGACCTCACCGTGACCAATAAAATGGTCGATATTATCGGTGACGGTCATGATGCAGGCATTCGTTTTGGTGGGACGGTTCCCGAAGACATGATCGCTCAACGACTCTCTCCCGATGTAGCCTGGGCAGTCGTTGGCGCGCCAGATTACCTTCAGCGATTCGGTACGCCTGAACACCCGGAAGATCTGCACCAACATCGTTGTTTACGCGTGCGCCTGGGTAATGCGCACATCTACCATTGGCAATTCTCGAAAGATGGTCAACAGATTGAGATTGACGTTCCCGGAGCCATCACGATCGATGAAGCACGCGTTGGTGTAACGATGGCGATGCGCGGCGCTGGATTGATGTACGTTCTTGCCTCTGTAGTCGAACGACAGATTAGGGAAGGCTCACTGCAGCGAGTGCTTGAAGACTGGACTCACTACGACCCGGGGTTTCACATCTATTATTCAAGCTTCAGACAGGTTCCTGTAGGCTTGCGCCTGCTCATTGACCTCATCCGCGAACTTGAACCTCTAGGGCCACTCCCATAACGAATCTAGCTAGCTCGCCTGCCGCTTGGTGAAAACATCGCTAAAGACCGGCACTGCCGAAAATGCGTTAGGCCAGCCAGCGTAGAAAGCGAGGTGTGACAGCAGCTCGGATGCCTCGGTCTGCGTCAGGCCATTGTCCATCGCACGATTGAGGTGGTAACCGATCTGAGCAACCTGACCATTGGCCACTAACGCCGTGACCGTGATCAGGCTACGGTCTCTGGGCGCAAGACCAGGTCGCAGCCACAGATCATTGAATAACGCGCTGGTGGTGTACTTCACTAAACTAGGCGAAACCGGGCCAACCGATTTGTCGACACTCGCTACGCGTGCATCTTCGGCGGCCTGATCAATAGGCAGAAAAACGGGCGATACTGGAGCCAATTGATCAGGTGATATGCCGTTCCTGCTAAAGACCTCCTTGGCGATCGGAGCTGCTCCAGCGGCATTGCCCCAACCCGAGTAAAACGCGAGATGGTTGATTGCCTCGGACACCTCCAAAGGGGTCACACCATTCTTCAGCGCTAGGTCGAGGTGATTGGCCAGCTCTGCTGTCTGACCTCGCGCAATCAGCACGGTCACGGTCGCCAGGCTTCGATCACGGGGAGACAATTCTGAACGTTTCCAGACCTCACCAAGGAGTAATGTCTCGGTGTTGTGAGCCATTACCGGTGAAATGGCGCGCATATCGGCTGAAGTGGGCATATGGGAAGTTTCCTTGGTCATTGCCGCTTTGGGGGCGGTGCACGCAGACAAGCATATCGTCAGGCTTGTTACTGCAAACAGGCGAATAATCATAATGAAGCGCCATACTGGGCTTCGGTGACAGGCTCAAGCCACTCGACGCTTTTGCCATCAAGCATCTCTTGAATAGCCATATGCGTCACACCAGTCGTGCTCGTTGCGCCATGCCAGTGCTTGACGCCGGGGGCCGTCCATATCACGTCTCCAGGCTTGATAACCTGTTTGTCGGCACCCTCTTGTTGAACCCATCCAGTACCCGCTGTGACCACCAGCATTTGTCCCAGCGGGTGCGCGTGCCAATTGGATCGCGCGCCTAGCTGAAAGGTTACATAACCTGCAGAGACCTTCGACGGTGTTCGTGCTGCAAAGAGAGGATCTATTCGTGCGTTGCCCACGAAATGAGCGGGTGCGCCTATTATTGATGCCTGCTCGCCATTTCTAACGATCGTCATGGTTTGCGCAGAGGTGCCATCAGTAGCGTGGGCGTCGAATGCGATGGTTGCCAACAGACCGATTACAGGCATGGCTGCTCTTTGACGCATCGGTAGCTCCTTGCTGAGTGAATAGAGTTGCGACCAACCTAATTCATGTCTCTGCATTCAACTACCGGCGTTTTGATTCATGCACCGATGAGCAGCGCTCAATAATGCGCATCTGCTGAGGAAGAACTGTCCCTTTGGGCAGTTCTTCCTCTGGGCTCATTCACGCTTATTCATAATCTCGAACATGGCGTCTCCCATCTGGCGGGTTTTAACGGAAACGCCAACCAGAATCTCATCTTTACCCGCCACGAGCTGCTCAATGGTTTCATTGGCAAAGTCATCGGCTGACACCATCATTTGTCTTGCTGTGCCCGCACTACGAGTACCGCCACCGAGTCCGGTATCGACCAATGGCGGAGCAATTTCAATGACGCGGATATTAGAAGATTTCAGTTGGTGCCTCAGGCTCAGCGTAAAGGAGTGAATAGCTGCCTTGGTTGCGCAATACACCGGCACGTCAGCCATAGGCGAGAATGCTAGGCCAGAGCTGACGTTTATAATGTAAGCTTTTTCTTGCTGCTTCAGGCTTGGCAGCAGCTCCGCAATCAGGTGGACAGGTGCCGTGAAGTTAACAGCGACTTCTGTATCGAGCGTATCCATATTCGGGTCGCTGTTGAAATCACGTTGGTGTTGAACACCTGCATTGTTGATCACAACGTTGAGGCTTGGGTGGTTGCCCTTCAGCCATCTCACCAGCGCACGACGACTGTCCGTATCGGTCACATCGCAAGCATGTGTGATCAACGTTGAAACATCGTTTTTAGCGCGATCCAACATGGCCTCATTGCGGCCACAAATGATCACATCATTGTTTTCAGCGAGGCGCTTGGCGAGAGAGAAACCGATGCCGGTGGCACCGCCTGTGATCAGAATGGTATTGCCATTGAGTTTCATGAGGGCTTCCTACTTTTAGTAAGAAGGTGCGCTGCACAAAGAGAGGAATCCGCAGACACACCTTCACAACCGGCAAGCCGGGCAAGGTGTCGCGGATACCCTTTCGGGAAGAGTTGACGTTCCAGTGGACGCTGGCCGGGCTACCATCCGGCCTGCACTCTTTCGACAGGCAATTTTTAACAAGCTTTCGTGCGGATCACAACCCGTTTCGCAGCCACTGGCGAAATATCAACGATCAGGAAGATGGGGCTGGATTTTCTCAAGCTTGATCCGCTCGTTCAGGGTCACTCGCCTGCGTTGGTATCTGGCTGTTCGGCGCCTGGCTTTGGAGGATCTTTGGAAGTTCGGCTGCCAGCAAATCGATAACCAGGCGCGATCGTAATGGAAGGTGCTGAGCGTCAGGCCACACGACGTTACACTCCATCTCTGCACGAGGTCGGTCACCCCACATCTCGATTAGCTCACCGCGTTGAATACGTGCGCGGACCAACCAGTACGGAAGCCACGCAATCCCCATGTCTGCGACGGCCGCCTCGGCGACCATTTCGAGATCATCCAAACGCACGCGGGGAGACACGGAAACCTCGACCAATGCACCATTTGCCTCGGGAAGCCGCCAGGGAAGCGCCTGACCGTTGCGGCAGTAAGGCAGTAGTTCATGGCTCGACAGATCTGCCACTGACTCCGGAGTACCACGCTGATCAAGGTATGAAGGGGATGCACACAGTAGCTTGGGCTGGCTGACCAATCGGCGCGCACGCAGAGTGGCCCCATTACCAAGGGCGCCACTGCGCACTGCCAGGTCGAACCCGTCAGATACTAGATCTATCTGACGATCACTAAAGCTGAGTTCGAGCTCCAGCCCGGGGTGGTCACGAGCAAACTTCAGCAAAATCGGCGCAACGCAGTACCGCCCAAACAGCACTGGAAGCGACACTCTTAACTTGCCGACAACCTCCCGACGGCCTGTCTCCAGCATGATCTCGCCGGCACGCAATTCATCTATGGCTCGAAGGCACCGCTCGTAATACTGTTGGCCATCTTCGGTAATGCATTGCGTCCTTGTGGTGCGCTTGAAAAGCTGGACACCCAAGCGCTCCTCCAGGCGCGCAATTGATTTTCCGACGGCTGATCGTGTCAGCGACAACCGATCGCCAGCTTTGGCAAATCCACCGGCTTCGACAACCTCAACAAATAGCTGAACACCATCGAACATATCCCGCATCGCCCACCCTCACCCCGACTCGAACTGTAGAATTTTTGGAACCACTGATGAGAAAAACAGCCGCCAATGGTTATTAAAACTCTACTTTATAGTAACTGAAGACGAGCGAAACATGGGTTTTGATAGAGACGCGCCGCCGGTGCGCTTGTCGGGCTGTGCGTGTCGTGCGAGCAAGGGCGGCAGATGATTATTACAATTGTGTATGACAGCGGTTATGGACATACCCAACGCGTGGCGGAGTGCATTGCTCAAGGCGCGATGGAAGTAGAAGGGAGTGATGTCAAGGCCATGCCTGTCGGCGATGGCTTCACCGACTGGGAGCGTCTCGAAAAAAGTGATGCAATTATCTTTGGCTCTCCGACTTACAACGGCCTTATCAGCGCAAAGCTGAAACAGTTTTTCGAAGACTCCACCAAAACAGCATGGGCGCAACAGACGTGGCGTAACAAGATCGCCGCCGGCTTTACAAACTCTGGTGCCCAGCATGGGGACAAACTCAACTCTTTGGTATCGATGGCTCTGTTTGCCGCGCAGCACGGGATGATCTGGGTTGGACTCGACCTCATGCCAGGCAATAGCAGCAGCACAGGCTCCGATTCCGACTTGAATAGGCTAGGGAGTTGGTTGGGCGTGATGACCCAGGCCAATACAGACGAGCCACCCGAACTCTCTCCACCCGACAGCGACCTGCGTACGGCCAAATACTTCGGGCAACGTGTTGCGCAAATCGCCGCTCGATTTCTACCCGCTTGATTCCTCCCTATCGCTAAAGGAAAAAGATCATGAAATTACTCTGTCTAGACGTTCCCCAGCCTGGGGTCACCTTGGCTCACTATGCGCCCTATATGAAAGACGAAGTCCGTCACAGTTGGGAGCTTTACAAGAACGGTGCTATCCGTGACATCTATTTCCGCCAGGATCGACCAGGGGTTGCGATCATTGCCGAATTTGAAACCATCGAGGCAGCCAAGGCTGCGCTCGCCGAGTTTCCTCTTGTGCTCGCTGGTTTGATTGACTGGGAAGTGATACCGCTGGGCCCGTTCACGAATTGGGAAACGTTGTTCGCCCCGACACTCGATTGATTGCCTACCGAACAGGATTATCAACATGAACGTATTGGGCTTCGCAGCTCACTCGGCCACCGCTTCGCTTGAGCCGTTTTCCTTTGAAAGACGCGCCCCGCGAGAAGACGATGTTGTCATCGACATTTTATATTGCGGCGTGTGCCACACCGACTTGCATCTGGCACGCGATCATGGCGGCTATACAACCTATCCCATCGTCCCAGGTCACGAAATAATTGGTCGTATACGGCAAGTCGGCGCGCAGGTAACGCGCTTTCGCACCGATCAGTTGGTCGGCGTTGGATGCATGGTCGACTCGTGCCAACAATGCCAGCACTGCCAGCACGGGTGGGAACAGAATTGCCTGAAGCGATCTACCTTCACTTACAACAGTAAAGACAGACGCGACGGTAGCGTGACCTTTGGAGGCTATTCGCAAACCATCGTAGTACGGGAGGAGTTCGTGCTCTCCCTTCCCGTCGGCCTTGACCCTGCCGGGGCGGCACCACTGCTTTGTGCTGGCGTCACCACGTGGTCACCGCTGCTGCATTGGGGTGTCGGTGCTGGCAGCAAGGTCGCTGTCATTGGCCTTGGCGGTCTCGGTCATATGGCATTGAAGCTGGCAAAAGCATTGGGTGCAGATGTCAGCCTGTTCACACGGTCTGAGGGGAAATCGGAAGATGCACTTCGACTGGGCGCCGACCATGTGGTGATATCGAGCGATTCGCAACAGATGAGCGCTGTGAACGGCCAATTCGATGTGATCATCGATACCGTGCCTTACGATCACGACATCAATCCTTACGTGCCTACACTCGCGCTGGAAGGTGTGCTGGTTCTAGTGGGTTACATGGGGCCACTTTCTACACCGGTAAACGCGGGCCTGCTGGTAAGCGGTCGAAAGGCTGTCACAGGTTCCTTCATCGGAGGGATAAAAGAAACCCAGCAAATGCTCGATTTCTGCGGTGAAAAAGGCATCGTCTCCGACGTCGAAATAATCTCGATTCAAGAGATAAATGAGGCCTACGACAGGATGTCGAGGAGCGACGTCAAATATCGCTTCGTCATCGACATGGCTTCCTTGAGCGCTTGAGAAACATGCACCTGGGTAATGCCACGCGCATACCCAGGCAGCCTGGATAGGGTGCGGTCAACGGAAGCCGCACCGTCAGGTCAAAGGTTTAATGGCTTCGTCGCAATCGCCACAACGTTTACATCAATCAGCTCCAGAGACTGGACGATACCTCCGACCGTCGTTTTGTAGCGCCGGAACGACTCGGTCTCTAGATGTGACTGATAGGCTTGATCATCGCGATAAATCTCGACAACGAAGAAACTACCCGGCAGATCGCGTCGCTCCAATGCGTAAAAGGCCAGAACGCCCGGCTCTTGGGTGACCGACTCTTCTACAATATGCTTTGAAGCATCCCGGTACTGCTCCAACTGATTGGGATCTACCTGAATTTGCGCAATACGAATAAGCGGCGTCCGTCTTTTGTTGCCAGGACCCGCTTGAGACATTGGTTCTGTGGCATACGATTTGTCAGGCATTTTGAACCTCGATGATTTCGGGCGCTGGTTTGCACTTGGACAATTCCGGATTCAAATCCTGAATAACCTCTCGGCATTGCCGTGGGCAATCAACGCTTTCTCGGCGTCATTGATTGGCAGGTTTTCAATAAATGTTCGCGCCCCGTCCAGGCTCTGATACGGATAGTCGATGGAATACAGGATGCGCTCTGCTCCCATTAGCGAATAAATAAACTGAAAATGTGGGGCGGTCAGCATTCCGCTCGGCGAAACATAGACATGTTCACGATAGGTCTGGACGATAGGCCGGCGAAGACCCGACGCTTCCTGCGGAATCGAATCCTCAAGTCGCTGCAGGAAAAAGGGCACCATTTCCCCCCAATGCCCACTGATCACTTGCAGTGAGGGATAGCGATCAAATACCCCCGCCAAGAGCATACGCACTACCTGGATTCCCGCTTCGTTATGCCAGCCCCATGCAAACATGGATAGCCGAGCACTCAGTTCATGATCGAAGCCACCATAGTAAGGGGCTTGTACGGCAGGCAGAGGTAAACCTGGATGCACATACAACGCAACATTCAGCTCATTCAAAGCATTCAGTATCGGGGAATATTGCGCGTCGTCCAGAAAGGTATCGCCAGGGCGGCCGTTAATCAAAGCGCCCTTCAGGCCCAACTGCGTAACTGCCCTATCCAACTCGATAGCTGCCGCCTCCGGAACTTGCCACGGCAGAGTGGCAAACCCTGAAAAACGAGCGGGATAGGCATGTGCCGCTTCGGCCAGTCTATCGTTCGCTGCGCGGCACAAATCGACGGCTTTCTCCGCTGAAAGCATTTGAGGGAAACCACCATAGGAGAGCACTTGCATACTGATGCCTGCAGCGTCCATATCAGCAAGCCGTGATGTACCTAGGTCCAGGCCTTTGCGAGCTGATTCAGCAGGAGCAATGACATGCGGTCTACTCGTATCAGTCCTCGCCCTTACGCCATCTACAACACGGCTGCCCCAGCCTGAAAGGTAAGGAGCTTCCATACCCACAAGCGCTTGACCTGCCGCACCCATAGCGGGATCCAGAACGTGTTCTTCGACACAAATCAGTTTCATGTGTACCGTCCTCTGTTGCCATTGATGCTTATGACGCCAGCAATGCGTCTCTGAGGGCTTCTCCCAGGCTTGCAGCAGACTGCGGGTTCTGACCGGTGATAAGTCGACCATCCACAACTACGTTATCTGCCCAGTTGGGAGCACTTTGATGAAGCGCACCTCGCGAAGTCAGCGTGGCAGTCAGCAAGAAAGGTACGACGTGAGTGGACTGCACCTCATCTTCCTCGGCGTCAGTAAATGCAGCCAGGCGTTTGCCTGCCACCAGCAAGGTGCCGTCTGCGCGACGCGCGTTTACCAAAGCCGCCGGGCCATGGCACACCGCAGAAACAATACCGCCCGCCTCGTCAATCTCGCGTATGACTTTTTGTATCGTCAGGTTGTCGGGGAAATCCCACATGGTGCCGTGTCCGCCGGCGAAAAAGACGGCGCAGTAGCGCGAAGGATCTACGTCTTCGATACTCAAGGTATTGGCCAGTGCATGCCGAAAATCACTGTCAGCCCAGTATCGAGCAATTACCGGATCAGCCATATCCTCCATGCCGTCCAGAGGCGCGGTGCCTCCCGATACCGACGCAAGTTCAACGCTGATACCTGCTGCCTGTAGCTTCTCCAATGGGTGAGTGACCTCAGCCAAATTGAACCCGGTAGGAATACCAGTGGTGCCCTTCACCGAATTACTGGTGACCACAAAAAGTACCGGTTTGAGATATGTCGTTTGCTGGGTCATATCCTTAAAGCCTCAAGATAATGATTTGAACACTCTGTCCGCTGGGTACTGCGGACTAACACTCCCACTATCTTAATGTGGAAACAACGACGACATTGAATAATAATAATCCCGTCTGTGTATCCTGTAGGGAATCAATAGTATTGTTAATGCGGCTGAAATGTTGGATGTAAAAACCTCGACCGAAAGGCGGCACAGACATCGGCGTAGATACAACTTACTTTCTCTGCGCGTTAACCAGCGTGTTGCCTACTGCATAGACTGTACAAGGCAACCCTTTTTTTGCGAGTGCCATCTTCTCGCAGCGAGTTAGCGCTTTTTTGCCTGCTTGATCCTGACTGCGATGACCCCCGCTCCAGGCCCAGACACCTGCTCCATTGGTCGCGAAAGCTTTTTCATACACCTGGCTGTTCAGATATTTTTGAAAAGACGCTTTCCCTGATGTGGCCAAGCCCCCGGGCGGTTCCAGATCCGAGACAGGTGCAGAAATGATCTCATCACTCGGCAGCCTGTTCTTATCCAGAAAATCAGCCACCCTGCCCCACCATATTTCTTCAGGCGCCCATTCAAAGAACGTGTGACCATCCTCACCAAATGCCGGAGCCTGGAAAAACTCCCCACGTCCTCCATGATCGATGTAGCTTGCAAAAAACTCTTCGCCGAGTGGCAGTGGAAATACTTTATCGTTGGTGGCGTACATCCATAAGGTAGGCAGTCGCGAGAGGCTCCCGTAAGTTTTAATAGCCGTTAGAAGTTGCTCCTTGCCGCAAACATTGCCGTCTCCCTTGGCCCCGCGCCCACCGTCGAAATTTATTATCGCCCGTACGCCCGGTGGGTTGGACGCGCCCGCCGCCAGCACCGAGAATCCTCCGGACGATACGCCAATCAATACGGCCTCATCCGGTAACGACCATGATGCCCGCTGAATGGCTTGCAATGCTGCAATGAGATCATCAGCTGCAATCCTGCCGGCCCTGGCATGATGGGGACTGAGGCATGTTCCATCACGCTTTTCGCTGACACCTGACGATTGTCCATATCCCTGACGCATTACCACTACCGCAGCATAACCATGACGGGCAAATACGGTCGCCGCGGACGAAAAAAGATTGGGGCTTTTGGTGCGGTCGCTCGAATCACCGTTAGTGCCATGAGTGATCAGAGCAACTGGCCAGCGCCCGGGCCTCTCCGGTCGTGTGACAAAAGCATCGAGAAGCGCACTTGAACCATCGGGCAAGCGGACGCTGAGCAGCAAAGGCTCCCTGATCAAACCATCAATGTGCGCATTGGCTATTAATGATAACGCTTCCCCTTGTTGCACTTCATTCACCAGGAGGAAAGTTCCGACGCCAGCCGCCAATACCAGTAACAGCAAAGCGATCGATGCATTTTTCAACGCCATGCCAGAATCTCCCCGCAGAATGCGCGCCTCACTGGCGCACTATGCCCGCATTGATGCAAAAAAAAACGCCCCCTTCGCAAAATTGGTTCACAGACCTGCGAACCAATCCTCTTCCATGCCTGCAACCGATCAGCCGAACCTTTGAACATTGGCGCGCCAGGCTTGATCGCCTGCAATTGGGAGGCGTCCTGCAACTGGAAGTTGGTCGAACCAATTTTCATTGGCATCGCTCTTGCACCGGTCCCTTTGCCCTGAATGTCTGCTTATAAGCAGCTCAGGGCATCTTTTTCTGGTCTGGTGTGAGTACCACGATGCAAAGGTTCGATCCTGACGTCTCTATCGACAACTCTTCGAAACTGGCACTGGATGCCTTGCGGCAGATCGTTGCTCAGCATGCAGCCTTCCCCCAGCGGGCATTGCCTACCGAGCGGGATCTGGCGGCCGATTTCGGGGTTAGCCGACGCGCAGTTCGTCGCGCCCTGTCGGTGCTGGAAGCCGAAGGCCAAGTCTGGCGGCGGCAAGGTAAAGGAACCTTTGTCGGACCTACACCACCCAGCGCCGCCATGAGTTTCGCCCGGCTTTCTGGCCGGACCAATTTCAGCGAGGTCATGGAAGCGCGTCTGCATCTGGAACCGGCACTTGCCTCATTGGCAGCGGTGCGGGCCAATGGTGAGCAGATGGCAATTTTACGCCGCCTTGCCGAGCGCACCACTCGCCAGCAGGTCGCCGAGCAGACTGATGCTGAAGGTATTGAACTGTGGGACAGCGCCCTGCACCGCGCCATTGCCGAAGCCGCGGGTAATCGGCTGATGCTGGACATCTTCGAAATGCTCGATGCGATCCGTCTGGACACCGCTTGGCGCGACTTGCGTCACCGGGCGCGCAATGCCGACCGCCTCGACACTTACAGCCACGATCACGACGACATTGTCAGCGCCATTGAAAGCCGAGATCCGATCAAAGCCGCCACGGCCATGCGCGGCCATTTACGTGCGCTGCAACAGGCCCTGAACACCGTCATCAACCAAGACCTGGAGGCCAGCCTATGAGCGCCACTGCCCACCTCACAGAAAACGGCGACGGCACGGTGCTCAGCATCAGCGACCTGACCGTCCGCTTTGCCGGTGCGCCCGCCAATGTTGTCGACGGCGTGTCGTTTTCCGTCAAGCGCGGCAAGACGCTGGCCATCGTCGGCGAGTCCGGCTGCGGCAAGAGCGTGACCTCAATGGGCCTGATGGGCCTGTTGCCGACGACGGCCAGGGTAGACGCCAGCGACTCGCTGCTGATCGATGAAGCCTTGCTGGGCATGTCCGAAGAGCGCCTGCTCGACGTGCGCGGCAACCGCATGGCGATGATCTTCCAGGAGCCGATGACCTCCCTCAATCCGGTCTTCACCATCGGTGAGCAGATCGCTGAAAGCGTGATGCGTCATCAGGGCCTTTCAGACAAGGCTGCCCGCCAGCGGGCTCTGGACATGCTGGAAAAGGTCCGCGTGCCGGACGCTCGCCAGCGGCTGGACGCCTACCCACATGAACTCTCGGGTGGCATGCGGCAACGGGCCATGATTGCCATGGCGCTGGCCAATGACCCGGCGCTGATCATCGCGGATGAACCGACGACTGCGCTGGACGTGACCATTCAAGCACAAATCCTCTCGCTGATCGCCAACCTGCAGACCGAGACCGGCACAGCGATGATTCTGATCACCCACGATCTGGGTGTAGTCGCCGAAGTCGCCGATGACGTCATGGTCATGTACGCCGGGCGTGTCGTGGAAAGCGGCCCGGTGAAAACCCTGTTCGACGATCCGCAGCATCCGTACACCATCGGCCTGATGGGTTCGATGCCCTCTATCGGCCCTCGTGAAGGTCGTTTGGCGACCATTAACGGCCGGGTGCCGACGCCGGCAGAAATGCCGGGCGGTTGCCGTTTCGCCGGGCGTTGCCCGTTCGTGATCCAGCAATGCCGAGACGAACGCCCGCCGCTGCTTGAGTTGTCTCCCGGACACTTCGCCGCGTGCATCCGTGCGCCTTTGGAACAGCATGTGGGAGTCAGTGCGTGAACCTTTCCAGACCAGATATCGCCGGGCGCGTCAGCCCCGACAGCAACGCGCAGAAACCCATTCTGGAAGGCATCGGCCTGAGCAAGCACTTTGCCGTGGAAAGCGGCCTTTTGCAGCCGAAGAAGCCACCGGTACAGGCCGTCAATCAGGTCAACCTGTCAGTCCGCAAGGGCGAGACACTGGCGTTGGTAGGCGAGTCCGGCTCGGGTAAATCCACTCTTGGCCGCTTGCTGCTCAACCTGCTGCAACCGACTGCGGGTGACGTGATTTACGAGGGCCGCAACCTGGCCAACCTGACACCGGAAAAGCTGCGTCAGGTACGCCGTGACTTACAGATCATCTTTCAGGACCCGTTCGCCTCGCTGAACCCACGCATGACCGTGGAATCCATCGTTGGCGAACCGATCTGGCTGCACAGCCAGGCCAGTCGCAGCGACCGTCAGGCTAAAGTCGCCGAGTTGTTGCGCACGGTAGGTCTTGCTCCGGAACACGGAGGTCGGCATCCCCATGAATTCTCCGGTGGTCAGCGCCAGCGCATCGGCATTGCCCGCGCACTGGCTTCCGAGCCGCGCTTGATCCTCGGTGACGAGCCGGTCTCGGCGCTGGACGTTTCAGTGCAGGCGCAAGTGGTCAACCTGCTCGAAGACCTCAAGCATCAATTCGGCCTGACCCTGGTGATTGTTGCCCATGGCCTGGCCGTGATTCGCCATATGAGCGACCGCGTGGCGGTGATGTACCTGGGTGAAATCGTCGAACTGGCGTCGGTCGACGCGCTGTTCGAAAACCCTTTGCACCCTTATACCCAGGCGCTGATGGCCGCTGTGCCGGTCAGCCACCCTGACCTGCGCCAGCCGCGTCCGCTGCTCGGCGGCGATATGCCCAGCCCCAGCCGCCCGCCTTCGGGTTGCCGCTTTCATACCCGTTGCCCGCACGCCCGTGCGCTGTGCAAGGACGCTGCGCCGGTCATGGAAACAGTCGAGGCCGAACGCCAGGTCGCCTGCCACTTCTGGCGTGAAATCGCCAACGCAGGCAGCGCCACGCTGATCCTTCCAACACCCAGCGCTGCTTACACGCAGCGCCTGAATCTGTTCAAGCACCATCAATCCCTTGCAGTGGAGAGCCAGCCATGAAAATCGCACGCGTCGTGACAGGAACATTGTTATTGCTGGCCGCCAACGCTGCCTTTGCCGAATCGACGTTGCGCATCGGCATTCAGGACGATCCCGATGTGCTTGATCCGCATCGTTCGCGCACCTACTCAGGGCGCCTGGTCTACACCGCGCTGTGCGACAAACTGGTGGACGTCAATCCGGACCTGACTTACTCGCCGCAACTGGCCACCGCCTGGAACTGGAGCGAAGACGGTAAAACCCTGACCATGACGTTGCGCGAAGGCGTGACGTACCACGATGGCGAGCCTTTTGATGCGGCCTCGGTGAAGTTCAACCTCGACCGCGCCCGCACTCTCCCAGACTCCCTGCGCAAAAGCGAGCTGGCCTCGGTGGACAGCGTCGAGGTGATAGACGCAAAAACCGTCGCCATCAAGCTCAAGCAGGCCGATGCCACGCTGGTTTCACAGCTGTCGGACCGCGCCGGAATGATGCTCGCGCCGAAAGCTGCGCAAGGCGAATTCGCCGCCAACCCGGTCTGCTCCGGCCCTTACAAATTCGTGCAGCGCGTGCAGCAGGATCGAATCGTGCTGGAGCGTTTTGACAAGTACTGGAATAAACAGGCGTATCACTTCGACAAAGTGGTGTTCCTGCCGATTCCGGATACCTCGGTGCGCCTGGCCAACCTGCGCTCCGGCGACCTGGACATTATCGAACGGGTTGCGCCAACCGATGTGAAGACCGTCAAGGGTGACAGCAAGCTGGCGATCTACAACACGCCAGGCCTGGGCTACATGCAACTGATGTTCAACATCGGCAACGGTGAAAAAGCCAACTCGCCGATCGGCAAGGACAAGCGCGTACGCAAGGCATTTGAGCTGTCTATCGACCGCGATGCCATTAACCAGGTGGTGTTTGAGGGGCTGTACGCCCCTAGCGCTCAGCCGTTTCCGAAAAACAGCCCGTATTACGACAAGGACCTGCCGATCCCGGCTCGCGATGTCGAGAAAAGCAAGGCGCTGCTGGCGCAGGCCGGTGTGAAACTGCCGTTGGCGGTTGACCTGAAAGTGGCCAACAACCCTATCGCGCAACAGGTCGGGCAGATCATTCAGGCCATGGCTGAAGAAGCGGGCTTCAAGGTCAACCTGATTGCCACTGAATACGCCACGATGCTCAGCGAACAGGCGAGCGGCAATTTCCAGATCGGCATGAGCGCCTGGTCGGGCCGCCCTGATCCGGATGGCGATATCCATCAGTTCGTGACCTGCAAGGGTGGCCAGAACGACGGTAAATACTGTAACGCCAGGCTCGACGAACTGCTCAACAAGGCGCGCACCGTGAACGACGTTGCACAACGCCAGGCGCTGTACAACGAAGCGCTGCGTTTGCTGGCCGATGAAGTACCGACCGCCTACCTGTATTTCGACCCGCGAATCATTGCCATGCGTAACAACGTGACCGGTTTCGTCCCTAACCCGGACGGTCTGATTCGTCTGAACAATGTCGCGTTCAAGCCATGACTGACGGGCGCACCTGCGAGGTTCCGGTATGCTGATGTTCATCCTGCGACGCCTGCTCAGCTCGATACCGACGCTGATTCTGGTTTCGCTGTTCGTCTTCACCCTGCAGAAGCTGCTGCCGGGTGACCCGGTGCTGGCCATGGCCGGGGAAGAACGCGATCCAGCGGTCATGGAATACCTACGCGACAAATACCGACTCGATGACCCGATCCCGTTGCAGTACCTCAACTGGGTCGGCAACGTGCTGACCGGCGACCTGGGAACATCGCTGCGCACCGAGCAACCGGTGACCACGCTGCTGGCGTCGAAACTGCCGGTGACTATCGAACTGGCCGTGCTGGCCCTGCTGATTGCGCTGTTGATAGGCATTCCAACCGGGATCATTTCGGCGGTGCGCAAAGGCACTGCGGTGGATTACGGCGCCAACGTGGTGGCGCTGTCGGGGATTTCCATCCCGCACTTCTGGCTGGGCATTCTGCTGATCATGATCTTTGCAGTGAAACTGCAGTGGCTGCCCGCCTCCGGCTTCGTGCCTATGGGCGAGGATTTCGGGCAAAACCTGAAGACCTTGATTCTGCCAGCCTTCGTACTGGGTGCCGGGCTTTCCGGGATTCTCATGCGTCACACCCGCAGCGCCATGCTGGAAGTATTGCGCACTGACTACGTCCGCACCGCTCGTGCCAAAGGACTGTTCCCGCGCACGGTGATTCTCAAGCATGCGTTGCGTAACGCGCTGATGCCCATCGTCACCCTCACGACACTGCTGTTTGGTGAATTGCTTGGCGGCGCGGTGCTGACCGAGCAAGTGTTCAGCATTCCGGGTTTCGGCAAGATGATCGTCGACGCTGTGTTCAACCGCGACTACGCCGTGGTGCAAGGCGTGGTGTTGTGTGTCGCGATTGGCTTTCTGCTGTTGAACCTGCTGGCCGACGTGCTCTACCGCTTGATCAACCCACGCCTGAGGAGTGCCTGATGACCGCCATTGCCAGCCTGCCGCATAGCGCGATCCTGCCGCGCAGTCGCTCGCCTTTTCTGAAGAAGTTCCTCGCCAACAAAGGCGCAGTGATTGGCGCGGCGGTGTTGCTGCTGTTTGTCCTCGCGGCCATTCTGGCCCCCTGGATTGCGCCCCATGATCCGCTCAAGGCCAATTTTCTCGCGGTACGCAAGGCTCCCTCGTTGATCTACTGGATGGGCACCGACGAACTGGGGCGCGATCTGTTTTCACGCTTGCTGTATGGCGCACGCAGTTCGCTGCTGGCCGGTGGTGTTTCGGTAGCCATCGCCATGCTCATCGGCGTTCCGCTGGGCCTGCTGGCCGGGTACTTCGGTGGCAAGCTGGACATGATCATCTCGCAGGTCATGGAAGCGCTGTTGTCCTGTCCGTTCCTGGTGCTGGCCATCGCTTTGGGCGCCTTTCTCGGCCCCAGCCTGACCAACGCGATGATCGCCATCGGCCTGTCCGCGATGCCGATCTTTGCCCGGCTGACCCGTGGCCAGGTGCTGTCGATCAAACACGAGGATTACCTCGAAGGTGCCCGGGCCATCGGCCTGCCGGATCGCTGGATTATCCTGCGTTACGTGCTGCCCAACGTGATGTCGCCGCTGGTGGTGCAAGCGACGCTGACCATCGCCTCGGCAATTCTGGCCGAAGCCAGCCTGTCGTTCCTCGGCCTGGGCCAGCAACCGCCTTCGCCGTCCTGGGGCTCGATGCTCAATACAGCGAAGAATTTCATGGAGCAGGCTCCGTGGATGTCGATTGCGCCAGGTGTGGCGATCTACATCACGGTCCTGTGTTTCAACCTGCTGGGTGACGGCCTGCGCGATGCGCTGGACCCCAAGGGCTAAACCTTTCGTCTTCTGCCAAGAGAAACGCTTATGTTCGATGATCTGGATTACAGCCAACCTTACGCTTCGGCGCGCTCGCCGGTAATGGGCAATAACATGGTCGCCTGCTCTCAGCCATTGGCCGCTCAGGCCGGGCTGGACATGCTGCGCCGTGGCGGTAATGCGGTCGACGCCGCCATCGCCGCGGCCATGGTGCTGACTGTGGTAGAGCCCACCGGCTGCGGCATCGGCAGCGATGCCTTTGCCATCGTCTGGGACGGCAGCAAGCTGCAAGGCTTGAACGCTTCCGGCCGCGCGCCACAGGCCTGGACACCGGAATACTTCGAAGGCCAGAGCCAGATGCCGCAACGCGGCTGGCCTGCGGTCAGCGTGCCGGGTGCAGTGTCGGCCTGGGTGGAGCTTTCGGCACGCTACGGCAAACTGCCCTTCGCGACCCTGGCCGAACCGGCGATCGGCTACGCCCGCGATGGCTATCAGGTCACACCGATTATCGCCGAGCTGTGGAAACGCGGCTCGCACCTGCTCAAGGATCAACCGGGCTTTGCCGAATGCTTCATGCCGGGTGGCAAAGCCCCCTTGGCCGGAGAAAAAATCCAGCTCAAGGACCACGCTCGCACGCTGGAACTGATCGCCCAGACCAAAGGCGAAGCGTTCTATCGCGGCGAACTGGCACAGGCGATCATCGCCCATGCCAACGCCAATGGCAGCGTGATGAGTCTCGACGACCTGGCGACGCACACTGTGGACTGGATCGACACGCTGTCGGTGCCATACGCAGGAGCTGTGGTGCATGAACTCCCGCCGAATGGCCAGGGCATCGCCACCCTCGCCGGCCTGACCATGCTTGAAGCGCTGGGCGTCGGCGAGCACCCGGTGGACAGTCTTGAAACGGTTCACCCGGTGCTGGAAGCAATGAAACTGGCCTTGGCGGACCTCGACGAACATGTCGCCGACAGCGAGCACATGCGCGTCCCTTCAGCGGATTTACTGAGTAAGGCCTACCTGATGGAGCGCGCGGGACTGGTCACTGATCAGGCCGCCAATCCCGGGCACGGCTCGCCGAAACCGGGCGGCACGGTGTACCTGTCAGCGGCGGATGAAAGCGGCATGATGATCTCGTTCATCCAGTCCAACTACATGGGTTTCGGCTCGGGTGTCGTTGTACCCGGCACCGGCATCAGCATGCAGAACCGTGGCGCAGGCTTTTCCCTGGACCCGCAGCACGTTAATTATGTTGCACCGCGCAAGCGTCCGTTTCACACCATCATCCCTGGCTTTGTCATGAACGCCGACGGCACACCGCTGATGTCATTCGGGCTGATGGGCGGCCCGATGCAGGCGCAGGGCCACTTGCAGATGATGATGCGCATCCTGCGCTACAAGCAAAACCCGCAAGCTGCTGCCGATGCGCCGCGCTGGAGGATCGAAACCGGCCTGAAAGTCGCGGTGGAGCGTGCGTTTGACCCTGACGTGGTGAAAGCACTGCGCGCCAAAGGTCACGATATCGATGTCGAAGAGCCGAGCGGCGTGTTTGCCTTCGGCGGTGCGCAGATTATCCAGCGAACGGCGCATGGCTATGTGGGCGGGACCGATCCCAGGAAGGATGGAATGGTCGCGGCTTATTGACCAAACGCAACGGTTCGGCCAGCGCAGCAGAGCATTGACTGTTCAATCAGCTTCGCTGGCCTCACCTTGCCACTCAAAAGATCGGACCTTTCCAGCGCGCAGGCGTCCAAGCTTGAGATTGCCACTCATCTCAAGCCCTATAGCGTTTCGACCCAGGAAAAGCCATGACCTTTTTGATCTTCCTTCTAGCCTGCAGCGCCGCCGCAGCAACCGGCATCATCTTTAAACCAGGAGCATGGTACGAATCCCTTCAGAAACCGAGCTTCACCCCGCCAAACTGGGCATTTCCGGTAGCGTGGACCGTGATCTACCTGCTCCTCGCCTGGGCAGGGTATCGCCTGACGCTGCTCCCCGGCAGCCAGATCGTGCTTGCCCTGTGGGCTGCTCAGATTGCACTGAACACGTTGTGGACACCGGTATTTTTTGGTGCGAACCGCATTGTCGCGGCGATGGTGATTCTTGCTTTGCTGTGGATCGTTGTCGCCACAATGATCGTAATGGCCTTGCAGCTGGACATCATTACTGGGCTGATTTTGTTTCCCTATCTGGTGTGGCTCTCGGTGGCAGCGGCGCTGAACTTTTCCATTCTGCGCCACAATAGATAATCGTCCCGGCTTTGCCGTCTATTGGCTCTGCGGCGAAACCGCTACAGCGCGTAACGGCGGCAATGCTCAAGGTAGCCTTGCTCGTGACTACCGACCAGTTGAACGACGCTCGACCATAGCCAGGAGGGAGCGTCCAGGGTATCGGATCGATTGCTTTGCAGGTCCCTGATCCACGCCGCACGTGTGGCCAGATCCATCTGTCTGGCGTGGGCTTTACCCACAACTTTGGCGAGATAAGCTGCGGCCTGCATGGCCTCCTGCTCAGTGAGCTCATCAAGTTCCAGCTTCATGTCCTGAGGAAGTAGCTCACGAATGAAGAACGAATGATCCAGCATTCGCACGGCAACCATTCGGCTACCCAGACCGGGCGACAGGTTCCTGGCGCCCTCCACTACCCGTTTACCATTGTCTCTGGGCATCCGCGCCCTCGCAGTACGTGGGGCCGCCGCGGCGACGGCTTCCTTGACGTCGAGCAGGCAGAACTCTTCATCTTCTTCATCGCCAACACCCATCAGCACCGCGTAGCGAAGCAGCCCCAGAGAGCTGCAGCCTTTTACCCAGTAGGCGGAGTCGAGTAGACGCACTCGGTCATCCTGGGACCTGCCTTTAAGCGATGTCACCAGCGCATGAATCTCCGGCGTCTCACAAAGCGCCTTGATTGCATCGCGTTCCGCACGTGACAGTTGCCAGAAATGTTTGCCCAACGGAATGGTCGGTTGCGTACCTTCGAAACGCTCCTTTGCCAGATGCTTCCACGTGCGTTGTACCGCGCTGCGCATCCCCGCTTTCACTTGCGCAGGACGATCCGGCTCTTCATCGTCGTTGCCGATAAAAGCCTCTTCGTAGCCCTGCATCATCTCTTCCAGCATTCTTGCCGTGGTCACTCCGGGTAGATCCGAGCCACGAGCAGCCGTCGCCAACGACAGCCCCAGCCTCACCAGGTCATGGGCCGGATTACCGATGACGGCTTGATCGAGGTCGCGGATATGCATATCGATGCGCCCTCTCGAATCCCCTGTGGGCCCCAGATTACCGGCATGGCAATCCCCGCAGATCCAGACCGGCGGACCGCTGGGCAGACGCCTGCCCGACTGACTGTGAAGCCACTCATAGAACTGCGCGGTATTGCCGCGAACGAACGCGTGCGCAGACCTCGCCATTTTCAGGTTGCGCAGGTTGATGAGGGATTTGAGGCGTGTGTCGGGACGAGGCGTTTTCATCGGAAAACCTTGAAGAGGGTTATTCCATTGACTCGTGATGTGACAGGAATGTTTCAAGATATTTCACGTCTGATCGCTGTTTGTCTTCAGCGTTTAAACCAGACTCAAATTACCTCAAGCGCTTTGCCCCCGCAAACTGGCGAGGTGAACCCGTAGAAAGGACAAGAACAAGGTATGCAGCATGTATTTCCGGTCCAGACGACCAGACCGGAAATACACCTGCACAAGCCCGTTAAAGCTTGAACTGCGCAACCATGGTGTTGAACGAAGTCGCCAGCCGTGACAGTTCCTGACTGGACGCGCTCGTCTGATTGGCGCCTGCTGCGGACTGGGCGCTCAGCTCCTGAATATTGACCAGGTTGCGATCCACTTCGCGTGCGACCTGGGCCTGTTCTTCGGACGCCGAGGCAATCACCATGTTGCGCTCGTTGATGGTGCCTACGCCGCTGGTGATTTTTTCCAGGGCGCTGCCGGCACGCTGAGCGAGTTCCTGGGTGTTTGTGGCCGTCGCCAGGCTTTTGCTCATTGCAGCGACCGCACCGTCGGCACCGGACTGCACGGTACCGATCATGCCTTCGATTTCCACCGTTGAAGCCTGGGTGCGGTGCGCCAGAGCGCGCACTTCGTCGGCTACCACAGCAAACCCTCTGCCTTGCTCACCGGCGCGTGCAGCCTCGATGGCGGCGTTCAGCGCAAGCAGGTTGGTCTGTTCCGCAATGCTGCGGATGACCTCAAGCACTTTGCTGATGTCCCGGACGTGGCCGGCAAGCGTGGTCACTGACCCCGTCGACTCGGTAATCTCCCTGACCATCGTGCCGATGCCCTTGACGGTGTTATCCACCTGGCCACGACCGTTCGCGGCGTCGGTTGCCAGTGCTTTGGACTCCTCTGAGGTAGACACTGCATTGCGGGCTACCTCTTCAACAGCAGCCGTCATTTCGTTTACCGCCGTTGCAGCCTGTTGAATCTCGTCATTTTGTCGAGTAAGGCCGCGTGTGCTTTCTTCGGTGACCGCGCCAAGCTCTTCGGCTGCGGAGGCAAGCTGATCGGACGCGCTGGAAATCTCCTGAATCGTGCGTTTCAAATTGCCCTGCATCGTGCCGATCGCATTGAGCAGGTGCCCCGCTTCATCGCCTCGGGTGCTGGAAACGCTCTGGGTCAAGTCACCCGATGCAATACGCTGTGCAACTTCGATAGCGCTTCTCAGTGGTCCTGTAATCATGCGAGTGATCAAAATACCCAACATGATCGCCACCACAAACGCGATGACAATACCCGCCGTCAACATGAATACCGAGTTGCTTTGCAGCCTGTCAGCGGCCTCTGCACCTTCTTTGATCTGGCGCTTGTTGGAGTCGATCATGATCTGCAGGTAGCCGCGAGCCTTGTTGAACTCCCCGTCCGCCAGCGCGTTGAGGCGATTGCGCGCGTCTTCCAGTTTGCCCGCCTGCTGCAGGTCAAAGATGTTCTGGGAAGCAGAGATGTAGGCTGACATCAAGGCGTCGTACTGGTCGCCCGCTGCGCGTTCATCGTCCTCCAATGGGGTGGCGCGGTAGATGGCATAGACTTTCTGCGCACGCTCCAGCTCGGCATTGATACTTTGGCGCATTTTCTCCGCCGTGGCCTTGTCCTTGGCGTCGAGCAAACGGTAAAGCCCGCGGTTATGAGTGGTCAGGGCGGTCATCGTCTCGTTGGTGTTGGCCACTGAAACCAGGTTATTCGAGAACGTCAGCTCAAGGGCATCGGAGAGCCGGTTGATACCGAGCATACCCAACCCACCCACAGCCAAGGTGATCATGGCGCAAACGATGAACGCGGCCATGAGTTTTTTAGCGAAACTGGTGCGATTTATCAGGTTCATTGATTATCCATCATCGTTAAGTAAGGGGGCACTTCTGTCCGAGAGCCCTACTGCACTAGAGGCGAGTAGTTGAACGTGGGTTTTGCGCACTTTTGCGATAAGCGATTTTTCGGACTACAGAAGTAGTCATCCAATTTCTGTGCCAGAGCAGGACCTGCTTGTTCACTGCATCCTGACTTTTCGCGATCCCTGTTGTTATCGGCATGAACCGGATTTTATGAATAGACACTGCGGTGTTACTGGATAAAAAGATGGCGACTAAATAAAAAACGGGCACTGCTGCGCAGGGTTTGCCAAGTAGAACCCAAGGAGGAAAACGTCTCGGCATGCCAAGTATTCCAAGGCGTTGGCCCACGTCAGCGAGCCTGCGACGATAGCGGATTACACGGTTTTATCGAGGCCTGCGAAACCATCCTTTAAGTGTCTCGTGGCCATCATCGATATAAGTGAAAATAACGGGCACTACCAACAGACTTAGTACGGTTGAGGCCAACAGTCCGCCAATGACGACCACTGCCATCGGTTGGCGGAAGCCCGATTCTCCGCCCCATCCCAATGCTGTCGGCAACATGCCCGCACCCATTGCAATAGTAGTCATCAGAATTGGCCGGGCACGTTTGTGGCAGGCGTCGATCAACGCCTCATAACGGCTCACGGCTGGCTCACGACGAGCCATGATCGCGTACTCCACCAACAGGATCGAGTTCTTGGTCACGATCCCCATCAGCATCAGCAAACCGATGACCGATGCCATGGAAAAGCTCATCCCGCCTATCAACAGTGCCAACAGTGCGCCGCCGAGCGATAAAGGCAGTGCCGAGAGGATGGTCAGCGGCTGCATGAAATCATGGAACAGCAGCACCAGCACCGCGTAGATACAGAACACGCCGACGGCCATCGCCAGGCTGAAGTTGCCAAACAGCTCGCTCATCAACTGCAACTCGCCCTGCTCTACCAGTTTCACTTGTGCTGGCAGGTTCTGCATGACCGGCGCCTGCCTGGCCTGCTCCATTACTTCGCCCAGATTGCGCCCATTGAGCTCGATGGAAAGAGTGATATTGCGCAAGCGATCGATACGATTAATCTGCGCGGGGCCGCTGCCCATGCTGATTTCTCCCAGAGACGCCAGCGCGATCTGGCCATCACGCCCCGTGACCCGTAACTGAGCGAGACTCTGCAGGTCGGTGCGTACTTGCGGCTGCATACGCACCCGCACATTGACCTGGCGCTGGGACAGATTGATCTTGCCCAGGGACGAGCTGTATTCGCCGTAGGTGGCCATGCGCAGTGTGTCGGCGATGTCCTGGCTACTGACGCCCAGCTCTGCCGCGCGGACAACATCCGGGCGCATCTGGATTTCCGGCCTTTGCACCGCAGCACTGGAGGTGATGTTGCCGACGCCTTTTATCTGGCGCAGCTGCGGTTCAAGAGCGGCTGCGGTACGCTCCAGCAAATCACCATCATCGCTGGCGAGGACGATGTCCAGCCGTTCGCCGCTGGCGTCACCACCGACATTGACCCGCACACCGGGCAAACTGCGCAGACTTTCACGCATGCTCGCTTCCACCTGGGACTGTTTCAGTGCGCGCTGGTTACGTGGTAGCAGATCGACGGTCAGCGCCGCCTTGCGATCACCCGCACTGCCCACATCGCCGCTGCCCGCCGCGATGAAAACGTGGGCCACTTCTGGAATCTCGCGTAAACGCTTCTCAGCCTGCAAGGCAATCTCGCCGGTCTGGGCCAAGCTGCTGCCGGGCGGCAACTCCAGGCTGACGGTGCTGCTGGCAATATCCTGCGCAGGCAAGAAGCTGGTCGGCAGCAAGGGAATAAGTGCCAGCGAGCCGATGAACAAGACACCAACAATGGCCATGGTGGTCTTGCGGCGGCTCAGGCTGGAGTGAATCCAGCTCAGGTAACGTCTCATCAAACCGCTGTCGTGCTCACCATGCGCGCGAGCCTTGAGAAAATATGCTGCCATCATTGGCGTCAGCAGCCGGGCGACCAACAACGAAAACATCAACGCAGCGCTGGCAGTCACACCGAACTGGCGAAACAGTTTGCCGGAAACCCCGCCCATGAAAGCGGTTGGCAGGAACACCGCGACCAGAGTCACAGTGGTCGCCAATACCGCAAGGCCGATCTCGTCGGACGCCTCAATCGCCGCCTGACGCGGGGTTTTGCCCATACGCAGGTGTCGCGCAATGTTTTCGACCTCAACAATTGCATCATCGACCAGAACGCCGATCACCAGGGCCAGCGCCAGCAGTGAAACTGTATTGAGGCTAAAACCGGCAAAATACATCACGCCAAATGTCGGGATGATCGACAAAGGCAGTGCTGTGGCCACGATAATCGTCGCCCGCCAGTCACGCAGGAACCACCAGACCACCAACACCGCCAGCAACATTCCTTCGTATAGCAGCATCATGGAGCCGCGATAGTTTTCCATCACCGGGTCGACGGCATTACTCGCTTCTTCAATACGCACATCAGGATGTTGCCTGGCGAACTCACTGACTGCCTGGCGCACATCCCTGGTCACTCCGATGTCGGAAAAACCCAGAGAGCGCATGACCTGAAAGCCAATCACCGGTTTGCCGTCGCGATACGCCAGGGTGGTGCGCTGGGCATGGGTATCACGCACGGTGGCCAACTGCTGCACGGCGAGCATTCGCCCTTCGCTGACGGGAATGCGGATAGCGCCCAGCGCCGCCGGGTCGTCAATGCCGCCGAGGACACGCAGCGCCTGCTGACCGCTGCCCAGATCGCCCTGACCGCCGGAATTGTCTTTCTGCATCGTCCGCAAACGATCCGCGATGTCCGTCACGCTCAAACCCAGACCAGCCATCAGCGCGGGATCAAGGTCCACCTGAACTTCGCGGTCCACACCGCCCACGCGGCCGATGTTCGCGACACCACGCACGGTCAGAAGCTTTTTGCTCAGCTCATTGTCGACAAACCAGGACAACGCTTCTTCGTCCATGCGTGGCGCATCGACCATATAGGTCAGCAACGCCGTGGTATTGGTGGTCAGGCGGGTTACCGATGGCGTGTCGAGGTTGGCTGGCAACTCGGCGGCAGCGCTGTCCACCGCATTGCGCACCTCGTTGAGCGCTTCATTGCCATCCTTGTCGATGTCGAATATCACATTGATGATGACGCTGCCTTCGGCAATTTGCGTGCTGACATGCTTGAGCAGGCGCAGCGAGGTCAGCTTGTCTTCGAGCTTGCGCGCGACTTCGGTTTCCAGTTGCTCGGGGGCGGCCCCTTCCAGTGAGGCACTGATGACCACTGCGGGCAGATCGGTGTCGGGAAAGTCCTGGATACCGAGACGATCGAATCCAAGGGCACCAAACAGGGTCAGCAGTAAAAACAGCATGACCGCCGGAACCGGGTAACGAATCGACAGCGCGGAGATATTCATTGCATGCGCGCCTCGGCGTTGACCAGCGTCACGCTGGCCCCGTCGTTGAGAAAGGCCCCACCGCTACGGACGATCTGTGCCTGCTCTGTCAGACCTCCGAGGATTTCCAGCGCCGATCCACGCCGCCGCCCGACCTCTACGACTTGTTGGCTGACATGCATATCCTTGCCCAGCACGAACACATAAGAGCGTCCGTCACGCAGGATCACACTGGTATCCGGGACAGTCAGCGCTGCAGTGGATGGCAGTTCGATGCGACCGCTGGCGTACATGCCGGCGCGCGCCATCGACCCAGTGGGCAGGGAAACATAGACCAGCGCCCTGCTGGTCTTGCTGTCGAGTATTGGCGAGACCAGCCGCACGCGACCTTCGACCTGAATACCGCCTGGCAACGTCACGCGAGCGAGCTGTCCGACCTGCACACCTGGCAGTTGCTGTGCATCCAGTTCTGCCTGCCACTCGATGCGGCCATCCCGGATCATCCTGAACATTTCGCTGCCCGCCGACACCACATCGCCGAGCAAGGCCTTGCGCCCGGATATGACCCCGTCATCCACCGCGACAATGCGTGTCTGCGTGAGTTTGATCCGGATACTGCGCAGGTCGGCATTTGCCGAGGCCAGGTTGGCTTCAGCGGTCTGCACCTTGACCCGGTATTCTTCCAGTTGCTGCTCGGACAAGGCCCCGCTCTGTCCGACCAACGCCGCACGTCGCGCATTGGAGCGGGCTTCCTGCAATTGCGCCGTGGCCTGGGCTGCCGCTGACTTCTGCTTGTTTTCCTCGGCCAGCACGCTGTCATCGGCCAGGGTCGCCAAGACCTGGCCTTTCTTCACCTGATCGCCGATATCAGCCTTCAGGCTGGCGATCCGCAAGCTTCCGGTTTCGGCACTGATAACAGCTTCCTGCCACGGCGCGAGCGCACCGCTGGCCACTCGTTCCTGTGGCCATTCTTCGTGGTGCGGTTGAACCGCCTCGACGGTGAGGCTGGTTGACGGCGCAACAGCAGCAGCCGGGGTCGGCTCTGCACGGCCAAACACTAACCAGCCTGAAACGCCCAATACCGCCAGCGTCAACAGCCCATACATGCGTATCTTCCTCATACGCCGCCCCGTTTCGCTGTCTCACTGGCCAAACCTTCGCGACTGCCCTGCCATCCACCGCCCAGGGCCTTGTACAGGGCAATCCAGTAGCGCACTTGATTTTGTTGCACGGTGATCAGTTCGATTTGCGCCGAAAGGGCCGAGCGTCGCGCCACTTCGCGGTCCAGCAGGCTGGCGTTACCGGCCTGCCAGTTGCGGTCTGTGGCCTCGAACGACGCTTCATAACCGTCGCTGGCCCGCTGCGTACTGGCTTGCGAACGCCGCGCCGCGTCCAGACGCACCAGTGCCTGCTCAACTTCCATCACCGACGTGCGCAAGGTCTGCCGATAGGTCGCCAGCGCCGCGTCATAATCTGCCCGTGCCGAGTCCACTGCCGCCCGGCGCTTGCCTGCGTCGAACAGCGGAACAGTCAGTTGCGGGCCGAGGCTCCAGTTACGGCTGAATACTCCAGTGGTGGTCCCCACCTCGAACGAGCCGATCAGACTCAGGCTGGGCAGACGATCCGCCTGAGCAGCGCCAATCTTCGCATTCGCTGCGGCCAGTTCACGTTCGCTGGACGCCAGGTCCGGGCGCTGTCGCACCAAGTCGGCGGGTATTTCCCGTACATCCAGCGACGCAGGCTGCGGCAGTCGCGCGGGGTTATGGCCGAGCACTTCCCGCACCTGCTCCTCGTCGCTACCGGTCAGGGCCACCAGGCTTTTGAGCAGCACGTCGCACTCGCTTTGTTGTTTGATGAGGGTCGCATTACTGGCCGCCGCACTGGCGTCGCTCAACGATGAATCAGCGGCTGCGGTAAACCCGGCCTGAAACGACACGCGAGTCAGACGTGCGGTCTGTTCCTGGGATTGCGCCTGATCACGGTAAGCGTTCACCAGCATCTGGCAGCCGCGGTACTGCACGAAGTCATCACCGACCTCGGCCGCCAGCGACACACGAGCGTCATGCCAGTCATTGACACGAGCTTCAAGCAGATTGCGCGAAGCTTCGTCGGTGCGTCGTAATTTGCCGAACAGGTCCAATTCCCAGGACGCATCGAGGGTTGCGCCGGAAGTCGTACCGCTCTGGCGCGCCCCGCTCTGCCTGATGCCCGCGCGTGACTTGCTCGCGCCGCCGCTCACTTGCGGCAGCCTGTCGGCAAAGCTGCCGTCCAGCGTCGCGCGTGCCTGGGCGATGCGCGCCAGAGCCTGATCGAGAGACGGGCTGTCTGCTTGCGCCAGACGCAACAGGGTTGCCAGTGCAGGGTCATTGAACTGTTGCCACCAATCCTGCAGCCCCACCATCGACGCGTCATGGGGCAGCGGCGCATGCCACTTGCCGGCAACCGCCACCGCAGGCAACTGGTAGTCCGGCCCCAGCGTGCAGCCGCTGAGCAGTGACACCACAAACATCGACAACAGGAATCGGCCAGCAGGTTTGCCAATAGACATAAAGCTCTCGAAAATTCCGGAACAGTGGTGTCTGGAGAAAAGAAGCAACGGGGCAGGAATCCGGACGATCAGGAGCGTTGTCGCGAGGTTTCCTGCTGCGCCACAAATCCCTTTCGTAGCATGCATTTAACGCTGGAGGCCGCGGTATGTATGTCGTGGAATACGGGGACAGTCCCACGGCGATAAGTTGGCGATCGCCCTGAGGTTCTTACAGAATCGGGCCCTGCTCGAACCGAGTAGCAATGAATCCGTACCTGTGCCAACAAGGGATCGACTATGGAAGAGTTAAGTAATCTCAAGAAACTGGAGTCGAATGCGCGCACCTACGCAGCGACCTTCCAGCAGCTGTTTGTCAGTGGCAAGGGCATGCGGGTCAAGGACGCCAACGGCCAGGAGTACCTCGACTGCCTGTCGAACGCTGGCACGCTGGCACTGGGTCATAACCCTCCGGTGGTCCGCGAGGCGGTGATCGAATTCCTCAACAGTGATCATCTGCAGCAGGCCCTTGACCTGGCCACACCGGCCAAGCACGCCTTCGTCGAAGAGCTGTTCGCGACGTTGCCCGCCAGAATGCGCGACAACAGCAAAATTCTGTTCTGCGGCCCCAGCGGTTCTGACGCGGTCGAAGCCGCAATCAAGCTGGCCCGCCATTACACCCAGCGCTCGCCGCTGATGTCCTTTCACGGTGGTTATCACGGCATGACCGCTGGCGCCTTGTCGGCCATGGGCAACCTCAACCCCAAGGCCGGGCTGCTGGCCCAGGGCACCCACTTCCTGCCCTTCCCCTATCGTTTCCGCTGCCCGTTCGGCACCGACGGCGAAAACACCGACCGCCTCTCCATCGAGTACATCCGCACGGTACTCAGCGACCCGGAAAGCGGTGTGTCCAAACCGGCTGCGGTGGTGGTCGAAGTGATTCAGGGCGAAGGCGGCTGCATTGCGGCGTCGGCAGAATGGCTGCGCGCTGTGCGTGATATCACTCGCGAGTTGGGAATCCTGCTGATTGTCGACGAAGTGCAAACCGGACTCGGACGTACCGGCAACCTGTTTGCTATCGAACATTCCGGGATAACGCCGGATATTCTGGTGCTGTCCAAGGCCATCGGTGGCGGCTACCCGATGTCAGTGATCGTCTATGCCGAGCACCTCGATACATGGGGCCCAGGCATGCACGCAGGGACGTTTCGTGGCAATCAGGTGGCGATGGTGGCCGGGGCTGCGACCATGCGTCATATCAAGGAGCACGATCTGGTCGGCAATGCTGTGCTGCGCGGTGAGCAGTTGCACAGCGGGCTGGAGAACATCGCTCGACAGTTCCCGTTTATCGGCGATGTCCGTGGCCGTGGCTTGATGCTCGGGGTAGAAATCGTCAAACCGGCTACAGGATCACGTCCAGGGGTTGGCGATGGCGCACGTGCGCGGGCGATCAAGCTGGAGTGCTTCAACAACGGCATGATCATCGAGACAGGTGGACGCAACAGCGCAGTCGTGCGCTTCCTGCCACCGTTGAATATCACCGAGTCGGAAGTGGGCATGGTCCTCGACCGCTTCGAACAGGCCCTGATGAGCAGCAGCGCAGCACGGGTTTCCAGCGTCAGCGCGGTAGGCTGAATCCTCGCAACAGCCTGCTCGAGAGGCTGATACAGCGACAGATAGCCGTCGGCTGCATCAGCCTCTCGTGAGCAGGATCCCTTCCACACTGCCCACGTCAGCGGGCCGTCGATATCGTCATGCAGAACATCCCTGTCCTGCAATCCTCTCGTCAATCCCGTGCCAGCGCCTCGATCGGATCGAGCTGTGCCGCATTACGTGCGGGTACGAAGCCGAACACAATGCCGATCAATGTCGAGCAGATGAACGCAGTGACAATCGAGCTCACGGAGAACACCATCTGCCATTCCTTGACCAGCAGTGAAAACACATAGCCGATCACGAACGACAGGCCGATGCCGATGACCCCGCCAATCAGGCAAACCATCACCGCCTCCACCAGAAACTGCTGACGGATATCCGACTGGCGTGCCCCGACTGCCATGCGAATGCCGATCTCGCGCGTCCGCTCCGTGACCGACACCAGCATGATGTTCATCACCCCGATACCGCCGACCGCCAGCGAGATCACCGCAATCAACGACAGCAACAGGGCCAGCGACTGGCTGGTCTTCTGCACCGTTTGCATCACGCTGTCGAGGTTGTAGGTGAAGAAGTCCTTGGTCCCGTGACGCTTTTGCAGCAGTTTGTTGACGTTGTCCTCGACCACCTTGCTCGGCTGCCCTTCCTTGACCCGCACGGTGATGCCGTCCAGGTAGGTCTGACCCAGCAGGCGGCCAGAGGCGGTTTCGTAGGGCATCCAGATATTCAGGTTCTTGCTGGTGTCGAAGATGTTTTTCTTGTTCTCGGTCACGCCGATTACTGTACAGGGCAGGTTGCCCACCAGGATCACCTGGCCCAGCGGGTCGACCTTGGGGCCGAATAGGCGAATCCGTGTGTTGTAATCGATCACCACCACTTGCGCTTGCCGCCTGGCGTCATCCTTGTTGAACCCCACCCCCAAGCCCATTTTGGTGCCACGCACCTGGAAGTAACTCGGGCTGACCCCGCTCACCGTCGCCGATACGTCGATGTTGCGGTAGCGCACCAGCAGGTTGCGGCCGATATTCGGTGTGGCGCTGTCGATGTAGTACTCACTGCTCAACGCCGCCACATCGGACAGCGCCAGGGTCTGGATATCCATGGACTTGGTGTCGCCAAAGTCACTGCCTGGGAACACCTCGATGGTGTTGCTGCCGATGGCCTCAATGTCCTTGAGCACATAGCGCTTGGCCCCTTCGCCGATCGCAACGATCGACACCACCGAGGTAATGCCGATGATGATCCCGAGCATGGTCAGCAGCGTGCGCATGCGGTGCGAGATCAGCGCCACCCAGGCCATGACGAAGGCCTCCTGGAACAGGCCGAGGTTGGCCATCAGCCGGTTGCCCTGCCTGGGTTTGGTGGGCAGGCGCTCGGTGGTTTTTTCGTTGATGATCGGGCGATCAGGGTTTACCCGGTCGGCGATGATCTCGCCGTCACGCATCTCGATGATGCGCTCGGCGTGCGCTGCAACCTTCTCATCGTGGGTCACCAGAATCACTGTGTGCCCGGCGCTGTTGAGCTCTAGGAGGATGTTCATCACCTCCTTGCCGCTGACGCTGTCGAGGGCCCCGGTAGGTTCGTCGGCCAGAATGATCTCGCCGCCGTTCATCAAGGCCCTGGCAATACTGACCCGCTGTTGCTGGCCGCCTGAAAGCTGGCTTGGCCGATGCTCCAGATGTCCGGGCAGGCCCAGCCGCTCAAGCAGCTTCTGCGCGCGCTCCACGCGCACGCCCTTGCCGGTGCCTGCGTAGATGGCAGGCATTTCGACATTCTGTATCGCTGGCAGGTGCGGCAACAGGTGATAACGTTGAAAAATGAAACCGAAGTGATCGCGGCGCAGCTCTGCCAGCTCATCATCGGTCAGCGTACCGGTTTCACGCCCGTCGACCTTGTAACTGCCGCTGTTGGCGTGATCCAGACAACCCAGCACGTTCATCAGCGTTGACTTGCCGGAGCCCGAGGCCCCGGTAATGGCAACCAGTTCGCCGGCATTGATCGTGAGGTTGATGTCATTGAGCGCGATGAAGTCCTTCTCGCCAGCGACAAAACGACGGGTTATCCCCTTGAGTTCCAGAAGAGCTCGACTCATGGTCAGGCCCCCGCTGTCGCTGGTGTGGCCGACGGTTCACCGATCACCACCTGGTCGCCCTCGGCAAGGCCGCTCTTGATCTCGACCCGCACGTTGTTGTTGATGCCGGTCTGCACGTTACGGCTCTGGGCCTGGCCCTGATTGTCCATCACGCGCACCGGGAAGGTGCCGTCGCCGTTCTTGTCGCCCAAAGCTGCAACAGGCACAGTCAGTACGCCCTTGGCCTTTTCACGCACGATATGCACCTGGGCGGTCATCGAAATACGCAGACGGTGATCAGGGTTGGGGACGTCGAACAATGCGTTATAGAACACCGCACTGTTCGGCTTGCCGGCGTTGCTGGACTGCGCGTCAAGAAAGTTTTGCGGCGCCGGTTCCGTGCCTTTCAGTTTGGCGTAATAGCGTTTTTCGGCATCGCCGAGGATGGTGAAATACACCTCTTGGCCTGGGGTGATATGAATCACGTCGGCCTCGGAGACCTGCGCCTTGACGGTCATGGTGTCCAGGTCTGCCAGCTTGAGGATCACCGGCGTCAGTTGGCTGGCGATCACGGTCTGGCCTTCCTGGGTCACGATACCCACCACATCACCGCTGATCGGCGCGACGATGCGGGTGTAGCCCAGGTTGATCCTGGCGGTCTCGATCTGGATCCCTGCGTCGCGTACCTGTGCTTCCAGCGAGCGAAGGTTGGCACTCCGGACTTCGAAGTCCGATTGCGCCGTATCGAAGTCCTTTTGCGAGATCGCGTCATCCGCACGCAGTTGCTTGTAGCGTTGGTAAATGGCTTTGGCGTCCTTGAGCTGCGCGGCAGCCGCGTCCTTCTGGGCGATCAGGTTCTGTTCGTTGACCTGCGACTGGCGCAGGGTGTTCTGCAGCACCACAGGATCGATTTCCGCCAGCCACTGACCTTGTTTGACCTTGTCACCCAGATTGACCTTCAGTGACTTGAGCTGGCCTGAGACCTGCGCACCGACATCAACCTGCTTGATGCCTTGCAGCACTCCGCTGGCCAGCACCGAGTTTTCGATATCGGTGCGTTCGACCTTGGCGGTCAGATACTCCGGTGCCTTTTCCGGGGATTGGATGCCGTAGGCAATACCTGCTGCCAGAACCAACAGCACAACAACAATGAGCACTTTGCGAAACTTCAACTTTTTCATAGAAAGCCACGAATGTGTTGAGGATTGGCCCGGCGATCAACCGCCGGGCTTGAAGAAACGATGTTATTGACGGGGTAGCCACCAGTTCGCCAGATGCTGTACATGCTGCGCCTTGAGAATGGTGAAATGGTTGCCCGGCCCACGCCAGACAGTGAGATCCGGGGCACACCGGCGCCAGCCGCTGACCATCGCCTGTTGTTCGCGCTGATTGCCCGCCGCATCCAGCACCGGGTCATCGGCCAGCACCAGACGCACCGGCCCGGTGTATATCTGCGACGGTTGATAACGTGTGCGCAACGCCGTACCGAAAGCCCGTGCAGGCCCACGCATCGCGTCCGGCGACGAACGCTGCGGCAACATCCCTGCCCGCACCATCCCGGCATGCAACAAGCGCATCTGGCCGACATCGTCCTGGGCCCGGAAGGCCGTACGATCGATGCCCAACGGCTTGCCCGCAGCCAGCTCCATGGTCTCGATCAAACGTTCCAGTACGCCTATCGCGGTGTAAGGTTTGCCCACCACGCCGTTGCCGCCCGGTGACTCACTGTCGATCAGTGTCAGCGAAGCCACCTCCCTGCCGCTTGCCGTCAGGCGCTGAGCCATTTCAAAGGCCACCCAGCCGCCGAACGAATGACCGAGCAGATGCACCGGTCCTTCTGGATGGGTGCTGTCGAGTGCTTGCAGATAAGCCTCGGCGGCGGTTTCCACCAGACTGTAAGGCACCGTGCGGCCATCCAGCCCGCGTGGTTGCAGCCCGTGGATCGGCCAGTGCGGCCCCAGAGCATCGGCCAGGCTGATGAAGCCAGTCACACTGTCCCCTGCCCCCGGTACACAGAACACTGGCGCGTGATCGCGACGTCCACCCTGAATCGTCAACAACGGCCGGTGGGCGCTGTCAGCCCCTCGTGGCCGATTGGGCAGATCAGCCAACGCTTGGCTGATCGCCTGACCCAGGCCCTCGATATGTGGCGGCTTCATCATGCTCAAGTGATCGCCAGCGACCTTGATACTGCGCAACTGACTGACGGGCAGTACGCTATCCCAACCCAGGTAACCGCTGTGTTTCTGCGAGTTGGGTTCCCACTCACTGGCAGTGAACAGGTGCAGCGGCACGCTGTTGGGGTAAACCGTGTAATTGGCCTGCGCATGACCGTGAGCCACCTCTCGGTCGAGGTACTGGCAAAGACCCTCGTTCGTGTAGATGTCCAGCTCCGGCGGCAGCGCACCCTGCTCGCGGCAGTGCTGCAGGAGCCCGGCGAAATCAAAGGCATGCCGGTTTGCACGCACTTGCTCAAGGGCCTCCAGAGCCTGCGTGCATTCGCCTCGGGCCCTCCAGAACTGCTCGCAGTGTTCCAGCAGATGCTGACTGTGGGCGGTCTGCAGGTCCCAGCGCTCGCGACCCAGATCCACCAGACGCGGCATGTAGGTGTCGAGCAGGCCGATAAACTCCACCTCCTCGTCCATGCCCTCCAGCTGGATGGCAATTTCGTAGGCCAGAAGCCCACCGAACGACCAGCCCGCCAGACGATAAGGCCCATGCGGCTGAACACTGCGCATCACATTCAACAAGCGCGTTGCCAGGCATTCCATGGTCAGCAACTGTTCCTGACCGAGCGGGATGCCGCTCAACCCGTAGACCGGAATCTCGCTGTCGATGTGTACCGCCAGCGCCGGGAAATGCGCGTCCTGGCCGGTGAACTCGTGGACCAGGAACAACGGACGCTGGCTACCTGTGGTACGCACCGGCACCAGTTGCTCATGAAGCTTCGGTGCAACCTCTTCGCTGCGGCTGCCCAGCAGACTTGCCAAGGCCGCGACGCTGGCGTGCTGGAACACGTCGGCCAGGGACACCGACAAGCCACTCTGCACCAATTGGCTGACCAGTCGTACCGCCATCAGCGAGTGACCGCCGAGACTGAAGAAGCTGTCATGACGTCCCACCTGCTGCACCTCGAGTACCTCCGTCCAGGCTTTCGCCAGACGAATCTCCAGCTCGCCTGCCGGGGCTTCGAAGGCACTGCTCGCGAACTGATCCGCTGTCGGTGCTGGCAGTGCGTGGACATCCACCTTGCCATTGAGCGTCAGCGGCAAGTCGGGCAGGCAGATGAATACGCTCGGTACCATGTATTCCGGCAAGCCGGCGCTCAGCTGTGCACGCAGGGCCTCCACTTCGGGTGCTTCAGCGCCCGCATGCACGGTGTAGTAAGCCACCAGACGCGTGTCGCCCGGGCTGTCTTCGCGTGCCACCACAACGGAGTTGCGCACGCCATCGCACCCATGCAGGCTGCTTTCGACCTCACCAAGTTCGACGCGGAAGCCGCGGACCTTCACCTGACCATCGTTACGCGCCAGGTATTCGAGGTTACCGTCCGGCAACCAGCGCGCCAGGTCGCCGGTGCGGTAGAGCCGCGCCCCCGCCTGCTGACTGAACGGATCGTCGCTGAAGCGTTCGGCGGTCAGTTCCGGGCGATTCAGGTAGCCAAGCGCGACCCCGACCCCGCCGATGTAGATCTCGCCGACGCTGCCCATCGGCACCGGCTCGCCGCACGCGTCGAGCAGATAGATGCGCACGTTGGCGTTGGGTTTACCGATCGGCAGGCTCAGGGTACCCGGCTGCACATCAAACACTTCGTAACGAGTGGCGCACGTCGTGCCCTCGGTCGGGCCGTAGCCGTTGAACAGGCGTACTTGGGACGAGTGTTCACGGACCCGGCGGAACGAGGCCGGATCTGCCCGTTCGCCACCGCACTCCAGCATGCGCAAGCCTGCCAGGGCCTCGGGAATCAACCCGGCATACAGGTTGAACAAGGCGGTCGAACTGAACATCACCGTCACTTCGTGGCGTTTGAGCAAGGCGGCAAAGTCTGCTGGCTCAAGCAACACGGAAGGCTCGACAATTACCGACTGGCCACCATTGAGCAAGGCACCCCAGATCTCCGGGCTACTGGCGTCGAATGCCGGGTTGGAGGAAAACGCCACGCGGTCATCGGCCCGGAAGTCGTAGTTGTCCCGCACCAGCCGCACAATGCCGTTGTGGGTCACGATCACGCCCTTGGGCATGCCGGTGGAGCCGGAGGTGTAGATGATGCACGCCGGGGTCTGCCCTGCGACTTCATCTGCAAGCGCTACTGGCCCATCGTTAGCCGCTGATAGATCCAGTGTGTCCAGATCCAGTCTTTGCGTCATGTCAGGTGCGTTCAGGTCGCTACGGCTCAGCAACAGGGTTGCTTCGCTGTCCTCGAGCATGAAGCGCACACGCTCTTCGGGGGCCAGGCGATCCAGCGCCAGGTAAGCAGCGCCGCATTTGAGGGTGGCCAGCATACTGGTCAGCAGCTCCACCGAGCGATCCAGCAGGATCGCCACTCGGGTTCCCGCTGCCACGCCGCGTTGGCGCAGTTGCTGAGCCAGGGCGTTGGCGCGGCTGTCGAGTTCGGCGTAGGTCAGCGTCTGCTCACCCTGACGGGCCGCAAGCGCCTGAGGTCGAGACGCTGCATGCGCCTCGAAAAGGCGATGCATCAACTGACCCTGAGGGTAAGCTCGGTCGGTTGCATTAAGACTGCTCAACAGATGCTGACGCTCGGCCGCGTCCACCAACGGCACGTGTTCCAGTATGCGTTGCTCATTGGCGACCATGGCTTCCAGCAAGCGCTGGAAATAGCCCAGGTAACGGTCCATGGTGCTTTCATCGAAAAGCGCCGTGGCGTATTCCAGCGTACCGATCAATTGATCGCCGACCTCGGTCATGTCCAGCACCAGATCGAACTTGGCCGTGTGGTCGTTTACCGCCACGCCTTGCAGGTTCATGTTGCCCAGCGACAGATCGGATGTTTCGTTGTTCTGCCACGACAACATGGCCTGGAAGATCGGGCTGTAGGACAGGCTGCGTTGCGGGCGAACCACCTCGACCACCTGTTCGAACGGCAGGTCCTGATGAGTCTGCGCTGCCAGCGTCTGCCGCTTGACCTGCTGCATCAACGCTTCGACGCTGGGTGCGCCGGACAGATCGACGCGTATCGCCAGGGTGTTGACGAAGAACCCGATCAGGTCCTCCACTTCGGCACGCAGGCGGTTGGCCACCGGTGTACCGATCACCACATCGTCCTGGCCGGCCAGACGCCCCAGCAGCGAGGCCCATGCGACCATTACGGTCATGAACAGGGTGCTGCCATGCCGCTGGCTCAGGGCTTTGAGGCCACGGGTCAGCTCCGCATCGAGCACCAGGCCGCGAACGTTGCCGCTGTAGTCCTGTTGTGCCGGGCGTGGCCGGTCGGTCGGCAAGGTCAGCAAGGCTGGCGCGCCACCCAGGGTCTGCTGCCAGTACTGACGCTGTTGCTGCAGCACTTCGCCGCTCAGCCAGTTGCGCTGCCACACGGCATAGTCGGCGTATTGCACCGGCAAAGCGGGCAACGGATCCTCGGCACCGGCACTGAACGCCGCATAGAGCGCACTCAGCTCACGGGTCAGTACATCCGCGGACCAGCCGTCGGAGACGATATGGTGCATCGTCACCAGCAACACATGATCGTCCTCGGCCATGCGCACCAGGTGTCCCCGTACCAGCGGACCGTTGAGCAGATCGAAGCCCTCGTTGGCCTCTGCAGCGGTGATGGCGAGCAGTTGCTGTTCAGCATCCGCCTGCCCGGTCAACACGTGCAGTTGCAGGCTGAAACCGATATCGGCAGGAGCTATGCGCTGCACCGGATCCTGGTCCTGCTCTTGCACAAAGGTCGTACGCAGCACTTCGTGGCGGGCGACGATACGGTCCAGCGCTCGCTCCAGCGCAGGGTTATCCAGAGCGCCACGCAGACGCAGCCCTGCCGGAATGTGGTAAGCCGCGCTGCCGCCTTCCAGCTGCGCCAGGAACCACAGACGCTGCTGGGAAAACGACAACGGCAAGTTCTGGTCGCGAGGCACCGGCACGATCGGCGGCTGAACGCTGCCTTTGGCTTCGGCGAGTATCCGTGCCATGGCGGCGAGTTCAGGCTGGGCAAAGATATCCGCCAGGCCCAGCTCGACGCTCAGCTGCTGACGCACCTGGGAAATCAGACGCATCGCCAGCAGCGAGTGTCCGCCCAGCTCGAAGAACTGGTCATGACGGCCTACCTGTTCCAGATCGAGCAGGTTTTGCCAGATATGCGCCAGCGCCACCTCGGTGTCACCTTGCGGTTCCACGTGTTCGCGGCTGGCAAAGGCATCGGCCTGCGGAGCCGGCAAGGCATTGCGATCCAGCTTGCGGTTCGGCGTCAGCGGCAAGGCGTCGAGGATCACGAATGCACTCGGCAGCATGTATTCAGCCAGTTGCGGTGCCAGTTCGGTACGCAGGCTGGCGGCCGTGAGGTGCATATCCGGCTGTGCGACTACGTAGGCCACCAGACGTTTATCTCCCGGATTGTCCTCCCGAGCGATCACCACCGCTTCCTTGACCCCGGCGCAATTACCCAGGTGGGCTTCGATTTCGCCCAGTTCTATACGGAAACCACGCACCTTGACCTGGAAGTCGTTACGGCCCAGGTACTCGATACGGCCGTCGGCCATGTAGCGTGCCAGGTCGCCGGTTTTGTACATCCTCGCGTCAGGGCTGTTGCTGAACGGATCCGCGAGGAAACGCTCGGCGTTGACCTCGGCAAGGTTCAGGTAGCCCCGCGCAACGCCATCACCACCGATGAAGATCTCACCAGCCACGCCGTATGGCACTGGCTGCTGATGGGCATCGAGCAGGTAGATACGGGTATTGGCCATCGGTTTGCCGATGGTTGCGTTGCCACTGCCTTCGCTGCCGGCGACGGCGTCATGGCTGACGTAAGCCGCGGTGCAAGACACCGTCGCTTCGGTCGGGCCATAGGTGTTGATCAGGCGAGTGTGCGCCGGGCGCACCTCATCCCAGAGCTTGAGTTTCTGTGCCGACAATGCGTCACCTGTGACGTTGATCAGGCGCACCTCAGCCAGCCGTTGCGCAGCAGCCTGCGGCTGGTTGTGCCATTCGGCCGCCAGCGTATGCCAATGCGCAGCAGTCAGGTGCAGGACAGTCGGATGAATGCCGTGAGTTTCAGCCCCTTCGCTGCCGAATATCTCGCGGCTCGGTGCCAGAGTGGCGCCAGCCAGCAATGCCGGGAAGATTTCCTCCACCGAGAGGTCGAAGTTGAGGGTGTTCTGTTGCAGCACGGTGTCGGTTGGGGACAGGGCAAACAGACGCGCCGCATCGACGCTGTAGTTGACCAGGCCACGGTGTTCGATCATCACCCCCTTCGGATTGCCGGTGGAACCGGAGGTGTAGATCACATACGCCAGGTTGCGCACACCGAGGGCTTCCACCACCGGGTTGTCGTCACGCTCGGTAAAGGTTGTGCGCTGATCATCGTCGAGCAGCACCAGTGGCAAGGTCAGGGGCGGCAAGCGTTTCTGCAGATCACGCTGGGTCAGCAATGCCGTTGGCTGGCTGTCGTTGATCATGTAAGCCAGGCGCTCGGCCGGATACGCCGGGTCCAGCGGCACATAGGCGGCACCGGCTTTGAGCACACCGAGCAGGCCGATCATCATTTCCACGCCGCGCTCGACGCAGATCGCCACTCGATAGTCCGGGCCGATGCCCATGCCGATCAGGTGATGAGCCAGACGGTTGGCCTGACGGTTCAACTCGGCATAGCTCAGGCGCTGCGCCTCGTAGACCACGGCGATGGCGTCGGGCTGTGTCTGAACCTTTTCTTCGAACAGCTGGTGAATGGTGCTGTGCTGCGGGTAAGGCACATCGGTAGCATTAAGGTCGACCAGCAAATGCTGGCGTTCCACCGTATCAAGCAACGACACCTGCTCCAGCAACTGGCGGTCGTCGGCGACCATCGCTTCCAGCAAGCGCTGGAAGTAGCCCATGTAGCGCTGCATGGTGCTCTCGTCGAACAACGCCTTGGCGTACTCCAGCGTGCCGATCAATTGATCGCCAACCTCGGTCATGTCCAGCGTCAGGTCGAACTTGGCCGTATGGCCAGCCACCGCGACGCCCTGCAGGGTCATGTCGCCAAGCGCCAGATCGGACGCTTCGTTGTTCTGCCACGACAACATGGCCTGGAAAATCGGACTGTGGGACAGGCTGCGTTGTGGGCGAACCACCTCAACCACCTGTTCGAACGGCAGGTCCTGATTCGCCTGGGCGGCCAGCGTCTGCTGTTTGACCTGCTGCAACAGGGTTTGCACGCTCGGCGTACCCGAGAGGTCGACGCGTACGGCCAGGGTGTTGACGAAGAACCCGATCAGGTCCTCCACCTCGGCGCGCATGCGGTTGGCCACCGGCGTACCGATGACCACGTCGTCCTGACCGGACAAACGTCCCAGCAGCGCAGCCCATGCGGCCATGACCGTCATGAACAGGCTGCTGCCATGCCGCTGGCTCAGCGCCTTGAGGCCGCGGGTCAGATCGGCATCGAGCACCAGCCCGAGCAGTTGACCGCTGTAGTCCTGTTGCGCCGGACGTGGCCTGTCGCTTGGCAAGGTCAGCAAGGCCGGCGCACCGCCCAGAGTCTGCTGCCAGTACTGACGCTGTTGTTGCAGCACGTCACCGCTCAGCCAGTTGCGCTGCCACAGCGCGTAGTCGGCGTATTGCACCGGCAACGCTGGCAACGGATCTTCGGCACCCTCGCTGAACGCTGCATAGAGCACGCCCAGCTCACGGGTCAACACACCCGCGGACCAGCCGTCAGAGACGATGTGGTGCATGGTCACCAGCAACACATGGTCGTCATCGGCCAGGCATACCAGGCGTCCGCGCACCAGCGGGCCATTGAGCAGATCAAAGCCCTGTTCGGCCTCTTCTGCGGCGATGGCGAGCAGTTGTTGTTCTGCATCATCCTGCCCGCTCAGCACTTGCAATTGCAGGCTCAAGCCGACATCGGCCGGGGCGATGCGCTGCAGCGGATCCTGATCCTGTTCCTGCACAAAGGTCGTACGCAACGCCTCGTGACGCGCAACGATACGGTCCAGTGCCCGTTTCAGGGCGACTTTATCGAGGCTGCCGCGCAGACGCAGACCGGCTGGAATGTGATAAGCCGCGCTGCCGCCGTCCAGCTGCGCCAGGAACCACAGGCGTTGCTGGGCAAACGACAGCGGCAAGGACTGGTCGCGGGACACCGGCACGATGGGCTGCTGGCTGCTGCCAGCCGCGTGCGCCACTACCTGAGCCAGCGGCGCGAGTTCCGGCTGGGCGAAGATGTCCGCCAGGCTCAGCTCGACGCCCATGCGCTGACGCACCTGGGAAATCAGACGCATCGCCAGCAGCGAGTGCCCGCCCAGTTCGAAGAAGTGGTCATGGCGCCCTACTGCTTCCAGGTTGAGCAGGTTCTGCCAGATCTGCGCCAGGGCTTTTTCGCTGGTGCCTTGCGGTGCGACATGTTCGCGACTGGCAAAGGCGTTGTCCGCCGGAGCAGGCAGGGCCTTGCGATCGAGTTTGCGATTCGGTGTCAGCGGCAGTGCATCAAGCAGCACGAAAGCACTCGGCAGCATGTACTCGGCCAATTGCGGTGCCAGTTCGGCGCGCAGGCTGGCGGCGTCCAGATTCACTTGTGGCTGGGCGATCACGTAGGCCACAAGACGTTTTTCACCGGGATTGTCTTCCCGAGCGATCACTACCGCTTCCTTGACCCCTTTGCAATTACCGAGACGCGCTTCGATTTCGCCCAGCTCGATACGGAAACCGCGCACTTTGACCTGGAAGTCGTTACGACCCAGGTACTCGATACGACCGTCAGCCATGTAGCGCGCCAGGTCGCCGGTCTTGTACATCCTGGCATCAGGGCTATTGCTGAACGGATCCGAGAGGAAGCGTTCGGCGTTGACCTCTTCAAGGTTCAGGTAACCGCGTGCCACGCCGTCGCCACCGATGAAAATCTCACCGGCCACGCCGTATGGCACTGGCTGCTGATGAGCATCGAGCAGGTAGATGCGGGTGTTTGCCATCGGCTTGCCGATGGTCGCGTTACCGCTGCCTTCGCTGCCAGCCGCTGCGTCGTGACTCACGTAAGCCGCAGTGCAGGACACTGTCGCTTCGGTCGGGCCATAGGTGTTGATCAGGCGGGTATGCGCTGGGCGCACCTCATCCCAGAGCTTGAGTTTCTGCGCCGACAATGCGTCACCTGTGACGTTGATCAGGCGCACCTCGGCAAGGCGTTGTTCAGCAGCCTGAGGCTGGTTGTGCCATTCGGCCACCAGTGTGTGCCAATGCGCGGCGGTCAAGTGCAGAACGGTCGGGTAGATGCCGTGATTTTCAATGCCCTCACTGCCGAAGATCTCGCGGCTCGGCGCCAGGGTGGCACCGGCCAACAGTGCCGGGAAGATCTCCTCCACCGACAGGTCGAAGTTAAGGGTGTTTTGTTGCAGCACAGTGTCGGTTGGGGACAGGCCAAACAAGCGTGCAGCATCGACGCTGTAGTTGACCAGGCCACGGTGTTCGATCATTACCCCTTTCGGATTGCCGGTGGAGCCCGAGGTGTAGATCACATAGGCCAGGTTACGCACGCCGAGAGTCGCTACGACCGGGTTGTCATCGCACTCGATGAAGCCCTGGCAATGATCGTCGTCGAGCAATACCAGCGGCATGGACAGTGCGGGCAAACGCTCCTGCAAGCCGCGCTGGGTAAGCAACGCCGCTGGCTGGCTGTCGTTGATCATGTACGCCAGGCGCTCGGCCGGGTAAGCCGGGTCCAGCGGTACATAGGCGGCACCGGCTTTGAGCACGCCGAGCAGGCCGACGATCATTTTCACTCCACGTTCGACGCAGATCGCCACACGATCATCCGGACCGATGCCCAGGCTGATCAGGTGATGAGCCAGACGGTTGGCCTGACGGTTCAATTCGGCATAGCTCAAGCGCTGCGCCTGGAAAGCCACGGCGATGGCGTCGGGCTGCGCCTTGACCTTTTCTTCGAACAGCTGATGAATCGTGCAGTCTTGCGGGTACGGCACGTCGGTAGCGTTAAGGTCGACCAGCAGTCGCTTGCGCTCCACCGTATCAAGCAGTGGCACATGCTCCAGTACCTGACTGTCATCGGCGACCATGGCGTGCAGCAAACGCTGCAGGTAGCCCAGATAACGGGCGATGGTGCTTTCATCGAATAACGCGGTGGCGTACTCAAGTGAACCGAACAGCAGACCCTGGGCTTCGCCGATGTCCAGCGAGAGATCGAACTTGGACAGCGTATGTTCCGCGCTCAGGTTTTCCAGTTGCAGATCGCCGAGGGCGAAATCCCCGCCGCCCATGTCCTGCCAGCTGAGCATGGCCTGGAACACCGGGCTGTGCGAAAGGCTGCGCACCGGCTTGATCACTTCCACCACTTGCTCGAACGGCAGGTCCTGATGGTCCTGGGCGCCTAGCGTGCTGGTCTTGACCTGCGCCAGCAGAGTCTTTGCCGTGGGCTTGTCACTGAGGTTGACGCGGATGGCCAGGGTATTGACGAACAGGCCCACCAATCCTTCGGTCTCACTGCGTGTGCGGTTGGCCACTGGCGTGCCGATGACCACGTCGTCCTGACCGGACAGACGCCCCAGCAGCGCAGCCCAGGCGGCCATGACGGTCATGAACAGTGTGCTGCCGTGACGTTGGCTCAATGCCTTCAGGCCGCGAGTCAGGTCTTCGTCGAAAACGATGGGCAGCACTGCGCCGGTATAGTCCTGCTGCGCCGGACGTACCCGGTCGGTGGGCAACATCAGCAGCGCCGGAGCGTCTGCCAGGTTTTGCTGCCAGTAGTCGCTTTGTTGCTGCAGCAGATCGCCGCTCAACCAGCGACGCTGCCACACCGCGTAGTCCAGGTATTGCAGCGCCAGTGGCGCCAATGGGTCGTCCTGGCCCTGAATGAATGCTGCATAAAGCGCGGCCAGTTCACGGGTCAGCACGCCAATCGACCAACCATCGGAAACGATGTGGTGCATGGTCAGCAGCAGGACGTGATGGTCCTCGGCCATACGAATCAGGCGGCCCCGGATCAATGGGCCCTGTTCCAGATCGAAGCCTTGCAGCGACTCTTCGCTGGCCAGTGCCTGAAGCTTCTCTTTGGCATCCACCAGCCCTTGCAGATCGTGCAGTTGCAGGTTGAAGCCGGCATCCGCCGGGCTGATCCGTTGTAATGGCTGTTCGTCATCGCCCTGAATGAAGGTAGTGCGCAAGCCCTCATGGCGCGCCACGATACGCTCCAGCGCTCGTTGCATCGCCGCGCGATCCAGCTCGCCACGCAGGCTCAGGCCGGCAGGCATGTGGTAGGCCGCGCTGGCACCTTCCATCTGGGCGAGGAACCACAGGCGTTGCTGGCCGAACGACAATGGCCAGGCCTGATCGCGTGCCACCGGCACGATATCCGGCAGGATGCTGCGTCCGGCTTGGGCGATGGCCTGCGCCAGCGCGCTCAGTTCCGGGTGGGCAAACAGCGCGGCCAGGCTCAGTTCGACGCCCAGTTGTTGACGAATCTGCGAAATCAGGCGCATCGCCAGCAAGGAGTGACCGCCCAGCTCGAAGAACTGGTCGTGACGGCTGACGCGTTCAACCTGGAGCAGGTCGCTCCAGATTTGCGCCAGCAGGGTTTCGGTTTCGCCTTGGGGGGCTTCGTAACCACGGCGGATCAGTGCATCGGCTTCCGGTGCTGGCAGTGCCTTGCGGTCCAGCTTGCCGTTAGGCGTCAGCGGCAGTGCGTCGAGCAGCACATAGGCTACCGGGATCATATGGGCCGGCAATTGCTCCTGCAGCCAGCCGCGCAGGCTGTCGATGTCCACTGACGCGTGCCCTGCGCTCAGGGTGTAATAAGCCACCAGACGCTTGTCACCCGGAACATCTTCGCGGGCGTTGACCACCGCTTCTTGTACGGCCGGGTGTTTGGCCAGGCGTGCATCGATCTCGCCGAGCTCGATACGGAAGCCGCGGATTTTCACCTGATCATCGTTACGACCGAGGTATTCGATATTGCCGTCTGGCAGGTAGCGACCCAGGTCGCCGGTACGGTACATGCGTGCCGCTGGCTGTTCGCTGAACGGGTCCTTGAGGAAGCGTTCTGCGGTCAGGTCTTCGCGGTTCAGATAACCCCGGGCTACACCGGCACCACCGATGTAGATTTCACCTGCAATACCCAACGGAACAGGCTGCTGTTGCTCGTCCAGCAGGTAAAACCGGGTATTGCCAACCGGTTTGCCGATGTGCGCTGCGAAGCCATCTTCACGATCCATCGCTACCCAGCTTGAGTAGGTGGTCGTTTCGGACGGGCCATAAAGGTTGCACAGGCGCTGCACACCAGTCTTCTCGAACAGCGATTCGACCAGGCTGCGCTTGAGCGCTTCACCTGCGACGTTGACCGTATGGACCGATTTCGGCAGTCCATCGACTTCCAGCAAGGCCTTGAGCGCCGACGGTACGGTGTTGATCAGGCCGATATTGTGCTCGCCGTGTTGCAGTTCCAGCACGTTTTTGACCACTTCGATGCTGCCGCCCGACGTCAGTGGCGCGAAGCACTCGTAAACCGCGAGGTCGAAGTTCAGCGAGGTGGAGAACAGTGTTTTTTCCAGCGCAGAGCCATCGAAAGCCGTGTGCGCCCAGCTCAGGAAGTTAACGGTGTTGCGGTGTTCGATCATCACGCCTTTCGGCAGGCCGGTGGAGCCCGAGGTGTATATCAGGTAGGCCAAATGCGCCGAAGTCAGCCCAGGCACCTGCGGATTCTGGACGGATTGGTCCTGCCAGTTGCTCAGATCAAGGTTGATCACAGGTACTGAAACGTCGGCCAGCAAGTCCTGAGTCGCGTTTTGCGCCAGTACTGCGGCCGGAGTGCTGTCCTGCAACATGTAGGCAATTCGTTCTACCGGATACGCCGGGTCGAGCGGCACGTAACCGCCGCCCGCCTTGAGGATCGCCAGCAACCCTACAACCATCTCCACGCCGCGCTCTACACAGATGCCGACGCGAGAATCCGGCTGCACGCCCTGCTTGCGCAAGGCATGGGCCAGGCGGTTGGCCTGCTCGTTAAGCTCGCGATAGGTCAGGCGTTGTTCGCCATGGACGACTGCTACCGCTTCCGGCGTGCGCTCGACCTGCGCTTCGAACATCCCGTGAATGGTTTGCTGCTGCGGGTAATCCAGCGCGGTGTCGTTGAACGCCACCAGTAACTGCTCACGCTCGACAGCCGCCAGAACCGGCAAGCCTGCCAGCGGCACCTCGCCGGACTGCTCCAGTGCGCTGACCACATTCTCCAGAGTGGTCTGCACATAAGCGCAGACGCGTTGCGCGTCGATGCTGGCACTGGCCTGGATCGTTAAACTGAAGCCCGTTCCCTCATCGTTTACTGAAAGGGTCAGCGGATAGTTGGTGCGCTCTTCGCCGCGCAGGCTTTCGATGCCTTGCCAGGCGTCCAGTGTCTGTTGGTTGACCTCAGCGGCGATATGTCGGTAGTTGAGCAAGGCGCTGAACAGCGGCGTCGAAGCGGACACGCCACTGCAACGCTGTGCCAGTACCAGCGAGGCGTGTTCATGGGCAAGCAGCCCGCTGAGTCTTGCGTGGGTAGCCTTCAGACCGCTGCGCACGTCCTGCTCGCCCAGCGTGACACGCAACGGCAAGGTGTTGATGAACATCCCCAGCGCCCGGTCGGACCCGGCACCACCTTGCAGGCGGCCGAGCAATACGGTGCCGAACACCACATCCTTTTTGCCTGACAAAGCGCCCAGAACACGAGCCCATGCCAGGTGATACAGGCTGGCGGAGCTGACCCCGAACTGACGGGCCTGCAAACGCAGGCGGCGGCTCAGGTCCATGTCGACCTGTAGGCGCGCTTCCTCGATACCGCGCCCGTCGCCCTGCACGTCCTGCAGGCCGAACGGCAGCGTCGGTTCATCGATGTCACCGAGCATGTCACGGAAAAACGCTTCGTGCTCCTCGCGGCTCACGCCGAGCATGGCTTGTGCCACGTAATTGCGGTAAGGCACGGACGGTGGCAGCGAGGCTTGCTGCCCGAGCATGTACGACTCGATTTCGCTGGTGAGAATGCGCAGCGACGTGGCGTCGTCCACCAGATGATGGAACAGCAGCATGCCCAGCCAGCGGTCGTTCTCCGCGTCATGTGCATAACCGATGCGTAGCATCGGTGCCTGACGAATGTCCAGGCGGGTGTGACGAGGGTCCAGACGTTCCAGCAGTTGTTCGGCGATATCGCCATCGGCAGGGTTCAGTATCAGCTCATCCAGGCCCAAGGGCGCTTCACGCCAGACCACCTGCACCGGAGAGTCGAGACGCTCCCAAAGCACGGCGGTGCGCAGGATATCGTGCCGCGCGATCACGCCTTGCAGTGCCTGGGCGAAACCGTGCAGACGCTCGAGGCTATCAAAGGCAAACAACGCGTATTGCAGGTACGGGTCTCCCTCGGTCGCGGCAAGGTGGTGATACAAAATACCTTCCTGCAGCGGTGCCAGAGCATAGATGTCCTGCACGTTGGCCAGGCCGCCGGGTACGCTTGCCACCACACGGTCGATATCATTCTGACTCAGGACTGTCAGAGGCAGCATGTCCGGGGTGATGCGCTCGCAGTTGGCGTTAATAAGGTTGGCGGGTACTTCCAGTGCACCCTTGCCGCCTACCGCTGCTGCCAGGGCAGACAGGGTCGGCTGACTGAACAGCACGCGCACGTCGGCAACCAGATCGATCTGGCGCATGCGCTCGATCAGTTTGACAGCCAGCAGTGAGTGGCCGCCCAGCTCGAAGAAGTTGTCATGACGACCAACCTGCTCCAGTTGCAGCAGGTCTTGCCAGATACGTGCAATGGCCATCTCGGTGTCGTTTTCAGGTGCTGCGTAGCCACGACTGACCACCGCCGAGCGGTCGGGCACCGGCAAAGCCTTGCGGTCGAGCTTGCCGTTGGCCGTCAGTGGCAACTCATCGAGTTGCACGTAGGCCGCGGGCACCATGTGCTCCGGCAATGCACCGTGCAGATGCTCGCGCAGGCTTTCGATGTCCAGCAGGCTTTCCGGCTGCTGCGTCGTGACATAGGCCACCAGGCGCTTGTCGCCGGGCACATCCTCACGGCACAGCACCACCGCATCGCGGACGTCCGGATATTCAGCCAGACGCGCTTCGATCTCGCCCAGTTCGATACGGAAACCACGAATCTTGACCTGTTCGTCGTTGCGGCCCAGGTATTCCAGGCTGCCATCGGCCAGCCAGCGTCCCAGGTCGCCGGTACGGTAAGCGGCCCAGGTATTCCAGGCTGCCATCGGCCAGCCAGCGTCCCAGGTCGCCGGTACGGTACAGGCGCGCACCCGGTGCAGTGCTGAACGGGTTATCGAGGAAACGCTCTGCCGTCAGTGCTTCACGGTTAAGGTAGCCACGAGCAACACCGGCACCGCCCACGTACAACTCGCCGATCACGCCTGTCGGCACGGGTTCGCCATGGGCGTCGAGCAGATAAAGGCGCAGGTCCGGGATGCGCTTGCCGATCGGGCTGGCACCGACGCGCTGGGCAGTCGAGCAGATAAAGGCGCAGGTCCGGGATGCGCTTGCCGATCGGGCTGGCACCGACGCGCTGGGCGTCTTCGGGCTGCAACGGGTAATAGGTCACATGCACTGTGGTTTCAGTGATGCCGTACATGTTCACCAGTTGCGTGCCAGCGTTCGCGCTGCGGGCGTACCACGGCTTGAGCATCGCCGTTTCCAGTGCTTCACCGCCGAAAATCACCTGGCGCAGCGAATGTGCCTGAGTGTTTTCAGCCTGGGCAGCAATCAGCTGGCGGAACGCACTTGGCGTCTGGTTAAGCACCGTCACCCCGGCACTGCACAGCAGGTTGTAGAAGTCTTCCGGCGAGCGGCTGACCAGTTGCGGCACGATCAACAAACGTCCGCCGTGCAGCAGTGCGCCCCAGATTTCCCAGACCGAGAAGTCGAAGGCGAACGAGTGGAACAATGCCCAGACATCCTGTTCATTGAAACCGAACCAGTCTTCGGTGGCCGAGAACAGTCGTGCAACGTTGCGATGCTCGACCATCACGCCCTTGGGCAGACCGGTGGAGCCGGAGGTGTAGATGACGTAGGCAAGGTCAGCGGGCTTGACCGGTACTTGCGGATTACAGACGGATTCGTCCTGCAGGTCGGCATCGTCGAGATAGATCAGCGGCACTTCGCAGGCAGGCAACGTCTGCTGCACCGACTGCTGGCTCAACAACGCGACCGGCGCACTGTCGCCGAGGGTGTAGACCAGGCGCTCCAGCGGATAAGCCGGATCCAGTGGCACGTAACCGGCGCCGGATTTGAGAATACCCAGCAAGCCAATGATCATCGCCGGGCCGCGTTCGACGCAGATCGCTACCCGATCATCCGGGCGAACGCCGTGGGCCAGCAGGCGATGTGCAACCTGGTTGGCACGGGCGTTGAGTTCGCCGTAGCTCAGGGTCTGCTCTTCGAACACCAGCGCCACGGCATTCGGCCGCTCTGCTGCGCGGGCTTCAAATTGCAGATGAATCGGTGTCTCGCTCGTACAGGTATTGCCAGGTTCGTTCCACTGTTCGAGCAACTGCTGCCGCTCGCTGTCCGGCAGGATCGAAATAGCGTGCAACGGTGTCTGCGGCGCCTGCTCAAGCGCGTTGACCAGATTGCTCAATGTTTGCAGCATGTAGGCGCAAATCCGGGCGCCGTCGATCAGCGGTATGGTCTGTACGGTCAACAGGAAGTCTTCGCCGCGGTCATCGACGTTGAGGGTCAGTGGATAGTTGGTGCGTTCTTCATCGCCCAGTGCTATTGCCTGCATGCCATTCCAGGCCGTCAGCGTTTCATCGGTCACAGCAACGCTGGTGTGGCGATAGTTGAGCAAGGCGCTGAACAACGGCGCCGGTGCGACCACGCCACTGCAACGTTGGGCCAGCGCCAGAGACGCGTGTTCATGCCCGAGTAATGCGGTCAAGCGCCGGTGCGTGGCCTTGACCCCGTCACGCACGCCCTGGTCGCCCAGGCCCACACGTAGCGGCAAGGTGTTGATAAACACGCCCAGCGCTCGGTCCGAGCCTTCGCCACCTTGCATCCGGCCCAGCAGCACGGTGCCGAACACTACGTCGTCACGCCCCGAGGCCTTACTCAACAGCTGCGCCCAGGCCAGGTGGACCAGGCTCGCGGCACTTACTCCCAGTTGACGGGCCTGGGCCCGCAAACGACGGCTGAGCTCCAGATCCACCGGCAGAAAGCCTTCTTCGATGTCATGACCGTCACCTTGCACCTCCTGCAAACCAAACGGCAGCGTCGCCTCGTCAACATCGCTCAACATGTCACGGAAGAACACCTCATGTTCCTCCTGACTCATGCCCAGGCGGACCTGAGCAATATAATTGCGATATGCCGCCGCCAGGCCCAGTTGAGCCCCCTGCCCCAGCAGGTAGGCCTGCATCTCATGGCGCACTACTTCCAGCGTTGTATGGTCCATGACCAGGTGATGGAACTGTAACCAGCCCAGCCAGCGCTGGTTTGACTCATCCCAGGCATGTACAAGACGCATCATCGGCGCCCGACGAATGTCCAGGCGGTGGCGGCGGGAGTCGAAACGCTGGTGCAACTGTGTCGCGACATCGCCGCCTTGCGGATCCGGGTCGAAGCTTTCGCGCATCAGCAACGCCTGACGCCAGACCACTTGCATCGGTTCGTCCAGTCCCTCCCAGACCAGTGCAGTGCGCAGAATGTCATGGCGCTGGATCACGAACTGCAAGGCGCGGGCAAAGTCGTCGACATGCTCCTGGCTGTCGAAGGCGAACAGCGATTGCAGCAAATACGGATCTCCGCGCTCAGCGCTGAGGTGGTGATAGAGGATGCCTTCCTGCAACGGCGCCAATGGGTAGATGTCCTGCACATTTGTCACGCCGCCCGGCACGCTGTCGACTACCTTATCGATCTGTGCCTGGGTCAGGTCGGCCAGTGGCAGCAATTCAGGCGTAATGCGTTGGCAATCCTCGGTAATCAGATTGGCTGGCACCACGATGTCCGTATTACCGCCGACTGCGGCCGCCAAGGCAGATAACGTCGGCTGGCCGAACAGCACGCGCACGTCAGCGCTCAAACCCAACTGGCGCATACGGCCGATAAGGCTCACCGCCAGCAGCGAATGACCGCCCAGCTCGAAGAAGTTGTCGTGACGGCCGACCTGAGCAACGCCCAGCAGGTCTTGCCAGATGGCTGCGATCTGCGCTTCGGTTTCACCTAGTGGGGCTTCATAACCACGGCTGATCAGTGCATCGGCTTCAGGTGCTGGCAAGGCCTTGCGGTCCAGCTTGCCGTTCGGGGTGAGTGGCAGTGCATCGAGACGTACGTAGGCTACCGGGATCATATGGGTCGGCAATTGCTCCTGCAGCCAGCCGCGCAGGCTGTCGATGTCGATCACGGTTTCCTTGGCCGCCAGGGTGTAATAAGCCACCAGACGCTTGTCACCCGGAATATCTTCACGGGCATTCACTACCGCTTCGTGTACGGCCGGGTGTTTGGCCAGGCGTGCATCGATCTCGCCCAGCTCGATACGGAAGCCGCGGATTTTCACCTGATCGTCGTTACGGCCGAGGTATTCGATATT
>NZ_LKEK01000066.1:0-54928 GCF_001466905.1 Pseudomonas sp. ICMP 3272
TGCGGTTTTGCCCATCGTTTGCATGGCTGGTTGGCCGAGCATGGTGGGCGTACGTTGTTCCCGCCTGTTGAAGTGGACAGCGCCGATCCAGCAGCCCTGCAACACTGGCAGCAGCAACTGGAACAATTGACTGGCTCCGTGCCTTCAGCGCACTGGCAGGCACCGGTCTTCGAAAACTGGACGCTGGCGCGGCGCGAGCATTTGAATCCGGGCAGCAGTGGTTCGAAGGTCTACCTGCTGGACCTGGCAGCGCCGACGTCAGCGAGCTGGCAGGCGGGTGATCTGGTCGAGGTGATGCCGCGCAATGCGGCGCAGGTCATTGAGCCCTTTCTCGCCGGGCTGGGTGTCGATCCTGGCGCTTCGGTAACTGTGGATGGCTTGCAGGAGCCGCTCGTGCAGGCGTTAGCGACTCGCCAACTGCCGCACAATCGTGCGCATCTGGTGGGCCTGCACGCGCAGGCGCTGATCGATGCGCTGGTGCCGGTATCTGCTCGTGAGTATTCGATTGCTTCGATTCCGGAAGACAGGCGTCTGCAACTCATCGTGCGTCAGGAAGTTCATCCTGACGGCAGTCTGGGGCTGAGCTCCGGCTGGCTGACCACCCATGCCGACCCCGACAGCGCGATCAGCCTGCGTTTGCGCCGCAACAGCAGCTTCCATTTGCCTGTCGATTCCGTCCCGCTGATCTTGCTGGGCAATGGCACGGGGCTGGCCGGTTTGCGCAGTCTGCTCAAGTCTCGCATTGCCCAAGGCCAAGTGCGTAACTGGCTGCTGTTCGGCGAGCGTAACCGCGCCCACGATTTTCATTGTGGCGCTGAGCTTGAGGGTTGGCTGGAGGCTGGTCATCTGACTCGTCTGGATCTGGCCTTCTCACGTGACCAGGCGGAGAAAATCTACGTGCAGGATCGCTTGCGCGAAGCGGCCGATGAACTGCGTCTATGGCTCGACGAAGGGGCTGCGATTTACATCTGTGGCAGCTTGCTGGGTATGGCGGCGGGCGTGGATCAGGTGTTGAACGAGGTGCTGGGCGAGCAGGCGGTCGGCGAATTGATCGAGGAAGGGCGTTATCGGCGGGATGTGTATTAAGCATCGCACGATAGTTGAGGGTATCGTTCCTCACGCTCCAGCGTGGGAATGCCTTGGGTGACGCTCTGCGTCACAAATCTGCGCCGCACCGCACACTCAAAACCGGACGCAGAGCGTCCAGAACTGCGTTGTGGGCACGATAGTCTTCTAGCTTCTAGCTTAAGCCGCTACAAATTGCTCGGCATAGTGGCAGGCCACCTGACGGTTATCCACCAGACGCAGCTCCGGTACGTCTGTTGCGCAACGTTCCGTCGCGTAAGGGCAGCGCTTGTGGAAGGCGCAGCCGCTTGGCGGGTTGAGCGGGTTGGGCAGCTCGCCGACGATCTTGATCTTCGGTTTGAGCGGGTCCGGGTGGATGGTCGGGGTCGCTGACAACAGTGCCTGAGTGTAAGGGTGCAGCGGACGGTTGTAGATCTCTTCCTTGGGACCCATTTCCGCAGGCCGGCCCAGGTACATCACCAATACCGTATCGGCGACATGACGCACCACCGACAGGTTGTGGGAGATGAACACGTAGGCGGTGTTGAATTCCTGCTGCAAATCCATGAAAAGGTTCAGCACCTGGGCCTGAATCGACACGTCCAGCGCCGAAGTCGGTTCGTCCGCGACCAGCACTTTGGGCTGCAGCATCATGGCCCGCGCCAGCGCGATACGCTGACGCTGACCGCCGGAAAACATGTGCGGGTAGCGCTGATAGTGCTCGGGGCGCAAACCGACCTGAGCCATCATCGCCTGCACTTTTTCCCGACGTTCTGCCGCCGACAGTTTGGTGTTGATCAACAGCGGCTCGCCGAGCTGGTCACCGACTTTCTGGCGTGGGTTGAGCGACGCGTAAGGGCTCTGAAATACCATCTGCACGTCTTTGCGCAACTGCTTGCGCTCGGACTTGCTGGCACCGGCCACTTCCTGACCGGCGATTTTCAGCGAACCCGATGAAGGCTCTTCAATCAGTGTCAGCGCGCGGGCCAGCGTCGACTTGCCACAGCCGGACTCGCCGACCACAGCCAGGGTCTTGCCGGCTTCCAGTTCGAAGGACACACCGTTTAGCGCGCGCACCAGCGCTGTGCCTTTGAACAGGCCTCGGGAGACTTCGTAGTGACGGGTAAGGTCGCGGGCGGTAAGTACGACGCTCATTACGCCACCTCCTGATTCAAGGGATAGAAGCAGCGCGCCAGGCTATGGGCCTTGGGGTCCAGGCCAGGACGTTCGGTCCGGCAGTTGTCGCGCACATACGGGCAGCGCGGTGACAGCAGGCAACCCTGTGGCCGGTCATAGCGACCCGGAACCATGCCCGGCAGCGTGGCGAGGCGTTCGGCGCCCATGCTGTGCTCGGGAATAGCGGCCAGCAAGGCTTCGCTGTACGGGTGGGCAGGGACCTCGAACAGCCCCGGCACCTGACCGACTTCGACGGCCTGACCGGCATACATCACACAGACGCGCTGGGCGGTTTCAGCCACTACCGCCAGGTCGTGAGTGATCAGCACCAGCGCCATGTCCTGCTCTTTTTGCAGGCTCAGCAACAGCTCCATGATCTGCGCCTGAATGGTCACGTCCAGCGCGGTGGTCGGTTCGTCGGCGATCAGCAGTTTCGGTTCGCCGGCAATGGCCATGGCAATTGCCACACGCTGGCTCATGCCGCCCGACAGTTGATGCGGGTAGGCATTCAGGCGCGCAGCCGCGCCAGGGATTTCGACCTTTTCCAGCAGTTCCAGCGCGCGCTGGCGTGCCGCCTTGCCTGACATGTTCAGGTGCTGGCGCAGCACTTCCTCGATCTGGAAGCCCACGGTGTAACTGGGGTTCAGCGCGGTCATCGGGTCCTGGAAAACCATCGCCAGGTCTTTGCCGATGATGCGACGACGCTGCCGCGCGTTCAGCTTGAGCAGGTCCTTGCCGTCGAAGTTGAGCGCGTCGGCAGTGATGATGCCGGGCGAATCGATCAGCCCCATCAGCGCCATCATGGTCACGGATTTACCGGACCCCGATTCGCCAACGATGGCCAATACTTCGCCTTTTTCGACGCTCAGGGACAGGCCGTCCACAACAGGTACGGCCTTGGCGTCGCCGAAGCGGACGTTGAGATTCTTGATTTCAAGAAGTGACATGCGAATCTCCTCAGGCGGCGTTCTTGAGTTTCGGGTCCAGCGCATCGCGCAGACCGTCGCCCATCAGGTTGATTGCCAGCACGCTGAGCAAAATGGTCAGACCGGGCAGGCTGACGACCCACCAGGCACGTTCGATGTAGTCGCGCGCCGAGGCGAGCATGGTGCCCCACTCAGGCGTCGGCGGTTGTACGCCAAGGCCCAGGAAGCCCAGCGCTGCGGCGTCGAGAATGGCCGAGGAAAAACTCAGCGTTGCCTGAACGATCAGCGGTGCCATGCAGTTGGGCAGCACGGTGATGAACATCAGGCGTGGCAGGGTGGCACCGGCCAGACGCGCAGCCGTCACGTAGTCACGGTTCAGCTCGCCCATTACCGCAGCGCGGGTCAGACGTACGTAGGACGGCAGCGACACGATGGCGATGGCGATCACGGTGTTGATCAGGCCAGGGCCGAGAATTGCCACGATGGCTACAGCCAGCAGCAGCGATGGCAGGGCCAGCATGATGTCCATCAGGCGCATGACCGAAGGGCCTAGCACGCGCGGGAAGAAGCCCGCCAGCAAGCCCAGCAGGATGCCCGGGATCAGCGACATGACCACCGATGCCAGACCGATCAGCAGCGACAGGCGCGAACCCTGGATCAGACGCGACAGCAGATCGCGGCCCAGTTCGTCGGTGCCGAGGATGAATTGCCATTGACCGCCTTCAAGCCACACCGGAGGTGTCAGCAGGAAGTCACGGTATTGCTCGCTCGGATCATGGGGTGCAACCCACGGGGCGAACAGGGCGCAGAACACGATCAGGATCATGAACAGCAGGCCGGCAACCGCGCCTTTGTTCTTCGAGAACGCTTGCCAGAATTCTTTGTACGGGGATGGGTAAAGCAGGCTTTGATCGACTGCTACCGCAGGAGTAGGGGTGCTCATATCGATGATCTCAGCGCTGATGACGGATGCGTGGGTTGGCAAAGCCGTAGAGGATATCCACCACGAAGTTGACCAGGATCACCAGACAGGCGATCAGCAGAATGCCGTTTTGCACGACCGGATAATCCCGGGCACCGATGGCTTCGATCAGCCACTTGCCGATACCGGGCCACGAGAAGATCGTTTCGGTCAGTACCGCACCGGCCAGCAATGTGCCGATTTGCAGGCCGAATACGGTCAGCACTGGAATCAGCGCATTGCGCAGGCCGTGAACGAATACCACGCGCGCTGGCGACAGGCCTTTGGCCCGTGCAGTACGCACGTAGTCTTCACGCAGTACTTCGAGCATCGATGAGCGGGTCATCCGGGCGATTACCGCCAGCGGGATGGTGCCCAGCACGATGGCCGGAAGAATCAGGTGATGCAACGCATCGAGAAACGCGCCTTGTTCGTCACTGAGCAAGGTGTCGATCAGCATGAAGCCGGTGACTGGCGGAATGTCGTACAGCAGGTCGATTCGCCCGGAAACCGGGGTCCAGCCCAGTGTTACCGAGAAGAACATGATGAGGATCAGGCCCCACCAGAAAATCGGCATGGAATAACCGGCGAGGGAAATCCCCATGACCCCATGGTCGAACAGGGACCCTCGCTTGAGTGCGGCGATCACCCCGGCCAACAGGCCGAGAATACCCGCGAAAATCAGCGCCGCCAGCGACAACTCCAGGGTTGCCGGGAACAGCGAGGTGAATTCGCTCCAGACACTGGTACGCGTACGCAGCGATTCACCGAGGTCGCCGTGGGCGAGCTTGCCGATGTAATCGATGTACTGGGCATACAGTGGTTTATTCAGACCAAGACGTTCCATGGCCTGAGCGTGCATTTCCGGATCGACCCGGCGCTCACCCATCATGACTTCGACCGGGTCGCCCGGAATCAGGCGAATCAGGGCGAAGGTCAATAAGGTGATGCCGAAGAAAGTGGGTATCAGCAACCCCACTCGGCGGGCGATAAAACTAAACATCTTGGTGTGTACCTCATCAGCCGGTTAGGCGTGCTCCGGCGAGTCTCGGGTTATGAGCTCGCCGGATTATTTTTCTACTTCACCTGGGTAGTGGCGAAGTTGTTGGTTGTGAGCGGGCTGATTTGGTAGCCCTCCACATTTTTACGCATGGCCGTGAACATTCTGGTGTGAGCCATGCTGATCCACGGCTGATCCTTGTTGAATATTGCCTGAGCCTGCTCATAGAGCGCTGCACGCTCCTGCGGGTTCACTGTTTCGCGAGCCTTGTCGATCAGCGTCTGGAATTCGGCATTGCACCAGCGTGCATAGTTCTCGCCGTTTTTCGCCGCTTCACAACTAAGCATCGGGGTCAGGAAGTTGTCCGGGTCGCCATTGTCGCCTGCCCAGCCGGCAGACACCATGTCATGTTCGCCATTCTTGGCGCGTTTGAGCATTTCGCCCCATTCCATGACGCGAATGTCGATCTTGATGCCGATCTTTGCCAGATCGGACTGCATCATTTGCGCACCGAGCATCGGGTTAGGGTTGGTCGGACCACCACCGTTGCGGGTGAACAGGGTGAACGTAGTGCCCTCCGGAACACCTGCTTCCTTCAGCAAGGCGCGTGCCTTGTCGAGGTCACCCGGCGGATTCTTCAGGCTGTTGTTGTAACCCAGCAGGGTTGGCGGATACGGGTTGACCGCTACCAACGCATTGCCCTTGCCGAACACCGCGTTGACATAAGCGTTCTTGTCGAACGTCATGTCAATGGCTTTGCGGACGCGCACGTCGCTCAGGTACTTGTGCGTGGTGTTGATAGCGATGTAGCCGGTGGTCATGGCCTCCATTTCATCGATTTTCAGATTCGGGTCTTTCTTGATGCTCGGGACATCGTCCGGCTTTGGATACAGCGCGATCTGACATTCGTTGGCCTTGAGTTTCTGCAGGCGCACGTTGTTGTCGGTGGCGATGGCCAGAATCAGTGCTTCGGCAGGCGGCTTGCCGCGGAAGTAATCCGGGTTGGCCTTGAAGCGTACCTGCGCATCCTTGGCATAGCGCTGGAAGATGAACGGGCCGGTGCCGATTGGCTTGCTGTTTAGATCGTTGGTCTTGTCGGCTTTCAACAACTGGTCGGCATATTCCGCCGGGTAGATAGAGGCAAACGCCATGGCCAGGTCGGCCAGGAATGGCGCTTCGCGACGGGTCAGGGTGAACTTGACGGTGTAGTCGTCAGTTTTCTCGACGCTTTTCAGCAGCTCTTTGAAGCCCATGCTTTCAAAGTAGGGGAAGCCGACGCTCGACTTGTCATGCCACGGGTGTTTCGGGTCCAGCTGACGCTGAAAACTCCAGAGCACATCGTCGGCATTCATGTCGCGGGTCGGTTTGAAGTAGTCGGTGGTGTGGAACTTGACGCCTTTGCGCAGGTGGAAAGTGTAGGTCAGACCGTCCTCGCTGATGTCCCAGGATTCAGCCAGCGCTGGAATAACTTCCGTAGTGCCGGGTTTGAAATCCGCCAGGCGATTGAATACGGTTTCAGCCACGGCGTCGGCCGTCACGGCTGTTGTGTATTGCACCATGTCGAAGCCTTCGGGGCTGGCTTCGGTGCAGACCACTAGGGGTTTTGCCGAAACACTGACGGCGACGCTGAGCAGGGCCAGGGCGATCGAGTTGCGTAGCGATAACAGTTTCATTGTGAACCCTCCATAGAGTTGACGCCGATGGTGATGTTCTGGCGCAAGGCTGTTGCCTTGCACCAGAACGGTTTTCAGCGAATCAAAGAATGTTGAACGGAACGGTGGTCACCAGACGGAATTCGTTGATGTTGCCATCAGCCTGATTCTCGCTGGCGCGGTGTGTGGTGTAAGTGGCGCGGATGGCAGTGGCCTTGAGCGGGCCGGACTGCACGGAGTACGACGTACCGATACCGTATTCGTAGTGAGTCTCGCCGTCCATTGCGTTTACGCCGCTCGCTGTCCGAACGCCATTGATTGTCTGGACGTCGCCGTAGACGTTGCCTTTATATTTGGTACCGTCGATGTCCCAGCCGCGCGCCTGGTAAATGTTGAACTTCAGGCCCGGCACGCCATATTCGGCCATGTTCAGTACGTAGGCGATCTGCAGGGATTTCTCGTTCGGGCCGTTGAAGTCCGAGAGCAGGGAGTTGGCCAGGAAGATTGCGTTGGTGTCGTGCGCATAGTCGAAATACTCATCGCCAGACACTTGCTGATAGGCAAGGCTGATGCTGTGAGCGTTATGCGTACCGGTGAACGACAGGCTGTAGGTATCGTTGTCGATAGGGCCCTGTTTGCTTTGACCGGAGTCCTTGGTCTTGTAGTAGTTCAGGTTGGTGCTGAGCGCCAGTGCCTTGCTGTCACCCAGTTCGTGGGTGAAGCCGAAGTAGTACTGGTGCCAGAAATCTTCCAGATTCGATGCATAAAAGCTGGTAGTCAGGCTGTCGGTCGGCTTGTAGTCAGCGCCGAACATGTCCAGGCGGTCGGCGGTCTGGCTGCGATCACCGTACTCGGAGCGGAACTTGTCCAGACTCTGTTCCATACGTGGCGATACGCGGTCGAAGCTACCGGCTTGAAACGACAGGTTGTTGAGCTCGTCGCTCTGTACGGCAACACCCTGGAAGCTGGAAGGCAGTGCGCGGTTGCCAATGAAGGCGATGACCGGGGTGTTAACCGATTGGCGACCCATGGTCAGGACCGTGTTGGAGACTCGCGCCTTGACGTTGCCCAGGCCCATTTTGCTCCACTGACCGACTGCATCGCCGTCACGGTGGGCCAGGGTCCGGTTGGAACTGCCTGCAAAGTCATCGGTGTCACGGTCCAGCGCAATGGCGTTGTACAGTGCCAGCTCGGTGGCGAAACCTACAACACCCTGCGTGTAGCCCGAGGTGTAGTTGACGATGGTGCCCTGCTGCCAGTTGATACGACGCGAGGTCTGCTCAGCGATGCCGTTGTCGTTGTAGCGGAAAACCTCGCCACGACGCTTCAGTTCGTTGGCGTACCAGTTGCGGGTCGTGCCGGTCAGGTGTTGATCTTCGATAAAGCCGTTGGCGTCGGCCTGTGCGTTCTTGGAGCTCAGCTCGGTCGGTATGAACGCCTGGCTGGCTGGTTCTGCCTGAACCAGTGCGCCGAACGACGAGAGAGATAAGGCCAATAACGCAGTACTTGTTGTTTTCACGATGTGCAGCTCCCTTTATCACTTTTTTATATGCCAGTTCTTAAGCCTGGCTTTTGGTGGTGCAGGGCTTTGGGCCCTGCGTTGTTATCGGTATAAACGCGCAAGTGTTGGCTCTCGCCGTGACACAAGACGGCGAGGGCATGCGGAGTTTCTGATCAGTCGGCGATGCTGACGCCTGAAAAGTTGTTGCGACCAAACGGGCTGACGTGGAAGTCCCTGACCTCGGCGCGCAACGGCTGATTGACCGTCGAGTGGGCAATCGGTGTTATCGGCACCTGTTCCTTGAGGTAGCGTTGCGCCTGTTTGTACAGGTCGGTGCGCTGCTCGCGGTCGGTGACAGCGACGGCGGCCTTGACCAGCTGGTCGTATTTTTCGTCGCACCACATCGAGTAGTTGTTACCGCCAATGGCGGCGCAGCTGTACAGCGTGCCCAGCCAGTTGTCCGGGTCACCGTTGTCGCCGGTCCAGCCGATCAGCGAGATATCGTGCTCACCGTTCTTGGTGCGCTTGAGGTATTCACCCCATTCGTAACTGACGATCTTGACCTTGATGCCGACCTTGGCCCAGTCGGCCTGAAGCATTTCGGCCATCAGTTTGGCGTTGGGGTTGTAAGGACGCTGGACCGGCATGGCCCAGAGGGTCAGTTCGGTGCCTTCCTTGACGCCAGCCGCGCGCAACAGGGTTTTGGCTTTTTCCGGGTCGTAAGGTGCGTCCTTGATGCTGTCATCGTAGGACCACTGGGTCGGCGGCATGGCATTGACTGCCAGCTGCCCTGCGCCCTGATAAACCGCATTGATGATTGCCTTCTTGTTGACGGCCATGTCCAGCGCCTGGCGCACTTCCAGCTTGCCTAGCGGCTCGTGGCGTACGTTGTAGGAGATGTAACCAAGGTTGAAGCCCGGCTTCTCGATGATCTGCAGGCTTTTGTCTTCCTTGAGGCTGGCAAGGTCTGCCGGGCGCGGGTTGACCGAGACCTGGCACTCGTTGGCCTTGAGCTTCTGCATGCGGGCAGAGGCGTCGGTCACGATGGCGAAAATCAACTGGTCGATCTTCACCCGGCTCGGGTCCCAGAACTCCTTGTTGCCCTTGTAACGAATCTGCGAGTCTTTCTGATAGCGCTGGAACACGAAAGGCCCCGTGCCAATCGGTTGCTGGTTGATGTCGCGCACATCACCCTTGGCCATCAGTTGTTCGGCGTATTCGGCGGAGAGGATGCCGGCGAAGTTCATGGCGATGTTCTGGATGAACGCTGCATCGACCGTATTGAGGGTGAACACCACGGTCAGCGGGTCGGTCTTCTCGATGGACTTGATCTTTTTGTTCAGGCCCATACTGGTGAAGTAGGGGAACTCGGTCGGGTAAGCGACACGGAACGGATGATCGGGCTTGAGCATGCGATTGAAGGTGAACAGCACATCGTCGGCGTTGAAGTCACGGCTGGGCTTGAAGTTCTTGTTGCTGTGGAACTTCACGCCCTCGCGCAGGTGAAACGTGTAGACCAGGCCGTCTTCCGAGATGTCCCAGGAAGTCGCCAGCGCTGGAACCACGGTGGTGTCGCCTTGCTTGAATTCGGTGAGTCGATTGTAGATCGGCTCGGATGCATCGTTATCGGTGGAGGAGGTGTATTGCGCACCATCGAAGCCAGCCGGACTCGCTTCGGAGCAAAACACCAGATTGCTTGCCGCCTGGGCAAACGGGGCCAGTGCCAACAGTCCCAGGCACGACGTCATCGCAAGAGTTTTACGCATGATGATCCCTATCCTCGAAGGATGAGCCGAGGCTCGAATGTCTAACTGGCCCAAAGGCGTCGCCCCACGCAACTTCGCACGACATGCCCGGCGCACCTGTACACGAAGCGACGGGCTTCCTGCCATTGCCGCTGCCCTTCGACGGTAAGTCGTCAGAGGTCCGCGGTATATAGGCTCGAAGGCTGCAAAGCTCGTAGGAAATATCTTAGTGATAGTAGAAGAATGCCGTTATCGGCACTTTTTCAACCCATCGCTCGGGGCTTAATATTCAAGTAGAGCGGTTTGCTGCGCCGGATGAGCGGCGCAGCAAACTGTCACTTTTACTTGCCGCTCACGCTCACACCGTAAAAGGAGTTCAAGCCAAACGGGCTGATCTTGAAGTCCTGCACGCTGGTGCGCATGGGTTGATAGACCGTCGAGTGCGCAATAGGCGTCATTGGCACGGCGTCTTTCAGGAGGTGTTGCGCCTGTTTGTACAGCTCGGTGCGCTTGGCCTGATCGGACGTTTCCTTGGCCTGATGGATCAGCGTGTCGAACGGCTTGTCACACCATTTGGCAAAGTTGTTGCCATTCAGTGCGTCGCAGCCGAACAGGGTGCCGAGCCAGTTGTCCGGGTCACCGTTGTCACCGCTCCAGCCAATCAGCATGGCGCCGTTCTCGCCATTCTTGGCGCGCTTGATGTACTCGCCCCATTCATAGCTGACGATCTTGGCGTTGATACCGATCTTCTTCCAGTCGGACTGGAGCATCTCGGCCATCAGTTTGGCGTTGGGGTTGTAAGGACGCTGAACCGGCATCGCCCACAGTGTGATTTCGGTGCCTTCCTTGATGCCCGCTTCCTTGAGCAGCTCGCGAGCTTTCTCGGGATCGTACTTGGCATCCTTGATGGTGGTGTCATAGGACCACTGGGTCGGCGGCATGGCGTTGACCGCCAATTGACCTGCACCCTGGTAAACCGAGTCGATGATCTGCTGCTTGTTGACCGCCATGTCCAGCGCTTGGCGCACTTTCAACTGAGCCAGGGGATTTGGATGGTCTTCGCCCTTGATCTCAGGCATCACGTTGTAGGCGATGTAACCAAGGTTGAAGCCAGCCTGATCAGGCATCTTCAGGTTTTTGTCGGCCTTGAGTGGCTCAAGGTCGGCAGGACGTGGGTAAGCGGTGATCTGGCATTCGTTTTTCTTGAGCTTCTGCATGCGCACCGAGGCGTCGGTGGTGATGGCGAAGATCAGATTGTCGACCTTGACGTCTTCAGGCTTCCAATAGTCCTTGTTGCCGGTGTAACGAATATTGGAGTCTTTCTGGTAGCTCTTGAACACAAACGGACCGGTGCCGATCGGCTGCTGGTTGATCAGCTCCGGCTTGCCTTCCTTGAGCAGCTTGGCGGCGTACTCTGCGGACTGGATGGACGCGAAGCTCATGGCCATGTTCTGGATGAACGCAGCGTCGACTTTGCCAAGAGTGAACTTGACGGTGTGGTCGTCGACTTTTTCGATCTTGGTGATGTTGGTGTCCATACCCATATCAGTGAAGTACGGGAATTCGGTCGGATACGCTTTGCGGTAAGGCATGTCCTTGTCGATCATGCGATTGAACGTGAACAGCACGTCATCGGCATTGAATTCACGGGTCGGCTTGAAGTAGGGCGTGGTATGGAACTTGACGCCTTCGCGAAGGTGGAAGGTGTACGTCAGGCCATCATCAGAGATGTCCCACTTGGTTGCCAGACCGGGCACCACGGCGGTGCCGCCGCGTTCAAACTGGCTCAGGCGGTTGAAAATGGTCTCTGCTGCGGCGTCGAAGTCAGTACCTGTGGTGTATTGACCCGGATCGAATCCGGCAGGGCTGCCCTCGGAGCAGAACACCAGATTCGAAGCTGCGTGAGCGAAAGGAGCACTGGCGAGCAGGCTGGCGCCGACCAGAAACGGAATGACCGCGTGTTTGAGCATGGTTGCCTCAGTTGTTGTCATTTTGATTAGAGGGAACGACCTCGTGAGCCGATCCATCCGATACTTATGCAGGGGCCATACCCAAAGCAAGACAGTGACGCCAAAGAAGCGACAAAGAGTGGCACGATCGTACAGGAATGTCGCGAAAGTGTAATTTTCGACCCTGTTGATCGTTTGCGTGTCGTTTTTTGAAACGTTTCACGCACCGTTAAGGCGCAACCGGGTGAGAAAAATGCACCCGGTTGGAGCCATGTTGTTACTTCACTGTTCCCAGGCTGACACCATAGAAGGGTGTCAGACCGAATGGGCTGATCTTGAAGTCCTGCACTTCCTGGCGCATCGGCTGAAACACCTTCGAGTTGGCAATAGGTGTGATCGGTACCTGCTGCTTGAGAATGTGCTGGGCCTGCTGATAAAGCTTGATGCGCTCGTCGCGGTTACTGGTCAGCTTGGCCTGCTGCACCAGCTTGTCGTAGGCCGGGTCACACCACTTGGCGTAGTTGCTGCCTTTGACGGCTGCACAGCTGTACAGCACACCTAGCCAGTTGTCAGGGTCGCCGTTGTCACCGGTCCAGCCGTAGATCATCGCGTCATGCTCGCCTGCCTTGGCGCGCTTGATGTATTCGCCCCACTCGTAGCTGACGATGTTGGCCTTGATGCCGATCTTTTCCCAGTCGGACTGAATCATCTGTGCAGACATGCGCGCATTGGGGTTCGAGGCGCGCTGTACGGTCATGGCCCACAGGTCGATTTTCGTGCCCGGCGCCACGCCTGCTTCCTTGAGCAGTTGTTTGGCTTTGGTCAGGTCGTGCGGGGCGTCCTTGATGGTCGGATCGAAGCTCCACTGACCCGGCGGCAGGGCATTTTCAGCCAGCTGCCCGGCACTCTGGTAAACCGCTTTGATAATCGCTGGTTTATCGATAGCCATGTCTAGCGCCTGGCGCACCTTAAGCTGGTCCAGCGGCGGATGCGTAACGTTGTAGGCCAGGAAGCCCAGGTTGAAGCCCGGCTGGCTGAGGACCTTGAGTTTCGGGTCCTTTTTCATTTCTTCGATGTCCTGCGGACGCGGATAGCCGCTGACCTGACATTCGCCAGCCTTGAGCTTCTGCATGCGCACGGCGGCATCGCTGCTGATAGAGAAGATCAGATTGTCGATCTTCACGTCCTCGGGCTTCCAGTACTCGGTGTTGCCCGCGTAACGGATCTGCGAGTCTTTCTGGTAGCGTTTGAAGACGAACGGGCCAGTGCCGATCGGCTTCTGGTTCAACTCCTCGGCCTTGCCTTCCTTGAGCAACTGGTCGGCGTATTCGGCAGACTGGATGGACGCGAAGCTCATGGCCAGGTTTTGCACGAACGCAGCGTCAATGTTGTTCAGGGTGAACTTGACGGTCAGCGGGTCGACTTTCTCGACGCTCTTGATCGTTGTGTTCAGGCCCATATCAGTGAAGTAGGGCGACTCGGACGGGTAGGCCTTGCGGAACGGATGGTTGGCGTCGAGCAGGCGGTTGAACGTGAACAGCACGTCGTCCGCGTTGAATGCGCGAGTAGGAGTGAAGTAGTCCGTGTTGTGAAACTTCACGCCGTCGCGCAGATGAAACGTGTAGGTCAGGCCATCCGGCGAGACGTCCCAGCGAGTAGCCAGGCCTGGCTCCACTTCCGTGCCGCCACGCTTGAATTGGGTCAGGCGGTTGAAGACGGTTTCGGCCGAGGCATCGAAGTCGGTGCCGCTGGTGTACTGACTGGGGTCGAAACCGGCCGGGCTGGCTTCCGAGCAATACACTAGTGTGCTGGCCGCCTGGGCCAGAGGTGCGCAGGCCAGCAGAGCGGAGGTCAGCAGCAGCGGTTTGAAGAGTGTGTGTCCCATGGATCCCTCGCGTAGTGCTGCGTTCTCAATATCGGACGCAGAGCGTCGGTAACTGCATTCCCACGCAGAGCATGGGAGCGATAGTTGTGCTGATTGAGCTCCGGTTTCCGGGCTCGGAATAAATGATGACCGTTTCTCAGGGAATCGCGACTTCAATCACGCCATCGGCTGCAACGCTGACCTGGCTGGTGCCCGCTTCGACATCGGGTGTTGGCGCTGAGTCTTCCCGCGAGGATTTTGCCATCATCATCACCGGTGCGCGCAGATACGGCTGCGGGTAGCCCGAGGTGTTCAGGTTCAGGTTAACCAGCTTGTAACCCGTGCCGCCCAAGGCTTCTGTGACCAGTTGCGCTCGGGCCTTGAACGCAGTTACGGCGTCCTTGAGCAGGGCGTCTTCGCTGGCCTTGCGGGTCGATGGCGAGATCGAGAAGTCCATGCCGCCCATTTTCAGATCCGTCAGCAGCTCGCCGGTCAGCTTCGAAAGTACCGCAAAGTCCGCACTTTCCAGACGCAGCTCGGCGCGTTCACGCCAGCCGGTGATCTTCTGCCCTTTGTCGTCGTAAACCGGATAGCTGTTGCGGCTGCCCTGACGGATCTTCACATCCTTGACCTGCCGCGCCTGGCCCAGCGCCTTGTTCAGGGTTTCAGTGATCTGTGCCGCCAGTTTGGCCGGGTCGCTGTCCTGCGCTTCGGTATAAAGGGTGACGAGCATCAGGTCGCGCTGGACTTCCTGATTGACCTCGGCACGCAAGGAAATCTGGTTATAACGGGCTTCTTCAGCCAGAGCCGGCAGGCTGGACAGGGCAGCGGCCAGCGCGACAAGCGTGGCAGCAGGGCGAAGATTGAACATGAGAGCTCCTTGTTATCAAACGGCCTGCGACACGTGTCGCTCGGCGCAAAGTGTTCTGACTGTAGCGCTTTGGCCCGGTTCCTGCGATGCCGGGCTGCTCCGGTGTGCGGTGCGTTGACGCACTTTTCCAGTTTTGCCTCTCGCTTGGTTATACTCGCTGCGATCCGCCTGGAGCACTCATCAGGAGAGCTCATGCTCGCCCCCGTTCAAATGCTTTCAGCCACACGTCAAAACCTGTGGCGCCTGACATTCATCCGTATTCTGGTGCTGGCCGCGCAAGCCGGCTCGGTGGGTATGGCCTGGCTGTTCGACTTTCTACCACTGCCGTGGCTGCAACTGTCGATCACCCTGGGCTGCTCGCTGGTGCTGTGCGGGCTGACCGTCATCCGTCTGCGCACCTCGCTGCCGCTCACCGAGCTTGAGTACGCCTTGCAACTGGCGCTGGACCTGCTGATCCACAGTGCGTTGCTGTACTACTCGGGCGGCTCGGCCAACCCGTTCGTTTCTTATTATCTGGTGCCGCTGACCATTGCCGCCGCCACACTGCCGTGGCGTTACTCGCTGATCCTGTCCGGCTTTGCGCTGAGCATGTACACCTTGCTGATGGTGCGTTCCTACCCGCTGGAAACCGATTCCATTGCCCGGGAAAACATGCAGGTCTACGGCATGTGGCTGAGTTTTGCGCTGGCGGCTTCCGTCATCACCTTTTTCGCGGCAAAGATGGCCGAAGAGCTGCGGCGCCAGGAGCAGTTGCGTGCCGAGCGCCGGGAGGAGGGCTTGCGCGATCAACAGTTGCTTGCCGTCGCGACCCAGGCAGCAGGCGCGGCCCATGAACTGGGGACTCCACTGGCGACCATGAGCGTGCTGCTCAAGGAAATGCGCCAGGACCACAGTGACCCTGCATTGCAGGAGGACCTGTCGGTGTTGCAGGAGCAGGTCAAGCAGTGCAAACAGACCCTTCAGCAACTGGTGCGTGCCGCCGAAGCCAACCGGCGCATGGCCGTTGAACAGCAGCCTGCCACCCGCTGGCTGGACGAATCCCTTAACCGTTGGCATTTGATGCGCCCGGAAGTGAGCTACCGCTTTTACCAGCTGGGCAAGGGTGAGGTGCCGATGCTGGCCCCGCCCCCGGACCTGACCCAGGCGCTGCTCAACCTGCTCAACAACGCGGCCGACGCCTGCCCTGATGGCCTTGAAGTCAACCTGAACTGGGACAGCGCAGAAGTCTGTATCAGTATTCGTGACCATGGCGCAGGTGTGCCGCTGGCGATTGCCGAACAGATCGGCAAGCCGTTCTTTACTACCAAGGGCAAAGGTTTCGGCCTGGGTCTGTTTCTGAGCAAGGCCAGCGTCACCCGTGCGGGTGGCTCGGTAAAGCTCTACAGTCATGAAGAAGGCGGTACGCTCACCGAGCTGCGCCTGCCCCGAGATACGCGAGGAGAAGAAGCATGAGTGACGAAGACATCCAGGTCGAAGGCGAAGAGCTGCCGCACCTGTTGCTGGTCGATGACGACGCGACGTTCACCCGTGTAATGGCGAGGGCCATGAGCCGTCGTGGTTTTCGGGTGAGCACCGCAGGTTCAGCCGAGGAAGGCCTGGCGCTGGCGCAGCAGGACATTCCTGAATATGCCGCGCTGGACCTGAAAATGGATGGCGATTCAGGGTTGGTGCTGTTGCCCAAACTGCTGGAAATGGACCCGGACATGCGTGTGGTGATCCTCACCGGGTATTCGAGCATCGCCACGGCAGTTGAAGCCATCAAGCGCGGCGCGTGCAATTACCTGTGCAAACCGGCTGATGCCGATGATGTGCTGGCGGCTCTGCTGTCCGAACACGCCAACCTCGACACGCTGGTCCCCGAGAATCCGATGTCGGTGGATCGCTTGCAGTGGGAGCACATCCAGCGCGTGCTGACCGAGCACGAGGGCAATATTTCCGCTACAGCCCGGGCGCTGGGCATGCACCGCCGGACCTTGCAGCGCAAGCTGCAGAAGCGTCCGGTGCGGCGTTAATGAAGGTTTTTTCATAGTGGCCGTGTAGGCGTTTTTTTGCTTCATTGTGCTCAGGCATCGTACTTTCAAAGAGAGCGAGCCTGACCCACATGAATCGCAATGCTGAATATTCTGCCGTCAACGACACTGTGAAAGGGGCGTTTCTACGCCGCGTCTGGAAGCTGATAACGCCTTATTGGCGCAGTGAGGAAAAGGTCACCGCCTGGCTGTTGCTGGTTTCGGTGATTGCGCTGTCGCTGTTCAGCGTACAAGTGTCGGTCTTCTTCAACAGCTGGTATCGGGATTTTTACAACGCGCTGCAGAATAAGGACCTGGCTGCCTTCACCCACCTGATTCTGTACTTCAGCGGGATCGCCGCGATCGCCATTCTGGCGGCGGTCTATCGTCTGTACCTGACCCAGTTGCTGACCATCCGCTGGCGTCGCTGGCTGACTGAACAGCACTTCGCCCGTTGGCTCGCAGACAAAAACTACTATCACCTGGAGCAGGGCGGGTACACCGACAACCCCGACCAGCGTCTGTCCGAAGACCTCAACGAGTTCACCACCAGCACCCTCAGCCTCGGGCTTGGCCTGATGAGCGCGGTCGTCAGTCTTGTTTCGTTCTCGGTCATTCTCTGGGGCGTGTCGGGCAGCATCGAACTGTTCGGGGTCACCATACCCGGCTATATGTTCTGGGCGGCCTTGCTTTATGCGCTTGTCGGCAGCCTGTTGACGCACTGGATCGGCAAGCGCCTGATCCCGTTGAACAACCAACAGGAGCGCTTTGAGGCGGACCTGCGTTTTGCCTTGGTGCGCGTACGGGAAAACGCCGAAAGCATTGCCTTGTCCGAGGGCGAGCGTAATGAAAACCAGCGCCTTAGCGGGCGCTTCATGATGATCTGGAATAACTTCCGGGCATCCATGAAAGTCCAGAAGCGGCTGACCTTCTTCACATCCGGTTATTCGCAGATTGCCCTGATTTTTCCTTTCATCGTGGCTGCGCCGCGGTATTTTTCGGGCAAGATCGAGTTGGGTGATCTGATGCAGATCAATTCGGCATTTGGCAACGTGCAGGAGAACTTCAGTTGGTTCATCAGCGCCTACAGCACGCTGGCCTCATGGCGCGCCACGTGTGACCGTCTGCTGAGCTTCCGTCAGGCCATGACTGATCATGAAGCGCAGCAACCGGCCATTGAAAGGGTTAACGCTAACGACACGCTGGACCTGCGTGACCTGGAATTGAGCCTCGCAGGGGGGCGTCAACTGTTGAGTGATGCCAATCTGCATATCGGTCCGGGAGAGCGAGTGATGCTCAGTGGTCGCTCGGGCAGTGGCAAAAGCTCGTTGCTGAAGGCTCTCGGTGGTCTATGGCCGCACGGCTCGGGTCAGATTCGTGTGCCCGCAGGGACGGCGCTGTTCCTGCCGCAACGGCCTTATCTGCCCATCGGCACCTTGCGTGAGGCAATGAGTTATCCACAACCTGCGCAGCGCTACCCGGCAGAACGCTTTGCCGATGTGCTGAGCCAGTGCCGTCTGGAGCACCTGATACCGCGACTGGATGAAAGCAATCACTGGCAGCGCTTTTTGTCGCCCGGCGAGCAGCAGCGAGTGGCGTTTGCTCGCGCCTTGCTGGTCGCGCCGAACTGGCTGTATATGGATGAGGCCACCTCGGCCATGGACGAGGATGACGAGGCTGCCATGCACCGCGCAATCATTGATGGCCTGCCCGGTCTGACGCTGGTCAGTATCGGACACCGCAGCAGCCTCAAACGCTTTCATGGTCGGCATGTGCGTATCGAGAACGCAAAACTGCTCGAGCAACCGACACCTACAGCGGTTTGAGGTTGACGCTGTTGGGCGGGTGGCGCTTTTGAGGGTGTGATCATACAACCGCTGAGCTATGATTAGCCCATGTTTAGCAGTCCAGAGATCGATGTTGGATGGAAAATCAAAGCGCTCCGCCCCGCGCCCGTAGAAAACACCGCAGCCTCGCGCAGGAGTTGGTGACTGAGCTGTCCGAGCGAATTCGCAGCGGTCAGCTCAAGCGTGGCGACAAACTGCCCACCGAATCCGCAATCATGGAAGAGCAGGGCGTCAGCCGGACCGTGGTGCGCGAGGCGATTTCGCGCCTGCAAGCGTCCGGTCTGGTCGAGACGCGTCACGGGATCGGCACCTTCGTTCTCGATACGCCAAGCCCTAGTGGGTTCCGGATCGATCCGGCCACCATTGTCACTCTGCGTGATGTGCTGGCGATTCTCGAATTGCGTATCAGCCTGGAAGTAGAGTCGGCCGGGCTGGCAGCCCAGCGCCGCAGTGACGAGCAACTGGCGGCGATGCGTTCGGCGCTGGACGCGCTCAATGAAAGTGCCGCACACGCCACGGATGCGGTGGCGTCTGACTTCCAGTTCCATTTGCAGATTGCGCTATCGACCGGCAATCGCTATTTCACGGACATCATGACCCATCTGGGCACCAGCATCATCCCGCGCACACGGTTGAACTCTGCGCGTCTGGCTCATGATGATCAGCAGCATTACATGGACCGCCTGAGCCGCGAGCACGAGGAAATCTTCGACGCCATCGCCCGTCAGGACTCCGATGCGGCCCGCGCCGCCATGCGCCTGCACCTGACCAACAGCCGCGAACGCCTGCGCCACGCGCATGAAGAAGCCGAGTCTCAGCGGGCCTGACGATTAAAGAGGACGCAGAGCGTCCAGAACGGCATGCGACGCGGAGCGTCGCACGATAGTTGAGATCATCGTTCCGCGCGCTCCAGCGTGGGAATGCCTGTCGTGACGCTCTGCGTCACAAATCTACGCGGCATCGCGTGAGCCAAAAACGGCCCCGGTCCTCTCCCTCTGAAAAAACCCGAAAATCCCTGTTGAGTGATTTTATTATCAGTTGTACGATGACTTACGACATCGGCACTGACCCGGTGATCTTCTAACAATTATGTCCTCCAGGGTGTTCGAATAATGAATCCACAAGAACTGAAGTCCATCCTCTCATCCGGTCTGCTGTCTTTCCCGGTTACCGATTTCAACGCTCAGGGCGACTTCCATCGCGCGGGCTACATCAAACGTCTCGAGTGGCTGGCACCGTACGGCGCCAGCGCTCTGTTCGCTGCAGGTGGTACAGGTGAGTTTTTCTCCCTGGCCGCCAGCGAATACTCCGAAATCATCAAGACTGCCGTCGACACCTGCGCCACCAGCGTGCCAATTCTGGCCGGTGTAGGCGGTCCGACCCGTCAGGCCATCGAGTACGCTCAGGAAGCCGAGCGTCTGGGTGCCAAAGGTCTGTTGCTGCTGCCGCATTACCTGACCGAAGCCAGCCAGGACGGCGTTGCCGCCCACGTTGAAGCGGTGTGCAAGTCGGTCAAGATCGGTGTGGTTGTCTACAACCGTAACGTCTGCCGCCTGACGCCAACCCTGCTGGAACAACTGGCCGAGCGTTGCCCGAACCTGATCGGTTACAAGGATGGCCTGGGTGATATCGAGCTGATGGTTTCGATCCGCCGCCGTCTCGGCGACCGCTTCTCGTACCTGGGCGGCCTGCCGACCGCTGAAGTCTATGCCGCTGCCTACAAGGCGCTGGGCGTGCCGGTCTACTCGTCTGCTGTGTTCAACTTCGTACCGAAACTGGCGATGGACTTCTACCACGCCATCGCCCGCGACGATCATCAGGCGGTCGGTAAATACATCGACGATTTCTTCCTGCCTTACCTGGAAATCCGCAACCGCAAGGCTGGCTATGCCGTGAGTATCGTCAAGGCCGGCGCAAAAATCGCCGGCTACGACGCAGGCCCGGTGCGTGCGCCATTGACCGACCTGACCCCGGACGAGTGCGACATGCTCGCCGCGCTGATGGACAAGCAAGGCAAGCAGTAACACCCCCAGGACGTAACCGCTGAGCGATCAGCGGTTTTGTCGTTGGAATGCATGACCCTTACAGGTGGTAGCTGTCGTCGCCGCGACACTGCCAAGGGGCCTGTAATGCAACACCCAAAAACAGCTTTACCCGCGTAAAAAAATAATCAGTGGGAGCTCTACAATGCAAAAGTCCAAGCCGACGCACGTCCGCTATTTGATTCTGTTGATGCTGTTTCTGGTCACCACGATCAACTACGCCGACCGTGCCACCATCGCTATCGCTGGTTCCAGCATCCAGAAAGACCTTGGCATCACTCCGGTCACTCTGGGCTATATCTTCTCCGCATTTGGCTGGGCCTACGTGGCCGGTCAGATCCCCGGTGGCTGGCTGCTCGACCGTTTCGGGTCGAAGAAAGTCTACGCCATGAGCATTTTCACCTGGTCGCTGTTCACCCTGCTGCAAGGCTATGTGGGTGAGTTCGGCATTTCCACCGCCATTGTCGCGCTGTTCATGCTGCGCTTTCTGGTCGGGCTGGCTGAAGCGCCTTCCTTCCCGGGCAACGCCCGCATTGTCGCCGCCTGGTTCCCGACCGCCGAGCGCGGCACGGCCTCGGCGATCTTCAACTCGGCGCAATACTTCGCCACCGTTCTGTTCGCTCCGCTGATGGGCTGGATTGTTTACACCTACGGCTGGCAGCACGTGTTCGTGGTCATGGGCGCAGTCGGTATCCTGTTCTCGATGATCTGGATGAAGGTCATCTACGGTCCGCGCAATCACCCGATGATCAACGAGGCCGAGTTAGAACACATCTCCAGCAATGGTGCGCTGGTCGACCTGGATCAGGACAAGGGCAAAGGCAAGGAAAAAGCAGCCAGCAGCGGACCGAAGTGGGATTACATCCGCCAGTTGCTGACCAACCGCATGATGCTGGGTATCTACCTCAGCCAATACTGCATCAACGGCATTACCTACTTCTTCCTGACCTGGTTCCCGGTGTACCTGGTTCAGGAACGCGGCATGACCATCCTCAAGGCGGGCATCATCGCCTCGTTGCCAGCTATCTGTGGCTTCATTGGCGGCGTGCTGGGCGGAATCATCTCCGACTACCTGCTGCGCAAGGGCCACTCGCTGACCTTTGCCCGCAAGGCACCGATCATCGGTGGCCTGCTGCTGTCCACCTCGATCGTGACCTGCAACTACGTTGATATCGAATGGGTGGTGGTGGGCTTCATGGCCCTGGCATTCTTCGGCAAAGGCGTCGGTGCACTGGGCTGGGCTGTCATGTCCGATGTTTCACCCAAGCAGATTGCCGGTCTGAGCGGCGGTCTGTTCAACACCTTCGGTAACATTGCATCGATCACCACTCCGATCGTGATTGGTTACATCATCAGCAGCACCGGCTCGTTCAAATGGGCACTGGTGTTCGTGGGCGCCAACGCGCTGCTGGCGGTAATCAGTTACATTTTCATTGTGGGTGAAATCAAGCGTGTGGAATTGAAAGAGCCGCCTGCCAAGGGGCCATTGCTGAACGACTCGGTCAGCGACCTTTCCGAAGCGAAATCCTGAGGAAACCGTGATGAACCTGATTCAACATGCCGATTCGCCGCGCTATATCCGGCTGCATCCGCTGGATAACGTCGTGGTCGTGGTCAACGACCAGGGCGTGCCGGCCGGAACCGAATTCGACAACGGCCTGGTGACTGTCGATAACGTCCCGCAGAGCCACAAGGTCAGCACCGTTGACCTGGCCGTGGGCGAGGCCGTGATTCGTTATGGCCACACCATTGGCTATGCACTGCAACCGATACCGCGTGGCAGCTGGGTCAGGGAAGACCAGCTGCGCATGCCCTCGGCACCTGCGCTCGACAGCCTGCCGATGTCCGACGCGGTGCCCGAGAAACAGGCACCGCTCGAGGGTTACACCTTCGAAGGCTATCGCAACGCCGACGGCACCGTGGGTACCCGCAACATTCTTGGTATCACCACCACCGTGCAGTGTGTGACCGGCGTACTTGATCATGCGGTCAAGCGCATCCGCGACGAGCTGTTGCCCAAGTACCCGAACGTCGATGACGTGGTGGCCCTGACCCACAGCTACGGCTGCGGCGTGGCCATTACCGCCACCGATGCTTACATCCCGATTCGTACTGTGCGCAATCTGGCACGCAACCCGAACCTGGGTGGCGAGGCGCTGGTGATCAGCCTGGGCTGCGAGAAGTTGCAGGCCGGGCAGGTGATGCACGAGGGCGACAGTTCTGTGGACCTGAGCGAGCCCTGGCTGTATCGGCTTCAGGACTCCAGTCACGGCTTCAACGAAATGATTGAACAGATCATGGAGCTGGCCGAGACGCGCCTGCAGAAGCTGAACCTGCGTCGTCGTGAAACAGTACCTGCTTCGGAGTTGATCCTCGGTATGCAGTGCGGCGGCAGTGATGCGTTTTCCGGCATCACCGCCAACCCGGCGCTGGGCTACGCCTCGGACCTGTTGCTGCGTGCCGGTGCGACGGTGATGTTTTCCGAAGTAACCGAAGTGCGCGACGCCATCTATCTGCTGACATCCCGCGCGCAGGATCAGGAGGTCGCGCAGGCACTGGTACGGGAAATGGACTGGTACGACCGTTACCTGGCCAAAGGCGAGGCAGATCGCAGCGCCAACACTACGCCGGGCAACAAGAAGGGCGGGTTGTCGAACATTGTCGAGAAGTCCCTCGGGTCTATCGTCAAGTCAGGCAGCAGCGCCATCAACGGCGTGCTCGGCCCTGGTGAGCGGGTCAATGGCAAGGGGCTGATCTTCTGTGCTACGCCGGCCAGTGACTTCGTCTGCGGTACCTTGCAACTGGCTGCGGGCATGAACCTGCATGTGTTCACTACCGGACGCGGTACGCCGTATGGTCTGGCGATGGCACCGGTGGTGAAGGTCTCGACCCGCACCGAACTGGCTCAGCGCTGGCCTGACCTGATCGACATAGACGCCGGACGCATTGCGACTGGACGCGCAAGCATTGAGGATCTGGGCTGGGAGCTTTTCCACTTCTATCTGGATGTGGCCAGCGGCAAGAAAAAGACCTGGACCGAGCACTACCGGCTGCACAACGACATCACGCTGTTCAACCCGGCACCGATTACCTGACAGGAGCGTCACGAGCGGCATTCCCGCGCTGGAGCGTATGGAACGATAATTTCGCAGCTATCGTGCCGACGCTTTGCGTCGGTATGCCATTCTGGACACTCTGCGTCCGATCCAGGACATGACGCACAATCCGAAAGATTCTCTGAACTTTAGGCCGCTTTCCGGCCTCTTCTACAGTAGGGCAGCCGGTCTGGCTGCCTTCGTTGATGGTGCAGGAGATTTCAAATGGGTTGGATATCGGAAAATCATTTGTGGCTGTTTGCAGCGCTGACTGCTCTGATCGTGATTTCAGACATTTGGGCAGTCATGCGTATCCGCAAGAGCAAGACGCAATCCAGCAACAAGCTGATGTGGATCATCGTTGTTGTTGCCGTGCCGATTGTTGGCGTATTGGCCCTGCTGGTCGCTGGCCCGCGCCATGTGGACACGCCTGCCAGGCCTGAGCAGCAAAGCACCAAGTACTGACCCCGCCTTCTGGAAATACCCCACCCACGGGTGTGGGTATTTCTCTTGCAGACCGCTCATTCCCGTTTCGCAAACATTCTTTTCACAAAGATGGGCTTGTGGCTGGCAAAAATAAAAATCTCTGCAATTCTTCTGTCATGGTGGGGTGTTTACATGCTCGCCATCCAGACCCGAACAAGGAGAGAGCACATGTCGATCATTACCAAGTGGGCGTTGCAGGCGGTTGCATTGTTCGTGCTGGGCTGGGTGGCAACGACGACAGCGAATTGGAGCAACAATATGGCCAATGGTACGGGCAATGATCGCCTGGCGGAGTTGAGCGCTGGTGTCTTGAGCAGCCCGGTCCTGACTGCTTCTTCGTCGCAAAAGGTGCAAAGCGAGTAACCCGGCCTGATTGATAGTGGCGCGTTGGTACTTTTCTGCAGGCAAAAAAATGGCCCACAACGGGGTGGGCCAAATGGGATTCATCAAAGGAGTAGGGTCAATTTACGCAGCCGGACGTGAAGAGGATGTGAAACGGATGTCATGGAAACGAGAAGTGGTGTAACAGAATGAAAGGCATTGTGACGGGATGAAACAACGTTGCCAGTCGCCTGACAACGCGGTCTCGAATTATTCAGGAGCGGGTTCTGGAGCCTAGCGGGCCATTGCGCTTGAGTGTCTTTCAGGTGCTACGCGTCGTGCCAGATGAGGCAACGAATGAGGTGCATCGATCCTGGATTTCATGCGATCGGCGAATTCTCTGGCTTCCTGCCAACTCCGGCACTTGACCGGGTATTCGTCCAGTTTTACAACCCAAGCAGCCCCATGTACACCTTCTTCAATTCGGATGAGCATTGTTGGCATCTCCTGTCAGTGAGGGTAAGTCTGTGCCGGGTCATCGGCGCGAAAGCAGACGGACGAAATCCTGCGCCGAAAATCGGTATCGAGCTACAAAAAATTACAATTCCCGATGAATGCGCGCCGTTCGCAACTGAACAGGTACGGGCGGCTTTTCAGGTTTTGCCAAGCGGGCAGCCTGACGCAAAAATGTGACAGGCTGATGGGCGTCAGGATCAGAACGCCAGCTTGAAGCCGATCATGCCCAGCATGATGGCCAGGAAAGGCCGCAGCAGGTCGTCGGAAACGCGGCCCGCCATGTGGCTGCCCAGGTAAATGCCGGGCAATGAGCCCATCAGCAGCCAGCCCAGCAATTCCCAGTTCATGTTACCCATGCTCGCGTGGCCCAGACCTGCAACCAGCGTGAGAGGGACGGCGTGGGCGATTTCCGTGCCTACCAGACGCCGGGTCGGTAGCAGCGGATAGAGGATGAACAACGCCACGGTACCCAGCGCACCTGCACCAATGGAGGTCAGTGCGACCATGGTGCCGAGGATCAAACCGGTGATGACCGTTAATACGGTCAGGCTCGTACCGCTGAAAAACGAATGCCCGTCCCCGCGACCATGAGCGAAGGCCAGCAGCTTTTTCTTGAACAGAACGGCCAGGGCAGTGAGCAGCAGCACAAAGCCCAGCGCCTGCTTGATGATCGCGTTCAGGGCCTCAGGTGCGGTGTGCAGCGTGCTCAGGAACCACAGCGTCAGGAGCACGGCAGGGACGCTGCCCAGGGTCAGCAGACCGGTGACTTTCCAGTCGATGTTGTCATTCTTGCGATGTACCAGAACCCCGCCGGATTTGGTAATCGCCGCATACAGAAGGTCGGTGCCGACCGCCGTGGCCGGGTTGATGCCGAACCACAACAGAATGGGCGTCATCAGCGAGCCACCGCCGACCCCGGTCATGCCAACGATAAAACCGACTACCAACCCTGCAACTACAAACCCCAGACCACCCGCTTCCATAACCAACCCATTCAAGCAAACGCATCAGGCAAAAAGTGGCGGGCAGCATAACGGCTTGTGTTGCAAACGGTTATGAAGAAGTGTTCTAAGGTTATAACCGTTTGTCGCGGATGACGGCGGCTTCGGCGGCTTCAGTGACCGTTTGCAGGCGGCGGTCAGGGCCTAGCCAGTTCAGTACGGCGTCGGCTTCCATAGGCTTGGAAATCAGATAGCCCTGACCCTCGTCACAACCCCATTGCTTGACCAGACGGCGAATGTCGTCTGTTTCGATGCCTTCGGCCACCACGCAATAACCCAGCTTCTTGGCAAGACCGATCAGTGCCTTGACCAGACGCTGATCGGTCTTGTCGGACGCCAGATTGCGAATCAGCGACTGATCGAGCTTGACGGTGGTTGCGGGCAATTGCCGCAGGTAGTTCCAGTTGCTGTAGCCCGTACCAAAGTCATCGATCGCCACATCCATGCCCATCTGCCGCATGCGTTCCAGCTGGTGGCGCACTTCGGCCGGGTTGTGCATCAACGCGCCCTCGGTGAACTCCAGCTCAAAGCGCGTGGGGTCGATCTTGTGCTGACCCAGCAGGCGGATCATCCGGTCAGTGAAAGCCGGACCGGTGAGGTCTTCCGGGGTGACGTTGATCGCAATACGGAAATCGAAGCCCTGTTGCTGCCAGCGGGCGGCCTGCTCGATTGCGCTTGTCAGCACCCACAGACTCAGCGGACGCATGAGTGCGGTTTTCTCGGCCAGCGGTACGAATTCGGCAGGCCCGATGGGACCGAGCGTCGGGTGGTTCCAGCGCAGCAAGGCTTCTACCGAGGTGCACAGGCCGGAGGCGAGGTCGATGCGCGGCTGGTAGACCAGGCGCAGTTGATCATGCGAGTGCACCGCGCTGGTCAACGAACTGAGCAGTTTGAAAGCACGTTGCTGAGCGGCATCGAAGTGCGGCTCATACATCGCCCAGCCCAGATTCCGGTCGCGAGCATCATCGGCAGCGCTGATGACCATGCGCATCCAGTCCTGCTCTTCGGTCGGGTCGCGGTTCAGGGTGACAACCCCCAGACCTACCTGCATCTGCACCGGAATGCCCCGGCATTCCACGGGGGTCTCGAAGTCTTCGAGAATGGTCCGAAACAGATGATCAGGCACTCGGTCTCCGGCCAGCAGAAAGCCGAAGCGGGTAGGGCTGACCTTGTACAGCGAACAGGTTGGCGGCAGCAGATGCTCCAGGCGGCTCTTGATTTCGGTCACCAGGTCCTGAGAGAAGCTGTAGCCCAGAGCCTTGACAATGTCGTTCAGGAACGCAGAGGTGATCATGTCCACCACGACCAACTGATAATCAACGCTCGATGCCAGTGCCTGATGGATGTCTTCCTGCAGGCGTGAGCGGTTATACAAGCCGGTCGGCTGGTCAATGAAGCAACTGAGACGCAAGCTGACTATGCGTTTCATGACCAATGAGGCGAAACGCTTGAGCATCTGCGTCTGATGCTCGCTCATCGGTTCACGCGGCTTGGTGTCGATCACGCACAGGCTGCCCAGAGCGATGCCGTCATCGGTAATCAGCGGGGCACCCGCGTAGTAGCGAATATCGGGGTGGCCGGTCACCAGGCTATTGTTCACGAACCGGTCGTCGAGGGTCGCATCCGGAATTTCGAACAACGTGTCGGAAAGGATCGTGTAGGCACAGAACGAGACGTTGCGTGGCGTTTCCCGGGCACTCAGCCCCACTCGGGCGCGAAACCACTGACGGTGTTCATCGACAATCGAGATCAACGCAATCGGCGTCTGGAAGAAATCGGCGGTCATTGCCACGATTTCATCGAACACATCGTCGGAGGTGTCTTCAAGCACGCACAGCTCCCTGATGCGCAACAGACGTTGCGTTTCATTCAGCGGAATGGGGGCACTGGCGTTCATAAAATTCTCGATGGGTGTTCGGTGATGACTATATGACATCACGAGACTGACTTTAACAGATGAAAAAATTTCAATTACAGGCGAGGTACAGGTTGATCGGCCACAAACGGTTATTTTTGAGCGCTATCGGTCTTGCAGCCCCATAAAATAAAGGGCCTGCTCTTTTGTATTCTGAGTGTTACAAACATTGCCATTCGTCGTTTGGTTGCAAATGAGCAAAACGCTCATGGCTCGGTATGAACGAAGCACGGCTTTCACTGTGCGCTTCATTTGCGGTTTATCTGCCCAGGTACGAAAAATGAACATCAAGGTTCGACCCGCACGTACAGCAGACGCTGGCGCCATCAGTCGAGTGGTGCTGACTGCCTTGCGTACCAGCAATGCCAGGGATTACCCGGCCAGTGTGATCGAGCGCGTGCAACTGAGTTTCAGCCCGGCTGCCATTGAGCGGCTCATGCAGCAACGTCGGATGTTTGTGGCGGTGGCGGGGGAGGTGGTTGTCGGAACTGCCAGCCTGGAGGGTCAGGTGGTGCGCTCGGTGTTTGTCGACCCTGACTGGCATCGTCGGGGCATCGGGCGTTTGTTGATGGCAGAGCTGGAGCATATCGCCCGTGGGGCAGGCCTGGAGCTGCTGATTGTGCCGTCATCCTTGACCGCGCAGGAGTTTTATACAGCGCTGGGTTTCAGGTTGGTGCGAGAGCATCAGGAAGGGGAGGAGCGCACATTGATCATGGAACGGCAATTGCGCACCTGAGGCATTCCATGCCTTAAGCAGTGACTTCCTGCATTTCCTGCAGTTGGTAGTGCGCGTACAGCGTGCTGGCGATCAACGTGCAGAAGACTTTCAGGGTATCGAGCGTATCGACGTCGTCGAGTGGCGTCGGCACGTTGTCCAGACCGCACAGCGTGCCGAAAAAGTCTCCGTTGGGGAAAATGATCGGCAACGAGAAATAGCTCTGAAAACCATAGAGTTTCGGGATGGGGTGCTCTGCGTAGACCGCATCCGTGGCAACTTCGTTGATCACGATAGGACGCTTGTGCTGGCGTAACTCATTGCACAGCGTGGTTTCCAGTTTGAGCTCGTGACCGGCCTCCAGTCCGAACTTGATCTCGTCGTACACAGCACATGCCGTCCAGCTGGTTTCGGTTACTTTGGCAATTGCCGCGAATCTCAGGCCGGTCAGCCGGGTCACCAGCCTTAAAAGGCTGGAAGTGGCCTCGATCTCACTGATGACTGCCAGCTCTGCTGAAGTCAATTTGTTGTTCAAAATGCGTCACCCTGGTCATAAAAGCACTGATGCAGCCTTGGCAGTACGCCTGGCGCTGCCGATCTTGTGCAGGAAGTGATCGTGCCATACCTGATCGTGGCTTACATGAAATATTGTGTTCCTCGCCTCCAACTATTTAACGAGTTTAATGCCCTTGTCAACGTTAAGGACTTACCCAAGAGGTGTGTACTAGTACATGTGTACTATAGGGATCCCATTTTTGCGTTGATAAAATCGCAGGTTTGCCAGCGCATGGAATGCCTGAAAACACTTTGAAGGTGTATGCAGACAGTTTCCTATTTCAGCCGGATTGACCGGAACCCCTTACTGCGAGCATTGAACACCATGCACAAGACGACCCTGGGCTTCACGGTTGCCATGATTTCCACGCACTTGTATGCAGGTGGCTTTGCGCTTAACGAGCAAGGCATAAGCGGCATGGGCACAGCGTTTGCGGGTCGGGCGTCTGCCGCCGAAGATGCCGGCACGGTATACGGCAACCCGGCAGGCATGGCGCGTCTGGCCGGCCAGCAGGTCACCGGTGGCGCTACCTTTATCGATGCATCGACGGATATCAGCCGGGCGAGTGGACGTTCGAGCGGCAGCAACGATGGCGACATGGTGCCATTCAAGGCCATCCCGTTCGGTTTCTATACCCGCAGGCTGAATGAACACTGGGCCATTGGCCTTGGCGCGTACGTGCCGTTCGGCCTGGCGACGGATTACGAACGCGGTTTTCAGGGGCGCGCCTTTGCCAGCAAGAGCGATGCAAAAGTTCTGACCCTGCAACCGACATTGAGTTATGCCTTCAATGACAGGGTATCGGTGGGCTTCGGGCCGACCATCAATCAGTTTGCCGGCTCGCTGGAGTCGGACCTGACGCTTAACCCGGCCATCGCCGACAGTAATGTGAAAGTGAAGGGCAAGGATGTCGCGCTGGGCTTCAATATCGGCGTTCTGGCCAGCCTGACTGATACCACGCAGGCTGGTCTGACCTACCACTCCAAAGTGCGCTATGACCTTGATTGCCATACCGAGGTTGCCACAGGTGCCGGTACGCCAGCCCAGTTGCTGAACAGCAATCGCTATGACTGCTCGCTACAGGTCGATACTCCTGAATCCTACGAGTTGTCAGTCACTCAGAAGCTCACCGATGCCTGGACACTTTATGCGGGAACGACCTGGACGCGCTGGAGCCGCATGAAGGACCTGAGTTTCAGTACCGAGAACATCAGCCCCGCGCGCGGTGGGATACTGGCTGCGTCCTTGTCTGGCGCTATCGCAGGCGGGCTGGACTGGCACGATACCTGGGCCTATGCGCTCGGCACATCGTATCGACTGAATTCACACTGGTCGTTGCGTACCGGCATCCGTCTGGATCAGTCACCGACCAGCAATACCAATCGCTCGCCACGCACACCGACCGGCGACCGTACGATCTTCAGTGTGGGCGCGGGTTATGACGTCAGCAAAGAACTGACCCTTGATGTTGCCTACGCCTATCTTAAAGAAGAAAGTGTTGATGTCAGCCGTGCCAATGCGCTGGCCAGTTACAGCGCGCGCTATCAGAACCGCGCCAGCTTTTTGGGTGTGGGGGCGACTTACCGTTTCTGAGAAAGTTGTAAGCCTGCAGAGGCAGTACATCCGTACTGTTACTAGTACATCCGTACTATGGCTGGCCCTGGGTCGGCCACTTAAGCTAATGCGCTGAATAACACCCTGACTTGTCGATGGCAGACGACGTTTTTATAACGTCGCCGGCCGCGCGTGCGCGACCGTAAAGGTCTTGCAGTGGTGTAAACGGATCACTCACAACAGACTTGTTTTCAGAGGGAACGCGCATGGGTATTTCTCGCCATTTGGCAAACATAAGAGGGTTGGCGGCGATTACGCTAGTCATAGCAACCATGACGGCCTGTTCGACCGGTGGCAGCAACCCGCTCGATACCCTGACCGGTGATTACAAATATGCGCCTGACTATATAAGGGCCAACATCATTGCCCGAAAGTCGACCAAGGAACAGATTCGCCAGGCGTTTGGTGCGCCTTATTCGGCGCAGGACAATGTGTCCGATAACAGCTCCGAGTGGTACTACGACCGTAACGAATCAGGTCTTAACTCATTGACCAAGATGGCGGTCAAGTACTCTAACCGATATGGTTCCGGAGACGCGGCATCCACCTTGCTTCAGGGGCAATCGCGCATGGGCGATGCACAGGAAATAATGGGCGACGCAAGCACACTGAGCGGCACGCAAGCTACCGGAAGAAAAGCGTCGATTACGCGCATCTTCATCAAGTTCAAAGGCAACGTGGTTGAACGCTTCACAACGGATTGACCACAGCCTGCTGCCCAACGTCTGAAAGCAGCACATTCCAATGGCTGTCAGTACACCGCCGAACCGGCCTTGAAACTCAACAACAGCGAGCGCAGTTCGACCGGCCTCACCGGTTTTGAAAGAACGGGGATATCCGGATCGTTCAGTGTCTGCCGAACGTGCTGAAGCTCATGGCCGGTAATCACGATGGCGGGTATGCGCCTTCCCTGCAGCCCGCTCAGGTAGGCAATGCAGTCGGCGCCCGACGCCGTACGATCCAGATCGAAGTCAGTGACTACCAGATCACAGTCGACACTGATCTCGGGGATGCTGCTGAAGGTCTGGACCTCGCAGCCCCATCTGCGTAGCAACATGGCGGTGGCTTCAAGCACGTTGCGATTGTCCTCGATCAGCATGACGCGCAGACCGGAAAGCAGGCGAGTATTCCAGTTGATTTCGATGTTGTTCACCGGCTGGCTGGCGGCCACCGCTTTCAGGCCGCTGACGGTTACCGCAGTGCCACGCTCGGGCACTGAACTGATATTGACCCGCAGGTTCATGAGCCTGGCGATACGGCTGACGATACTCAGCCCCAGGCCAACACCTTCAATGTCGCGGTCACGCTTCTCGCGGACGCGATAGAACTCGTTGCACAAGTGCGGCAAGTGCTCGGAGGGTATGCCGCGGCCCCGATCATAAACACCAATGCTGACGGTGCCTTTTTGCCGGCGACAGCCAATCAGAATCGGTTTGCCCGGTGCGTATTTGAATGCATTGGAAACAAGGTTCTGCAATAGCGTGCGCAGCAAGGCGGGGTCGGTCCAGACGTGATGGTTGCCGCTGTGTACGCGAATATCCACGCCAGCCCAGGTAGCAGCCTCGCTGTTCTGCGCGGCCAGCCCGTTGAGCAGTGCATCCAGGTCGACTGATTCGGGACGCGGTGCGACTTCGCCCTGGTTGAGGGTGTAGATGTCCAGCAACGAACGAAACAGTTGTTCTACCGCACTCAACGCCCGGTCGATGTTATTCACCAGACGTTGTTCGTTATCGCCCAAAGGCGCATCGCGCAGGCAGGCGGTAAACAGGCTGATGGAGTGGATCGGCTGGCGCAGGTCATGGCTGGCCTGTGCCAGAAACCTTGACTTGGCCTGATTGGCCGCCTGGGTTTCTTCAAGGGCCATGTGCAGTCGGCCAAGCAGAAAATAGACAAACAGCGGCAGGACCAGCATGGTCAGGATCATCATGACGGCCACAGCATGGTGCTCACGCAGAAACGGCGTGAGCACGATGATGATCATCAACGAAATCATGGAAAAGCCGGTTGCCAGCAGCAAGTAGTTGCGCCCGTAGCGCATGCCATAGCCGACCGTCATGCTCAGCATCACCGAATACACCGGCAACATGGCCTCGCCGCCAACCGAGATCGTCACGATTCCCGCCAGATTATCAGTCACCAGGGCAAACAGGCGTCGTCTGCCAGAGGCACCCGGGCGCTGGGCAATGCGTATGATCAGCCCTACTGTGACGACGCCGAAGCCCATGCAATAAGCCAGGATCACAAACAGCTTGTTCTCTGACATTTCCCCCATCCCGTACGCGATCAGTGCGTAAAGGATCGAGGTGGCAATGACCGCCATGCGCAGTAGCGCCTGAGTCATTTCCAGATCTATTCGTTTGGGCAGTAATGACATGGCGGCTACCGTCTCAGTGCTGTTTGCCGGCCAGGCTGGAAAACTGTGCAGCGGCAGCCGATCGGGTGGGCACACCAAGCGCCTTGAGCAGGCTGGAGACATGAATACGCACGGTAAAGGGTGAAATACCCAGATCCCTGGCGATTTCCTTATTGGTTTTTCCGGACGCCACAAGCCCCAGTACTTCTCTTTGACGTGCGGTCAGATGGCTGATTGCGCCAGTGTCCAGATCACTCAGTAACGAACCTTCGGGCTTGTACTTGACCACCACTTCGCCATCGCGAATGGCGATGATGGATTCGGCAATTTCCAGGGGGTCTATATTTTTGCCAATGAAGCCATCCGCACCCTGAGACATGACCTGTGAGATGGTGTCCAGATCATCGACCATCGAGACCACAATGATTGAAGTGCGTTTGAACTCGCTGCGCAGGCTGCCGATGGTCTGTATCGAAGTGAGCCCCGGAAAGCGCAGGTCGAGCACCAGGGTATCGACCTCATCACCCCGGCGTGCGAGGGTGAGTACTTCATCCAGATTGCCTGCTTCTTCGATAATCGCTTCAGGTATCAGCCGCTCGATAGTACGCAGCATGCCCTCACGAAACAGTGGGTGATCGTCGGCCACGATGATTCTGCACGGCATACCTCATACTTCCCGTATTCAAGTAGCGCGCATCATACCTGATAGAACGTATTTGTATCGTTAATGAAACAAATGAAGTGCAACTTTAATGGCGGTCGAGTGCTGGCATTTTGTTATTGTTTTTTTGCCAGAAATGGCACTAGTGCTATAAAAAGGTGCAGCAGACGAATCCGCTGCCTTGCCGCCATGCCGATAGTTATGGATCCCGTTTTGCCTCATGTCTTGAAGCGCAGTACAAGATCATTCAAGTTGACTGCCAACTGCGAAAGTTCGGTACTGGCAATCAGTGTTTGCCGGGTGCCTTCACTGCTCTGTACGGCCAGATCACGGATGCTGATCAGGCTTCTGTCGACATCACGCGCTACATGCGCCTGTTGCTCGGATGCTGCAGCGATCTGCAGGTTACGGTTATTGATCTCCAGTACCGAGTCGGTGATCTGGCGCAGCGATTGCCCGGCGTCTTCTGCTGTCTTGCGAGTGCTGTGGACTTCCTGAGTACTCTTCTGCATGGACTCGACCGTGGCCGAAGAACCGGCCTGAATTGCCGAGATCATCTGTTCGACTTCCTGAGTGGACGTTTGTGTGCGATGCGCCAGCGCGCGCACTTCATCAGCCACCACGGCAAAACCACGACCTTGTTCACCGGCACGCGCGGCTTCGATGGCTGCGTTCAATGCCAGCAGGTTGGTCTGCTCGGCAATTCCGCGAATCACGCCCAACACTTTGCTGATGTCCTGCGCCTGGCCGGCCAGGGCAGTGACTTGTGCAGAGGAGCCCTCGACCAGGCCGGTCAGGTTCTGCATGGCGGTCAGGGTTTCGGTTACGCGCTGGTTGCCCAGGTCGGCGGAGAGGCTGGATTGTTGGGCAGCCTGGGAGGTAGACGTAGCATTACGAGCGACCTCTTCTACGGCAGCACTCATTTCGTTTACAGCAGTGGCGGCCTGTTCGATTTCGCTGTTCTGTTGTTGCAGTGTACGGTCGGCGCTTTCGGTGATTGACGTCATCTCGACGGCAGCGGTGCTCAGTTGGGCGGATGCTCCGGAAATCTCATGAATGGTGGTACGCAGGTTCCCCGTCATGGTGTTGAGGGCCGTCATCAAGCGTGATGCTTCGTCGCTGCCGGTAACGCCCAGTTGCCGGGTCAGGTCGCCTGAGGCGATGTCTTCTGCCAGTTTGAGAGAAGCATTGAGCGGATCGACAATACTGCGTGTCAGGGTAATCGCCAGAACCACGGTCAGAAGGGACGCTGCAATAACAACGGTCAGCAATACATTGACGCTGTGGTTGTACACGTCGGTGGCATCTTTTCCGGAGCTCACGGCTTCTTCAGCGTTGTGCCCACGCAGCGTGGTGAGTTTTTCCTGATAGGCAGTGGCGCGCTGAACCTGCTCTGAGTTCGCAAAGGAAACAGCTTTTTCATGATCGGAGCTGTCCATGGCGATGATCTGTTTCACGCCGTCGATGTAGGCCCCCATCTTGCTGTTGGCGTCTTCGAATTGCGCACGGTCGGCTTCGCCCGAAATCAGGTTTTTCCGATAGAACTCGCTGTTCGACCGGAGCGCCTCTATCGCTTCCCGGGCTTTGGCTTCTGCTGTGCTGTGCACGGCGGGATCGGTACTGGCGAGCATCCTGATGCTTTCCAGACGAGCATGAAGCAGGGCGATCTGAATGTCGTCGACGACCTGAATGCTGGGCAACGAGTTTTCTTCGATGTTCTGCTCGGCCGTGCGCAGGTGGTCGATCTGCACGTAGGAGAATCCTCCGAGGCCGATCAGCAGCAAGGTAATAACGCCAAAAAACAGGGATGCCCTGCGTGAAATATTCAGCGATCTGATGTTCATGGTTGCCTCCAGCGGCAAAACAGGCGGAGGGACAATACGTTCCTTTCCGATAACTGTTTTTCTGCTGAAGCCGTGGGAGCTTTAATTAATAGCGATGAAAGTTATTTCATGATGAATGTAATGTTGTTTAGGGTTTGTTAAGTAATGGTCTCGAAAACTTCCCGTCACACAGTGAATCCTGTCAACGGTTTACACGATTCACTGTTGTTAAAGTATTAACTCTAGTGGTGTGGTTTTTCGAGGTCTGCATTCATTGGGAGCCTGCTGGCTAAGCCGCTGACTGAGTAGCGGTCACAGGCAATATGTCCAGAAAACCGGCTATGCAGCCCATGCAGGCCATTCTTTCTTCCACATGGGGCATGTGACTGGACTCTCTGAACTCCGACGCGCGAACGTCAGGGATGTTCTCCACGTAAGGTTTCACCACGAGTGGAGTGGCTTCGTCATAAAACCCCGAAATCACCAAGGTCGGGACCTTGATGTTTTCCAGCCTGTCGACAATGGTCCAGTTCTTCAAAGTGCCGATAACGTGAAATTCGGTAGGGCCATTCATGGCGTGATACACGGTCGGGTCCGCGTCGATCTGGTCGAAGGTGCGTTTCACCTCGTCCGGCCAGGGTGTGATGCGGCATACATGACGGTCATAAAATGCCCGCGATGCTTCCAGGTACTCCGGGTCAGTCAACGTTCCCGCTTGTTCGTGCTTGAGCAATGCAGCTTGCACAGCTGCGGGCAAAGCCTCGCGCAGTCGGTTGGCCTCGCTTACCCAGGTACGCATGTCTGCCGGGGAGTTGGCGACAATCAGCGCTTTCAGGCCTTTGGGCTGGAGCACCGCATGTTCCGAAGCCAGCATGCCGCCCCACGATTGGCCCAATAACGCGTAATTGTCTTCGATGCCCAAGTGGGCAAGCAGGTTGTTCAGCTCTCTCAAGAACAGATCGACTGTCCAGAATTCGCGACTCTCATGGGGCAGGCGAGTCGATTTTCCATTACCCAACTGGTCGTAATGGATCACGGCCTGAGTGTTACTGGCGAGGTCCTTGAACGAGTCCACGTAATCATGGGTACAACCGGGGCCGCCGTGCAGAATGACCAACGGTGTACGCGGGCCTTGCAAGTTGCCGGTGACGCGATACCACGTCTGATAGTCGCCGAACGGCGCAAAACCTTCCTTGATCGTCATGTCTGCCATGTCGCCGGTCCCTGCTGGATAGTTCGGGGCACCATAGCGCTGCGCGTGGCATCTTAAAACTATAGAAAATGATAGGTTTTGGCTGATAAACCGGTCAGTGGTCGAGTAAACGGTAGTGAACGGCACGCACGACCGCCTGCACACGGTTTTTGGCCCCCAGTTTCTGCATGGCCGAATTCAGATGCAGCGTTACCGTGGCGACCGAACGGTTGAGCTGATCGGCGATTTCTCTGGCCGTCAGCCCTTCGGCAGACCAGCTCAGGCATTCACGCTCGCGGCGGGTGAGCTTGATCGCATTGCAGGAGCGCATCTTCTGGTCAAACAGCGGATAGGCGACTTCCTGAAAGGCATGAGCCAGCAGACCGAACTCGGCCAGGCTCTGCCGGGCATCTTCCAGCGCCGCGTCGCTGCTGTCGGAACACAGGCCTGTCAGGGTGGCGAAACCGCCCTTGGGCATGTGGATAGGTACTGTCACGCCACACGTCATGTGTGAGTCATGCAGATAGCGCACCACCGGCTTGTGCATGTCGGTAATAAAGGTTTGCAGAACCGTTTCGGCCTTGGGCTGGTATGACCATACGAAAGGCGAAACGCTGGCCACGGCCAGGTGTTGCACCGGGTCGATCTGGTAGTACCCCTGGCTGCACCAGAGTGCGTGCCAGTCGGCGGGGGTGTTGCGCAATGAAAGCAACGAAGGTGTGATCAGTGCTCCATCATGGGACACGGGCACCGGGCTGTAATCGTAAATCACTGCATCGAATCCTAGATCCGAGGCCAGTAACAGTGCGCAATCCATTTGCTGATCCACTGTAGATGCCGATTGCAGACGCGAATTGAAATCCGACAACCTGATATGCATGGCTTGACCTCCTTTGTCATTGAGCCGGTGTGGGGGTCTTAATATAGCAATTAGCAAGGACAGTGCCACGCCTGCGTCCAACCGGCTGTCAGTCGTGTAAAACCTATAAGAATTGCTAGCTGTTTGCCATGGCGCTGCGCGATAGGGTTGAGGCCATGAGCGACGTCCGCAAAGGTGAGGTGCGATGGGGTATGCGAGCAAGGCGGATGAGCGCAAAACAATCAAAGTCGACGGATGGTCAATGTTCGACTACAACTTCGCTCTGCCCTTTTGCGTGAAAGGGGTGGCGGCGTACTTTCCGGTCCTGCTGAATTTTCTGTCACAGCATCGGGGCGTCTGATGAATCTGGGTCGTTATCGTTTCATCCTCCAGCGTCCGTTGCAGTTGCTGCCGGTGCTGTTCGGCATCAGTCTGGTGACCTTCATTCTGGTGCGCTCGATCCCCGGCGACCCGGCGCGCATTCTGCTGGGCGCACGTTCCACACCGCAGGCACTGGCCAACATCCGCGCCCAGTACGGGCTGGATGAACCCCTGTGGACACAGTACGTGTACTTCATGAAAAACCTCTTGCAGGGCGATATGGGCAAATCGCTGCTGTACAAGATCGATGTGCTCAAACTGATCGTTACCCGGCTGGAGCCCACTGTGTTTCTGGTGTGTGGCAGCGTCCTGCTGGCTCTGCTGATCGCCGTGCCGTTGGCCACGGTCGCTGCACGCAACAAGGGCAGTTGGGGCGATAACCTGATTCGTGTCTTCACCACCACGGGGTTGGGCATGCCGGCATTCTGGCTGGGCATCATGCTGATCCTGCTGTTCAGTGTGCAGCTTGGCTGGTTTCCGGTGTCCGGTTACGGCAGTGACTGGCTGGACAAGGCCCACCACATGGTGCTGCCGTGCCTGACCATCGCCCTGGCTTTGTCCGCTGTGCTGATTCGCAACCTGCGCGCGAGCATGCTCATGGAACTGCAGGCTGATCACGTTACTGCGGCGCGGGCACGCGGCGTCAGTGAGGGCGCAGTGTTTCGTCGTCATGTATTGCCCAACTCGCTGGTGCCGTCGATCAATCTGCTGGCGGTGAACATCGGCTGGCTGATCAGCGGCACTGTCGTTATCGAAAGCCTGTTTGCCATCCCCGGCATCGGCCAGTTGCTGGTGCGCGGCATCTTCAGTCGCGATTACATGGTGGTGCAGGGGGTAGCCATGGTGCTGGCCTGTGCCACGGTAATCGTCAACTTCCTCGCTGATGTGGCCACTGTCGCGATAGACCCGAGGGTGAACATCAAATGACCGTCGCCCACGCCCACCTGCGCCCACACTGGCGTTCAAGGCTACGCCTGCGCTTGCGCAATGGCCGGCTGGCGATGCTGCTGGGTGCCTCATTGCTTGGCGTGTGGCTGCTGCTGGCGCTCTTCGCGCCGTGGCTGGCACCTTATGACCCGATTTACCAGAACACCGAACTGCGCATGCTCGCACCGCACCTCGCGCATCCGTTCGGCACCGACAATTTTGGCCGCGACATTCTGTCCAGAGTCATCTGGGCGGCACGCATCGACCTGCAGATCTGTGTGCTCGGGGTGGTTTTCCCATTCATCATCGGCACGTTTGTCGGCGCATTGTCGGGCTACATCGGCGGGCGCTTCGACAACCTGTGCATGCGCGTAATCGACATCGTTCTGGCCTTTCCGTTTCTGGTGCTGATGCTGGCGATCATTGCGATTCTCGGCCCTGGCCTGAGCAGTTTCTACATCGCCATGGCGCTGGTGGGCTGGGTGTCTTATGCACGGCTGATCCGTTCACAGATTCTGGTGCTCAAGGAAAGCGATTTCGCCCTGGCGGCCAGAAGTCTGGGGTTTGGTCACCTGCGCATTCTGTTCCGCCATCTGCTGCCCAACGCGATGTTCGGCTCGATTGTGTTTTCCATGTCTGACGCTGTTCTGGTGCTGCTCAGCGGTGCGTCGGTCAGCTACCTGGGGCTGGGTGTACAGCCACCCTTGGCGGAGTGGGGCACCATGGTCGCCGAAGGGCAGGCGTTTCTGACGTCTGCGTGGTGGATCTGCACCTTTCCGGGGCTGGCCATCGTGACGCTGGCCATGGGCTTCAGCCTGCTGGCGGACGGCGTTGCCGAAACCCTGGGGGAGCGGCAATGAGTACGCCGGTGCTGACAGTCCGCGAGATGAGCGTGATTGCGAACAATCGTGGCCGCGAGGTAACGCTGGTCGACCGGCTGTCGTTCGATCTGCAGCAGGGCGAGATTCTCGGGCTGGTCGGTGAAAGTGGCTCTGGCAAGACCATGGCTTGCCGGGCATTGATGCAACTGATGCCATCGCCGGACCTGCACGTGCGCGGTGGTTCGGTGCTGCTCAATGATGTCGACCTGTTAAAGCTGGATGCAACTGGCATGCGCTCCATGCGTGGGCGGCGGATCGGCATGATCTTTCAGAACCCCAGCAGTCATCTGGACCCACTGATGCGTATCGGCGAGCAGATTGCCGAAGGTTTTCGTCTGCATCAGGGCGCTTCGAAACGTGAGGCACGGGCGCAGGCGATTGATCTGCTGCGTCAGGTCGGCATTCCCGACCCGGCTTCGCGTGTGGATAACTTTCCCCATGAGTTTTCCGGCGGCATGCGCCAGCGCGCCATGATTGCCGTGGCGCTGGGCTGCGGGCCGCAGGTGCTGATCGCCGACGAACCGACCACCGCGCTGGACGTGACGGTGCAGGCGCAAATCCTGCGGCTGTTACTGGACCTGCGTGACCGTCACGGGCTGTCGTTGATCATGATTACCCACGACCTGGGCGTTGTAGCGCAAACCTGCGACTCCATCGCGGTGATGTACGCCGGTCGATTGTGTGAACACGGCAGCAAGCGCGACGTGCTGGCCCGCGCCCGCCATCCTTACACCCGCGGCCTGATCGACTGCCAGCCCGCCAGCAGCGCGGGCAGTGGCCTGCTGCGCACCATTCCCGGACAGCCGCCATTGCTCGATGCGCTGCCCGTCGGCTGCCGTTTTCAGGCGCGCTGCGGCCATGCGGGCGCAGGCTGCGTCGAGACGCTACCCCTGATGCGGTCGATGGGTGTTGCCCACCAAGCGGCCTGTCACTACCCGCTGGCAGACTCCCGAGAGGCCGTTTCATGAGCGGCTCCGTGCTGTTGAACGTCAACGATCTGGTGGTGCGCTTCCCGGCCCCCGGATCAGGTTTCATGGGCCTCAACAAGCGTTGGGTGCATGCCGTCAACGGTGTGTCGCTGAGCATTCGTGCAGGTGAAACGCTGGGCCTGGTGGGCGAGTCTGGCAGCGGCAAGAGCACGCTGGGGCGCGCGATTCTGCGTTTGAACGACATTACTTCCGGGCAGATCGTCTTCGATGATGTCGACATGGCCCAAGGCAGTGGTATCAGTCTGCAGCGTTTGCGCAGTGAAACAGCAATGATCTTTCAGGACCCGTCTTCCTCGCTCAACCCGCGCATGACCGTCGGTGCCACGCTGGCCGAGGTGCTGAAAGTGCAATGCAAGGTCAGCGCATCCGAGATTCCGGCGCGGGTCATCGAGTTGCTCGACATGGTCGGTCTGCGGCCAGAATTTGCCGAACGCAAACCGGGCGCCTTGAGCGGCGGACAATGTCAGCGTGTCGGTATCGCCCGCGCGCTGGCCATCGAGCCACGGCTGATCATTGCCGACGAGTGCGTGGCGGCACTGGACGTGTCGATTCAGGGGCAGATCATCAACCTGCTGCTGGAACTGCGCCAGCGTATGAACCTGGCGATTCTGTTCATTGCCCACGATCTTGCCATCGTGCGCCGCCTGTGTGACCGGGTGGCGGTGATGTACCTGGGCAAAATCGTTGAAGAGGGCCCGGTCGAAGAGGTCTTTCTCAAGCCGCGTCATCCCTATACCGCGGCGCTGATCCAGGCTATTCCGGAGATTGATCCGGATCGTCCGCTGCCCGGTGAACCCTTGCAGGGCGAGCCGCCCAGCCCCCTGAGTTTGCCCGCTGGCTGCGCCTTTCATCCGCGTTGCCGGTTTGCCAGACCGACCTGCTCCAGCGTCGCGCCACCCACCCGGCATGTCGGCGAGCAGCGCTACGACTGTGTACTTGATGAACCCGTTTTTTGATCCAGACCTACAACAAACATCTGTCCCGACACCGGCAAGGAGTTCATTTGTATGAAAGCTCGACCAATGAAAATGCTGACCGTCGCCATGCTGGCGGCCTGTTCCCTGGCAGCGGGAGTGGCGGAAGCCGCGGGCGTGCTGACCATCGGCCGTCGTGAGGACGGCACCACCTTCGACCCGATCAAAAGCGCGCAAAACATCGACAACTGGGTATTTTCCAACGTTTACGATGTGCTGATCCGGGTTGACGACAAGGGCACCAAGCTGGTGCCAGGGCTGGCCGAAAGCTGGTCGATTTCGCCCGACGGGCTGACCTATACGCTCAAGATACGCCCGGCCAAATTCTCTGATGGCTCGGAGCTGACCGCCAGCGACGCAGTATTCAGCCTGCTGCGAATCCGCGACGACAAGGGCTCGCTGTGGAGCGATTCCTACAAGATTATCGACAAAGCCGTCGCAACAGATCCGCGTACGCTGGTCATCACCCTGAAGAACCCATCGGCCTCGTTCCTCTCGCAACTGGCGTTGCCCAACGTGTCGATTCTCTCCGAGAAGGCCATGAAGACCCTGGGTGAAGAGGCCTACGCCGAAAAGCCTGTCGGTTCGGGAGCCTTCACGGTGAAAGAATGGCGGCGCGGTGACCGGGTGATTCTGGCGAAAAACCCCAACTTCTGGGAAGCGCCGAGCGTTAGTCTGGATGGTGTCGAGTGGATCTCGGTGCCGGATGACAACACCCGTATGCTGATGGTCCAGAAGGGCGAACTGGATGCAGCGATCTATGTGCCGTTCTCCCGTGTCGAAAACCTGAAGAAGAACCCTGATCTGGTGGTCCACCTGGACCCGTCCACCCGTGAAGATCATTTGTTGCTCAACCATGAGCACGGCGCATTGGCCAAGCCTGAGGTACGCCAGGCACTGGACATGGCGATCGACAAGAAATCGCTGGTCGAGGCCGCCACCTTCGGGCTGGGCACAGTAGCCAATTCCTACATTCCCAAGGGCGCGCTGTATCACTACGCCGATAACCTGCAACGCCCGTATGACCCGGTCAAGGCCAAACAGATGCTGGCGGATGCCGGTGCGGCAGACCTGAAGCTCAACTATGTGGTCAACGCTGGCAACGAAGTCGACGAGCAAATTGCGGTCATGCTGCAACAGCAACTGGCCAAGGTTGGCGTGACCACGACGCTGCAGAAAGTCGACCCGAGCCAGAGCTGGGACATGCTGATTGCCGGGGACTACGACATCTCCGTGATGTACTGGACCAACGACATCCTTGACCCGGATCAGAAAACCACCTTCGTGCTTGGCCATGACACCAACAACAACTACATGACCCGTTACAAGAACGAGAAGGTCAAGGAGCTGGTTGCTGCTGCACGGGTTGAAATGGACCCCAAAAAGCGTGAGCAGATGTACATCGACCTGCAGAAAATGGCCAAAGCCGACGTCAACTGGATCGACCTTTACTACAGCCCTTACATCAGTGTTTCACGCAAAAACGTCGAGCACTTCGGCCAGAACCCGCTAGGCCGGTTCACGCTTGAAGAAACCGTCAAGAAGTGAAGCGGGCAGGGCTGTTGTCTGGCAGACAGGAGCCCTGATTCCTCAAGCTATGATGGGCATGCGCGTTAATTTGTATCCTCAGGTTTACCTGCGCTGTGGCAGGCTCTGCGAGTGGTAAGGTTGCGGCCTTTTTGCGCTGTACCCTGCGGAGCCCTGCATGCACAACCTCACCCCCCGTACCGAATCCCCGAGCGCGCTGGCGTTCATCAAGCGCTTTTTCGCCGCTGAGGCCGCTGGCGGTCTGATCCTGATGGCGGCTGCGCTGGCAGCCCTGATCGTCGCCAACTCGCCGCTGGCCGACAGCTACTTTGCGGCGCTGCATACCGTGCTCGCCGGGATGTCGGTAGCGCACTGGATCAACGATGGCCTGATGGCAATCTTCTTCATGCTGGTGGGTTTGGAGATCAAACGCGAAATGCTGGCCGGTCAGCTTGCATCCTGGAGCCAGCGCGCCTTGCCGGGCTTCGCAGCGCTGGGCGGCATGGTGGTTCCGGCGTTGATCTACGTGGCATTCAATTGGGGCCAGTCAGACACCATTGGCGGCTGGGCCATTCCGGCAGCGACCGACATCGCATTCGCCCTGGGCGTGCTGTCATTGCTGGGCAAGCGTGTGCCGTTGTCGCTGAAGATATTCCTGTCGGCACTGGCAATTCTCGATGACCTCGGTGCTGTGCTGATTATCGCGCTGTTCTACACCAGCGATCTGTCCATTCCCATGCTGCTGGCTGCACTGGGCTCCATCGCCGTGCTCGTCGCGCTGAACCGTCTGGGCGTTAAAAAGCTGCTGCCTTACCTGATTGTCGGCGCGCTGTTGTGGTTCTTCATGCTCCAGTCCGGTATTCACGCCACCTTGGCGGGCGTAGCGCTGGCACTGTGCATTCCGCTCGGCAAACCCGATGAAGAAGCCAGCTCGCCGCTGCTGCATCTGGAAGAAAAACTGCACCCGTGGGTGGCCTTTGCCGTCGTACCGGTCTTTGGATTCGCCAATGCCGGCGTTTCACTGTCAGGCATCACTGTCGACAAACTGCTGGACCCGGTGCCGTTGGGCGTCGCGCTGGGGCTGCTGATCGGCAAACAGGTCGGCATCTTCGCCCTCGCTGCACTGGCCATCCGCGCCGGCCTGGCTCGCTTGCCGGACGGCAGCAACTGGGGTCAGCTTTATGGTGTTGCGGCGCTGTGCGGTATTGGCTTCACCATGAGCCTGTTTATCGGCGCACTGGCCTTCCCGGGTGCGCCGGAGCTGGTGGATGAGGTCAAGGTGGGCGTACTGATCGGGTCGGTGTTATCGGCGTTGCTTGGGGTTGTGGTGTTGCGCAGGTTTGGAGCGAGGGGGTGAGCGTAGGGGACGATAATCTCAACTATCGTGCGACGCTCCGCGTCGGAATGCCGGTCTGGACGCTCTGCGTCCTCTTCGCGACGTAAACCGTCGCGAACTGCATTCCCGAAGTAATGGACGTCACAGTCAATCATATAGCCAGGAGTAGATTGAGAAATGTTGAAGCTGATCAGTCAGCGCAATTGTGCGCCTTCGCTTGAGGACCCGAAACACGATGTTTACCTATTCAGCGTCGATACATCCGGAGCCGATAAACCGTTCTGTTTTGAACAGTCAATTGGCGGTGGGCACGCTGAGCGGGGTGGCTGCATATTCCTGAATCTGGACGGGCTTGAGAAATGGCCCGGTGATTGGCGAGTTCATCTGGAGAAGTCCGGTTGCGGCTGGGTAGCGGAGTTGATGGCGGGGGCGCAAACCGACCAGCAAGCCGTGAAGTTGATTCTGGATCAAGTGACCATTACCTGATCGCAATCTGACGGTTCAGAAACCGCACGGCATGTCGATAAAGAAGTGCCATGCCAGGGACTCGGCAAATCTGACTTTATTTCGAGAGCCCGGTGCATGTTTCACTTATTCCGACCACGTCGTGACAGAAAAGCCCTTCAACAACTTATTGCCTCTCTCAAGGGGGCTGGCGAGCCGGTTGTAAGAGGCTGCGCTGAAGAGAGCAGCGTACTTGAGTGCTGGAGTTCGCTGAGTACCCAGCGTCGTCTTGACGAGCAACGTATCGCCGATCTTGAGCAGGAACTGGAAACCGCCCGCCACCTTCTGGGTGAAGCCTCTGCTTCGGCCGCCGCTTATGAGACCCGCTTTGATCTGGTCAACCGTGCGTCGAGCGAGGGCCTCTGGGATATGGAGGTCGTAGCAGGCGATCCGGTCAACCCGAACAATCGATTCTGGTGGTCGCAGCAACTTCGCACGCTTCTCGGTTTTAACGACGAGCGAGATTTCCCTAACGTACTGGCGAGCTGGGCAGACCGGCTTCATCCGCAGGATAAACAAGCCACGCTCGACGCATTTGCCAAGCATCTGAATGATCGCTCGGGTAACACGCCGTACCGGGTCAAGAATCGTCTGGCGATGAAGAACGGCACTTATCGCTGGTTCTATGCCCAAGGCGAAACGTTAAGAGACGCACGCGGAACGCCGCTGCGTGTCGCCGGCTCGCTTCGTGATATTCACGATGAGCTTGAACGTGATCTGGAACACGATGTGATCATTACCCGATTCGAACTGGCCCGGGAGATGCTCTCCGACGGGCTCTGGGACATGGAGGTCATTGCTGGCGACCCGGTCAATGCGAGAAACCCGTTCTGGTGGTCTCCACAGTTCAGGCGGCTTTTGGGTTTCGAAACAGTCGAAGAGTTTCCTGACGTACTGGATAGCTGGGCATCACGGCTGCACCCTGACGACAAGGAGCGCAGTCTGACGGCATTCGGTGCGCACTTGAATGACCGGACTGGCAAGACGCCGTTCGATATCGAGTACCGCCTGAAGATGAAAACCGGCGAGTACCGCTGGTTCCGTGCACGCGGCCAGACTCGTCGCAATCCCGAAGGTGTTCCGCTGAGGGTGGTCGGTGCGTTGGTGGATGTGCATTTGAAGCATGAGCAGGATGCTCTTCGCGACACCGAAGCACAGCATCAGAAAAACCTGGAAGAGAACATCACTCAACTGACCCAGATAGTCGGCACTATCCAGAGCATTGCCAGCCAAACCAACCTTCTGGCGCTCAATGCCGCGATTGAAGCTGCACGTGCCGGGGAAGCTGGGCGGGGCTTTGCGGTGGTAGCTGACGAAGTGCGCAAGCTGGCGACTCGAACGACCGAAGCGACGGAGCAGGCGGCAAGCATGATGAGTCGCTGATAAAACCAGCCTTCGCTTTTTGATAGCCGTAAAAAAAACGCCTCCGCAAGGGAGGCGTTTTTTCAACTCAGCACATCAAACACATCAAGCCAGGTCGAAGCGGTCCAGGTTCATCACCTTGGTCCATGCGGCCACGAAGTCTTTGACGAACTTCTCGTTAGCGTCCGAACTGCCGTACACCTCGGAAATCGCACGCAGTTGAGCATGGGAGCCAAATACCAGATCGACACGGGTGCCGGTCCATTTGACTGCGCCGGTTTTGCGGTCACGTGCTTCAAAGGTGTCGTTGGCACCTGAAGTCGCTCTCCACTCAACGCCCATGTCCAGCAGGTTCTTGAAGAAGTCGTTGCTCAGGGTTTCCGGCTTGTCGGTGAAGACCCCGTGCTTGCTCTGACCGACGTTAATATTCAAGACCCGCAGGCCGCCCAACAGCACAGCCATTTCCGGTGCAGTCAGGGTCAGCAGTTGCGCCTTGTCGACCAGCAGCGATTCTGCCGAGACCTTGTAGTGCGCCTTCTGATAGTTGCGGAAGCCATCGGCGATCGGCTCAAGGAAGCTAAACGACTCGACATCCGTCTGCTCCTGCGATGCATCGGCACGGCCTGGTGTGAACGGCACCGTGACGTGCTGGCCAGCGTTCTTCGCAGCCTGCTCGACACCTGCACTACCGGCCAGGACGATCAGGTCAGCAATGGAAACCTGCTTGCCACTCGACTGAGCTGCGTTGAACTCGCTCTGAATACCCTCAAGCGTCTTCAGTACGCCCGCCAGTTGTGCAGGCTGGTTGACCGCCCAGTCCTTCTGCGGAGCAAGACGCAGACGACCGCCATTGGCACCGCCGCGCTTGTCAGAGCCACGGAAAGTAGAAGCGGCTGCCCATGCGGTTGAAACCAGCTGCGAGACAGAAAGCCCCGAAGCCAGGATCTTGCCTTTGAGCGCGGCAACATCCTGATCATCCACCAACGCATGATCAACATTCGGAATAGGGTCTTGCCACAGCAGCTCTTCGGCCGGTGTTTCCGGGCCCAGGTAGCGCGCGAGCGGGCCCATGTCACGGTGAGTCAGCTTGAACCAGGCGCGGGCGAACGCGTCTGCCAGTTGCTCAGGGTTGTTCAGGAAGCGACGGGAGATCTGCTCGTAAGCTGGATCGAAGCGCAGCGCCAGGTCAGAGGTCAGCATGCTTGGCGCATGACGTTTCGATGGATCGTGGGCATCCGGAATCTTGCCCGCGCCTGCGCCGTTCTTCGGCGTCCACTGATGCGCGCCTGCCGGGCTCTTGGTCAGCTCCCACTCGAAGCCAAAGAGGTTTTCGAGGTACTCGTTGCTCCATTTGGTCGGAGTCGAAGTCCAGGTCACTTCCAGGCCGCTGGTGATGGTGTCGCCACCCTTGCCGCTGCCGAATTTGTTTCTCCAGCCAAGCCCCTGTTCTTCAAGACCCGCTGCTTCCGGCTCCGGACCGACGTTGTCGGCAGGGCCTGCGCCATGAGTCTTGCCGAAGGCGTGACCACCGGCGATCAGCGCTACGGTTTCTTCATCGTTCATCGCCATGCGACCGAAGGTTTCACGGATATCCCGCGCCGAGGCCACCGGATCCGGCACACCTTCAGGGCCTTCAGGGTTCACGTAGATCAGGCCCATCTGCACAGCGGCAAGCGGGTTTTCCAGATTGCGCTCACCGCTCGCGGTGCGGCTTTCTTCGTTAGCGTGATTCTCCGGCTCGGCGACCAGCGTGCCGTCGCCCGGCTGCTGCATTTTCTTCTGTGCGCCGTAGCGCTCTTCGCCACCCAGCCAGGTGGTCTCGGAGCCCCAGTACACATCTTCTTCCGGTTCCCAGACATCCGGGCGACCACCGGAAAAGCCGAACGTCTTGAAGCCCATCGACTCCAGCGCGACGTTGCCGGTAAGCACAATCAGGTCGGCCCAGGAGATCTTGCGGCCATACTTCTGCTTGACTGGCCAGATCAGGCGACGTGCCTTGTCCAGACTGACGTTGTCAGGCCAGCTGTTGAGCGGCGCAAAACGTTGCTGACCGGCACCTGCACCGCCACGGCCATCGCCTGTACGGTAGGTACCGGCGCTGTGCCAGGCCATGCGAACGAACAGCGGACCATAATGGCCAAAGTCGGCCGGCCACCAGTCCTGCGACCGGGTCATGACGTCGCGCAGGTCTTGTTTGACCGCTTCGAAGTCAAGGCTCTTGAACTCCTTGGCATAATCAAAGCTCTCGCCCATCGGGTCGGAGAGTGAGGAATGCTGATGCAGAATCTTCAGATTCAGCTGCTTGGGCCACCAGTCACGGTTGGTGGTGCCGCCGCCAGCAGCGTGGTTGAAGGGGCATTTCGATTCAGTTGACATGCTTGATACACCTTTTTGTCATTTGCATCCGGCCATCCAGCCCACTCGCGGGGCTTCAGACAGTGATGACGGAACTCCATAGCACTGGGTTCGTACCGGCCGCTCGATCAACGATCAGGCCAGTAGCGATCATTGGATTGCTGCGATACGAGCCCACAACGTGCACAGAAAACTTGAGCTCATTCTTATCTCCTTATCAGGGTAAAACCGCACGGCCTTCGCCGATGCTCTTGCAGATTAGCCTTCTTCGTGGATATTTCTAATAGAAAGAACGTTATGGGTTGATAGGCAAACTCTGGCAGCGCTGTCATCTGATCAGCGAAATGCTCTGTTAATCTGCTCCGCCATTGGAATAACAGGCCGGTCTTAGCCAGTGATCACGATTCGCAGCATGACAATCAATGATTACGAATCGGTCATCGAGCTGATGCGCAACACACCGGGCATCTCCCTGCGCGATGCCGATTCGCGTGAATCGACGGCACGCTACCTCGACAGAAACCCCGATATGAGCTTCGTCGCCGAGGCGGAGGGGGCTGTGTGCGGTTGTGTCATGTGTGGGCATGACGGCCGCCGGGGTTATCTACAACATTTGATTGTGCTGCCGGAGTATCGTGGACAGGGGATAGCTCACGAGTTGGTCGAGCGCTGCCTTCAGTGTCTGGAAGCGCTGGGAATTTATAAGTGTCATCTGGATGTGCTGAAGGGTAATGAGGCGGCTGGCCGATATTGGTCAGGGCAGGGGTGGACATTGCGAGAGGATATTGACCGCTATTCGATGGTTCGGCAGGGCGGCGAGAATACTTGAGAGGACCGAGCGCTATGCATGGGTATTAGCCGATTTCACCCCTTGGTTCTGCTTTTCCACACTTCCAGTACTCGCGGAAACTATCCTGCCTTCAAAGGCAATACATTGTCTGCCGCTCCGTTTGGCGTGATACAAATTTTCATCAGCTTCTTTCAACAGGTCATTGACGTTTTTTGACCGAGCCAAACTCGCAATACCTGCACTGAATGAATAGGGCACTTTCGCTGTTTGGTCTTTTTGGGCGAGCATCAATAAATGTTCCATTGCCGCTATGGCGTCTGCTGCGTTTGCTGCGGATAACATCACGCCAAACTCTTCTCCCCCCAGGCGACCAAAGCTGACCAGCCCCGTTGTGTTTTTTATGAGTGTTGCGAAACATATAAGGACATTGTCACCCACGTCGTGGCCATGGTTGTCGTTGATGCTTTTAAAGTTATCCAGATCAAGCATGGCGAACCACAGCGAGGACGTGTCATCTGACGTCAGTGCGTTGTCCAGGCTGGCGACTAAAGCACGGCGATTTGGGGCGTTCGTCAGCGTGTCGGTTTCGGACAGCTTCTGGTAGCGATCACTCGCCGCCATGGTCTGCATGACCAGGCTAAGGAAGGTTGCATTCAGGGAGCCGCCCAACAATGTCGAACTGATCAGGAAAACATAAAACAGAGGCGCATGGTGGACGCCGACCGCCGTCAGGTCCGTTTGCCACATGATCAGCCAGATCAGAGCAGCCGCAGCGACGTAGTCAATGAATTTGACGAAGAATACGCTCATTCCCGTGATGAGCAGGGAAGTGACAACCAATCCCCACATCGACGCCTCTACGCCCATGCGTTCGATCTGTACCTTGAACAGAACGGTAAGTGAGGTCATGTAGATAATGCCGAACAGGCGCCACGTCGTCATGCTTCTGCTGTTGGAAGTGACAATGATTGACAGCGTCGCCCCCGCCAGAGCGCAATAAATAAATATATCCAGTGATTGCTCAATAGACGGATTCACATACCAGCTGATAATCCAACTGAAAAGGCCGATCAATTGAGACAGCTTCAAGGGTATGAAAATAGAGTCTTTCAGGTTTCTTCTTTGTGGCATGTGCTGTTTTCCATACCTATGCCAGGCGAAGCGTAATCGACGGCACATGCCTTGGTCGAGATGCGTGATGATATATTGCCAGTATACGTGATCAGTACTCGAGAGCGATGGCCGCTTGTCTTGCTGGGACAGCGAGTGGGCCTACACCATGACTCGACGGGACGCTTTCTATTTGAAGCGAGCAGAGTTTTTATGAAGCTTGAAAGCAGTTTGGTAGCTTCGCTGTATTAATCACTCAAACTCCTTGCTGCCGGAATGAAACTTGCCTTCACTTAGCCTCATGACCTTGAAACGTATTAAAGGGCAAGGCCGATGAGTAGTCGTGATGTGGAGATGAACAAGGCTTCGATTGAGGCGGCACCACCACCTCACCTGCGGCGTTTTCAAACTTGTGACATCGACGAGCATGGTCGCAATCTCAGCGGCTGGCAGGTTCGTTACGACCAGGTGACGCCCGGTGGCTTTGAAGGAGAGCTGACGGAATTCCGTTCGGACTGGCTGCAACTGGTCCGCGACCGCTCTAATCAGGCCCTGGTCAAGAGTGGTACAGCCTGGGAGGGGGCGATTATTTTCGCCTTGCCGTTGAGTGCCAACGGTCCTGCGTTCTGTGCCGGGCACACGCTTCCAGAGTCAAGCATGATCGTCGCGCACGGCGAGAATCTTCCGGAATTGAGTACCCCGCTGCAACTGGATGCACTGGGCATTGCGATTGAAGAGAGTGCCCTGGCTCACGCGCTGGAACGTCAGGGCAGCCGTTTTGAAATTACCGATCTTCCCAAGTGTTACCGTTTGACCGATCCAACGGTTCGCACGAGGTTCACTGCGCTGTTCGATAACCTGTTGAATGGAGAGCAGGCGTGCCTGCAGAAGCTTGAGCACGAGTCGATCCGGCGTGGCATTCGGGATGCCGTAATGTTGCAGGTGCTGGAACTGGTGGCACCTGATCAGGCGCCGCCGCTAAATCCCACGGCGCGCAAGAGAATGGTGGATCGGGCCCGCGATTATGCCTTGGCGCATCTGGATGAACCGCTGTCGATTCTGGATGTGTGCAACCACATCGGCACCAGTCGCCGCAAACTTCAGTACTGTTTTCAGGAGACGCTGGGCATCAACCCAGTGGCTTTTCTGCGCACGTTGCGCCTCAACGCAGCGCGGCGCGAGTTGCGCGAAAGCAGCCGGATCGAACTCGTGCAGACGGTCGCCGCGCGCTGGGGGTTCTGGCACTTGAGCCGGTTTTCCAGTGACTACCGGACACTGTTCGGGGAAACGCCCTCGCAGACCTTGCAGCGCAAACATCTTTGCTGAAATCGGATAACGGCATAAAGCATGACTCAATAGCATGACCCCACCACCTTCGTGGTCAGGGGCATGCGATGAGTCATAACAATAATTCCAATATCAGACGCTTCACTTTCTTGACGCTCGGCTTGATGAGCCTTGCTGCCACGGTTCAGGCAACTGAAAACGGAGCACCGACTACCTCCTTCGGTGTTTACGATTTCGGTGCAGGCATCCTGCCTCCGTCGACCCCCGTGGGTACGCTGGGAATGCGCGTGGCGTTCTATTCGACCAACGTGCAGAAAGACCGCCACGGTCGCTCGCTGGACAACAATTTTTCCCTGGACGTTCTGTCCATCGGCGTTGCGTACTTTCGCATGACCGATTACAGAATACTGGGTGCGCGCTATGGCTACAGCGTGGCGGTGCCCTTCTTCCAGATGGATGCCTCGTTCCGGGTCCAGACGCCTGGCGGCCCGCTGGACCTGAAGGCGGATCCGTTCAGGATGGCCGACATTTCGGTGTCACCGCTCATACTGCAATGGGACCTTGCCCCCAACCTGTTCGTGAACGCGCGGATGCAGATTCAGGCACCTACCGGCGACTACGACAAGAATCGTCCTATTTCGCCGGGGCTGAATCACTGGACGTTTTCTCCCACCGTCAACGCGACCTACATCAGCGACAGCGGTTTTGAGGTGTCCAGCAGCTTTCAGACTGACATCAACACCCGCAACCCTGCGACCGACTACAAGAACGGTATCGAATACCGTCACGAGTTTGCCGTGGGCCAGCACGTAGGTCCTTTCACGCTGGGGATGGGCGGGTTCTATTATCGGCAATTCTCCGATGACGATGCGCCAGGGCTGGAAACCGGCAACCGCGCCCGAGTGGTCGCAGCCGGCCCAGCGATCAGCTACTTTACGCCCGGCATGCCTGCGGCGTGGTTTCACATCTACAAGGAATTCGGCGCACGCAACCGCACCGAGGGTTACACCGTGGCGTTACGGGTAGGTCACAGTTTCTAAAAACGGTTGCAAGCTCGGCGATCTTGTTTCCATTCGAATTCAGGCCATCAGGAACCTTCCCATGAAAGACATTCAAACGTTGTTGAACGATGAAGACGCCACCGGCCTGGCCGAGTGGGTCAGGCGCGGCGAGGTTCAGCCGATCGATTTGCTGGAGGGGGTGATTCAGCGCATCGAGCACGTTGAGCCGCAGCTCAACGCCGTCGCCGAGCGGCTGTATGACTCGGCTCGCAGCGCGGCACTGGACGCTGCAACAAGCCAAGGCGTTTTCGCAGGTGTGCCAACGCTGATCAAGGACCTGTTTACCCCGGTCCACGGCGCGCGAATGAGCAATGGCTCGCTGGCCATGGGCGAGTTCCGTGCCCCCTTTGAAGCCGAAGTTGTCAGCCGCCTGAGGCGTGCCGGTTGCGTGCTTGCCGGGACGACCACTGCACCGGAATTCGGCACATCCTATTCCACCGAGTCCACACGCTTCGGCGCGACCCGCAACCCGTGGAGTCTCGAACATAGCGCCGGTGGCTCAAGTGGCGGAGCGGCTGCACTGGTGGCCGCACGGGTAGTGCCTTTTGCCCACGGCAACGACGGCGGCGGTTCGTTGAGAGTGCCTGCATCCTGCTGCGGCGTATTCGGCTTCAAGCCCAGCCGCGGCCTCATGCCTTCCGGCCCGATGGTCGGCGAGGGCTGGGCAGGCCTGAGCACCGCGCACGCCATCACCCTGACCGTACGTGACAGCGCAGCCTTGCTCGACGCCACAGCAGGCATGGACCTCGGCGCGCCTTACGCCGGCCCGGTTCAGAGCCTGTCTTACGTAAGCGCCGTCCACCGCGACCCCGGAACCCTGCGCATCGCGCTCATCGAACAATCAGGCACTTGGCCAACCTCGGCTGAGAGCCTGGCCGCCGTGCGAGACGTCGCGCAGTTATGCGAGTCACTCGGGCACCGCATCGAACCCGTCAGCCTGCCAGTGGTGTTGCCGGAATTCCTCGACCACGTCTTCACCATCATCGGCGCGAACACCCGCAACCACGTCGATATGTTAGGCCGCATGCGTGGCTTTGACGTACAGGACGCCGAACTGGAAGCGCGCACACGCATCATCCTGCGCGACAAAGGCGGCGTCAGCGGCGCGCAATACGCCGCCGCCGTCGAATGGATACACGCCCTGGGCCGCCAATTGGCGACATTCATGCAAGATTACGACGTTATCCTCTCGCCAGTGCTGACACGCGAGCCGGCACGCATTGGCGAGCTTGTGGTGCCGGACGAAAGCCTGAGCCTTGAGGACATGATCGAGCGGTCGCATCGGTATTCGCCTTTTGCAGCGTTGTTTAATGCGACTGGCCAACCGGCGATGTCGGTGCCGTTGTCCTGGAGTGCGGCGGGGCTGCCGATGGGGGCGCATTTTGCTGGGCGGTTTGGGGAGGAGGGGGTGTTGTTGGGGTTGGCTGGGCAGTTGGAGCGGGTGAGGCCTTGGCGGGGGCGGGTGCCGGGGGTTAGTGGGTGTGGGGGGTGAGGTGTGCTGGATATGGGGGCTGGGTTGGCTATCGCTATGGCATACGCTCTGTGGAGGCCTGAAGGTTGAGTGTGTGCGATAGGCTTTGAGCTATGCGGCTCTCCGTCGCGGAGTTCGTTCAAGTGTCCTAACGGCGTTAGATCAATCAAGTACAAAAAAGACGCCGTGGCAGGCTGTGTGAAAACGCAGTTTCGGGGAGTATCAGTTTTTTTGTGTTCGGGCTGGTTAGGGCCTGCC
>NZ_LKEK01000067.1:0-140 GCF_001466905.1 Pseudomonas sp. ICMP 3272
CCTTTTCGCCCCTCGGCGACCTACTTTGATGGGGCCAAAGTAGGCAAACCCCCTCGCTCCTGTTTCCGGCCCGACTGCGTCGGGTTCCTTCGCCCTGACACTGATCCGGGGGTCGCCGCAACGGGCCATCCATGGCCCCG
>NZ_LKEK01000067.1:194-53238 GCF_001466905.1 Pseudomonas sp. ICMP 3272
GTCAGTGCCATCGCGGTTGAAAAGCAATGCGTTGGCAGCGACTGCGTGTAAGGCATGGCATTGTTTCGTATCGATGATTTGTGACGCAGAGCGTCACGAACTGCGTACCAACGCGGAGCATTGGCACGATAATCCGATAGTCACTGAAATCCTATAGTCACTGAAGCATGCGGCGCGAGTGTGAGAAATCACTTTCTCGCCGCTTTGGCCACATCAAGCCTGCGCAGGTGGCAGGTGACTTCTTCGCGGTCGTGGTAGAGCTGTTTGCAGCCGATGGACACCCGTACCCCTCGCGTCTGAAAGCCTTCTTCGATACGGTCGAGCAGGCGGCGTACTTCGGCGTAGCGCTGTTTCATCGGCAGCTTGAGGTTGACCACTGCTTCGCGGCACAGGCCTTCGCCCAGCCAGGTTTCCAGCAGCGCGGCATTGCGCGCAGGCTTCTCGACGATGTCGCAGACCATCCAGTCCACCGGGTGCCGGGGTTTGTAGGTAAAACCGTCAGCCATCAAGTGCTGGACCAGCCCGGTGTCCATCAGGCTTTCCGCCATCGGCCCGTTATCGATGGCCGTCACCAGCATGCCGCGGCGCACCAGTTGATACGTCCAGCCACCCGGTGCGGCGCCAAGGTCCACGCCGGTCATGTCGCCGGAAAGACGTTCGTCCCACTGGTCTCTGGGGATGAAATGGTGCCATGCCTCTTCCAGCTTCAAGGTAGAACGGCTGGGTGCCTCGCGGGGAAATTTGAGGCGCGGGATGCCCATCGGCCACATGGCAGAGTTGTCCGCATCGGCCAGACCAAGAAACACTTCACGGCCACTCTTGAACGTCAGCAACAGACGCGGCTTGCGCGGATCGTCAACCAGCTTGCCTGCCTGCATCAGGGCTTTGCGCAGCGGTGCCTCGAACTTCTTGCAGAAATTCGACAGCTCCTTGCCATCGTTGGTATCCACGACCTCAAGCCACAGGCTGCCGCAGGCCGGGAACGCTGAAAGCTGCGCAAGAATCACGCTGATGCGATCGGTTTCCGGCAACTCGAGAAACATCCCCCGCGCCCATTGCCGGGGAAAGATCAGCGCGTCGAAGCGCTGGCCATTCATCAATCGTTCGGCACCATCCGCCTCGGTGCAGATGAATTCGGCACAGGCTGTATCGGGGCGTGCCTTGGCATACCCGGCAACGTCCAGGCGCGCAGCGTGATCGGATATCTCCGAACAGACTTCGCCTTCAAAACCGGGTCTGCAATGCATAAACATTGTATTCATGGGTTACTCCTGGGCAATGGGCACTCGGGCGTAACCCCGCAGACTTGAAAGCCGCGCATGATAGCCCAATCCAGGAACCACTGGTGCTGCAGAACAGTCCACAGCAGTTGAAGCCTGATGCGGCGCTCCCGACCTGATGCACATGGAGCCCGTTAACCGATGTTCGGAGAACAATCCAGAAAGGAGATATTCATGCCTTCCCTCGATAGCCTGAAGAGCCTGAAAACGCTCGAAATCGACGACAAGACCTACCATTATTTCAGCCTGCCGGAAGCTGCCCGCTCCCTTGGCGACCTCGACAAGCTGCCCATGTCACTCAAAGTGCTGCTGGAAAACCTGCTGCGTTGGGAGGACAACAAGACCGTCACTGGCAACGACCTCAAGGCTATTGCCGACTGGCTGACCGAGCGCCGTTCGGACCGGGAAATTCAATACCGCCCTGCCCGCGTGCTGATGCAGGACTTCACCGGTGTGCCGGCAGTGGTCGATCTGGCCGCCATGCGCGCTGCCGTGGCCAAGGCTGGTGGTGACCCGCAGCGCATCAACCCGCTGTCCCCGGTGGACCTGGTCATCGACCACTCGGTGATGGTCGACAAGTTTGGCAACGCCGAGGCGTTCGGCGAGAACGTCGACATCGAGATGCAGCGCAACGGGGAGCGCTACGCTTTCCTGCGCTGGGGCCAGAGCGCTTTCGATAACTTCAGTGTAGTGCCGCCCGGCACCGGCATTTGCCATCAGGTGAACCTCGAATATCTGGGCCGCACCGTGTGGACCAAGGAAGAGGACGGCCGCACTTACGCCTTCCCCGACACCCTGGTCGGCACCGACTCGCACACCACGATGATCAATGGCCTGGGCGTACTGGGCTGGGGCGTGGGTGGGATCGAAGCCGAGGCGGCGATGCTTGGCCAGCCAGTGTCGATGCTGATCCCGGAAGTCATCGGTTTCAGGCTGACCGGCAAATTGAAGGAAGGCATCACCGCCACCGATCTTGTGCTGACCGTCACCCAGATGCTGCGCAAGAAAGGTGTGGTCGGCAAGTTTGTCGAGTTCTACGGCGACGGCCTGGCTGATCTGCCACTGGCAGACCGGGCGACCATTGCCAACATGGCACCGGAGTACGGCGCGACCTGTGGTTTCTTCCCGGTCGATGAGGTGACGCTGGACTACCTGCGTCTGTCCGGTCGTCCTGACGAGACCGTCAAGCTGGTCGAGGCGTATTGCAAGGCTCAGGGCCTGTGGCGTCTGGCAGGTCAGGAACCGGTGTTCAGCGACAGTCTGGAACTGGACATGAGCACCGTGGAAGCCAGCCTTGCAGGCCCCAAACGTCCTCAAGACCGTGTCGCGCTGCCGAATGTATCCAAGGCATTCAGCGACTTTCTCGGTTTGCAGGTCAAGCCCGCCAAGGTCGACGAAGGTCGCCTGGAGAGCGAAGGCGGTGGCGGTGTCGCGGTTGGCAACGAGGCCCAGGTCAGCGGCGAAACCCAATATGAATACAACGGCCAGACCTATCATCTGAAAGACGGCGCTGTGGTGATCGCGGCGATCACGTCCTGCACCAACACCTCCAACCCCAGCGTCATGATGGCAGCCGGGCTGGTGGCGAAAAAAGCTGTCGAGAAAGGCCTGAAGCGCAAGCCCTGGGTGAAAAGCTCGCTGGCACCCGGTTCGAAAGTCGTGACCGACTATTACAACGCGGCAGGTCTGACCCAATACCTCGACGCCCTGGGCTTCGATCTGGTGGGTTACGGCTGCACCACCTGTATCGGTAACTCCGGCCCACTGCTGGAGCCTATCGAAAAAGCCATTCAGCAATCCGACCTGACAGTGGCCTCGGTGCTCTCGGGCAACCGCAACTTCGAGGGTCGCGTCCATCCGCTGGTCAAGACCAACTGGCTGGCATCGCCGCCTCTGGTGGTCGCCTACGCACTGGCAGGCTCGGTGCGCATCGACATCAGCAGCGAGCCGCTGGGCGAAGGGTCGGACGGCAAACCGGTTTACCTGCGCGATATCTGGCCAAGCCAGCAGGAAATCGCCGATGCGGTGGCCAGCGTCAACACCGGTATGTTCCACAAGGAATACGCCGAAGTGTTTGCCGGTGACGAACAATGGCAAGCCATCGAAGTGCCACAGGCCGCCACTTATGTCTGGCAGGACGACTCCACGTACATTCAGCACCCGCCGTTCTTCGAAGACATCGGTGGTCCATTACCGGTTATCGAAGACGTGGAAAACGCACGCATCCTCGCCTTGCTGGGCGACTCGGTGACCACCGACCACATCTCCCCTGCCGGGAATATCAAGGTCGACAGCCCCGCCGGACGCTACCTTCAGGAAAAAGGCGTCAAATATCAGGACTTCAACTCCTACGGCTCACGCCGCGGTAACCACGAAGTGATGATGCGCGGCACTTTCGCCAATATCCGCATTCGCAACGAAATGCTCGGCGGTGAGGAAGGCGGTAACACGTTGCATGTGCCCTCCGGCGAGAAGCTGGCGATATACGATGCAGCCATGCGCTACCAGGCAGAAAATACGCCGCTGGTGATCATCGCGGGGCTGGAATACGGCACTGGCTCCAGTCGCGACTGGGCGGCCAAGGGTACTAATCTGTTAGGCGTCAAGGCTGTCATCGCCGAAAGCTTCGAACGGATTCACCGCTCGAATCTGGTCGGTATGGGCGTGCTGCCTTTGCAGTTCAAGAACGGCCAGACCCGCAAGACACTGGGCCTGACCGGCAAGGAAACGCTGAAAATCACCGGGCTGACCAACGCAGACGTGCAACCAGGCATGAGCCTGACTCTGCATATCAACCGCGAAGACGGCAGCAAGGAAACCGTCGACGTGCTGTGCCGCATCGACACGCTTAACGAGGTGGAATACTTCAAGGCGGGGGGCATTCTGCATTACGTGTTGCGACAGCTGATCGCTTCCTGACACGCATGCCTGACACGCAGCCTGCCCCCCGCTCAGGGGTCAGGCTCGTGCATGAAGATTTGTATAAGCTCAAACCGGCATCGCTGGACGTCGGATAGAATCCTGCGCTTCTTGAAGCAGGATGTATCTCATGAGTACGAGGCACTGGCTGGTTCTCTTTCTTCTGAGTGCTGGCTACGCGCTGGCACTGTCCTATGGCAGCCTTGCCCCTTCTGCGGCCGCAAGTTTCGGCCTGTTGCTCGTCGCCTGGTTATGCGTGGCATTGCCCTCCCATCAATACATCCGCCTTTTTGGTCATGCGCTGTTTATTGTGACGGGCCTCGCATTGGCCTTTCATCTGGCACCCGGCTTCAATAGTGCGCAAGTCATCGAGGCCACCCGATTCACGGCCGATGCCCAGGTTTTTTCCATGTCGCTTTATCTGGACAAGCCTCTGATCGGCTTCTGGCTGATACTGGCCTGCCCGTGGATCGTGCCCAGGGTGGACATGACCCATTCGCTGCAAACCGGCGTTCTGGCGTTGATCGTGACGTCAGCGTTCTGCATGACCGCAGCCGTCGTTCTCAACGTTGTCGGCTGGTCACCCAAATGGCCTGATCAAGGCCTGATATGGCTGCTCAACAACCTGCTGCTGGTGACCCTGACCGAAGAACTGTTTTTCCGCGCATATCTGCAAGGCGGTCTGCAGCGCCTGTTCAAGGGCTCTAGGTTTGCGACCGCACTGTCGATCACCCTCGCTGCAAGCCTGTTCGGGCTCGCTCACACGGGCGCCGGCTGGGAGTGGATAGTATTGGCGGGCGTGGCAGGTGTGGGGTACGGCATCGCGTTTCGTTTTGGTGGCCTGCAAGCGGCGATAATCAGTCACTTCGGTCTGAATCTGGTGCACTTCGGGCTTTTCACCTACCCCATGCTTGGCCGGTAATGCTGACTGCCCGGTCATTTGTGACGCACCGCTCAATTTATCGACACGCCGGCCGATAACACACCATAGTCTTCCGGATCGAAGGATCGAAACCCAATGCGCAACAACCAGCCCATCACTCAACATGAGCGGACTTTTCCTGCCGAGCAGCGACTGATCTCCACCACCGACACCCGCGGTACGATCACATATTGCAACGATGCCTTCGTCGATATCAGTGGTTACAGCGAGGCGGAACTGCTCGGTGCAGCGCACAACACCGTGCGTCACCCGGACGTGCCGCCTGCGGTTTTCGAGCACATGTGGACCACGCTCAAGACCGGGCAGCCGTGGATGGGCATCGTCAAGAATCGCTGCAAGAATGGCGATCATTACTGGGTCAACGCCTACGTGACGCCGATGCTGGAAAACCGCAAAGTGGTGGGTTTCGAGTCGGTACGCATCAAACCGACCGCCGAACAGATCCGTCGTGCCGAGGCGCTTTATGCTCGAATCAACAAGGGCAAGAGCGCGATACCAGGCCGCGACAAGTGGCTGCCGGTACTTCAGGACTGGCTGCCGTTCATTCTGGTCAGTCAACTGAGCTTCCTGATCGGCGTATGGCTCAACTCGCATTGGGGCTTTGCCCTGGCGGCGGCGCTTTCAGTGCCACTGGGCCTGCTGGGGCTGTCCTGGCAGCAGCGCGGCACCAAACGCTTGTTGCGCCTGGCCGAGCAGACGACCTCTGACCCGCTCATCGCACAGATGTATACCGACAGCCGTGGTCCACAAGCGCGCCTGGAAATGTCGATCCTCAGCCAGGAAGCACGTCTGAAGACTTGTCTGACGCGTTTGCAGGACACCGCCGAACATTTGACCAGTCAGGCTCGTCAGTCCAACTCGCTGGCCAATGCCAGTTCGACCGGGCTGGAGCGCCAGCGTGTGGAAACCGAGCAGGTTGCCGCTGCCATCAATCAGATGGCCGCCACCACCCAGGAAGTCGCCAGCCACGTAAACCGTGCCGCCGATGCCACTCAGCAGGCCAATCAACTGACGCGTCGCGGCCGCGATATCGCCGGTGAAACCCGCGAAGCCATTCAGCGCCTGTCCACCTCGGTGGGCGAAACCGGCCTGACCGTTACCCGACTGGCCAAGGACAGCGATGAAATCGGCGGCGTGGTCGATGTGATCAAAGGCATCGCCGACCAGACTAACCTGCTGGCTCTCAACGCGGCGATCGAAGCGGCGCGCGCTGGCGAGATGGGCCGCGGCTTTGCGGTCGTGGCGGATGAAGTACGCCAGCTGGCGCAACGCACCGCCGAGTCCACCGGGCAGATCCATGGCCTGATCGCCAAACTGCAGCAGACCGCCAACGACGCGGTACAAACCATGGACACAGGTCGCCGTCAGGCAGAAGAAGGCGTGGCCCGGGTGCTGGAAGCGGACCAGGCACTGGTGGGCATCAGCGAGGCCGTCGCCAACATCACTGACATGACCACCCAGATCGCCACCGCCACTGAAGAGCAAAGCGCCGTCGCCGAGGAGATCAACCGCAATATCGCCACCATCGCCAGCCTGGCTGACCAGACATCGGACGAAGCCCATCGCTCGGCAGTGTTGAGTGGTGAACTGACCGATACGGCAAACTCGCAGTATTCGCTGGTGGAGCGGTTTAATCGCTGAGACTTGAGACTGTTCTCAAAGCCTCGACAAACTTCGGTTGGTCGGGGCTTTTTTATGGGGTGTCAGTGTTGTGCGCGGTTAGCTTTAAATATCAATCTGACAGAATCTGAGAAGCGATCTGAAGACTGCGTAGGATATTTCTTTAACACCTTTGACGACAGCAATGTTGCACTCTTGACCATTGACAGCGAATGCATACTCCGATTAGTTGAAATTCAGGTGATGCGGTAGTTATTTATTACCCCTGTAACTATCGTTTATCACCTGAGTAAAACTTTAGCTCAGCGCCATGTGGCGCCTGGCTTTTTAACTGGAGAGAAAAATGAAAGATTCCAGCCAGCACTATCAATTTTCCGCACCACGTGTTCCAGCAGCCAGCCCTATTGATGGACTGATGCCAGTTGACAGCCTGAACCGGCCGGTGAGCGTTGAGGTTGGACTTTGGAGCAAGATGCGTCCGGGCTATGACATCCAACTGAACCTGGACGGTCATTTGGTGGGAGAACGAAAAATCCTGACTCACGATAACAGCCCTGGCGACGTAACTTATCTGGAGCTGGACGAAAAGTTTTTGGCAGAAGATCGTTCATACACCTTGTGCTTTACGACCACGAACAATATCAACCAAACTCAAGAGGACTCACCGTTTACCTCCTTGATTATCGACCGCACCGCCCCAGGCGCAGCACTGCTTGCGCCAATCATCTTCCATCAGGTCAATTTCGGCGAAGCTCTGAAAGGCATGCTTCCCGGCTACGCCGACATGCAGGCGGGCGATTGCATCCAGACCTTCTGCAATAACAGAGAAGGCCCGGTTCATGTGGTGGAGCCTGAAAACCTTGCCACCGTTCCCATGCAGATCATTTTCAGCAAAGCATTCCTGCTTGGTCTGGACAGCCAATACGTTACCATCAATTATCAGGTCATCGACCGTGCGGGCAATGTGTCACTGCTCTCGCACTCCGTGACGCTGTCAATGCAGCTTTAAGCACAGCAACCTACATTTCTTGCCTACAACCTTGACGGTTTCGCACGCTGATGCGTGCGAGACCCTAATGATAAAGTTGAGTGAATATTCCTATGCATGAGTGGGAATCTAGACAAAACGCAGTTTTTTACCTTTTGTAAGACTTATCTGTAGTTAACGTCCTACAGGTATTTCACGCAGAAAAAGTTCCAGAAAAACACCCGCACCCAGCTTTACCCTTTATTTACAGCATCCCTGACACTAATGATCAATAATTTAGTACGCACATGCTACAAAATGTAACTGCACAACCATACACAACCTATGCATGGCTTTGAAATGGGCAGACACTTGACCTGAACACTTATGTGCCTTGTAATATTTCCGCTGCCGACAACTGCCGGCATATACATAACAACTCAACTTAATGTCAATAAAAGAGTTTACGATGGATAAAGAACAATCCACGGATGTAGCGGCGCGCACCCAAAAAGAAAAAAACAATCCCAAAAGCGCGAGTGCTGTTCAAGAAGCCCCACCTCACGAGAGTCTCTACCGACAGGCGAGCCCCCTCCACCTTCCATCCGATATTTCCAGTACGCTGAAAGCACCTGTGTTGCCTAACATCGATCCTGATTCCATCAGTCACGAGCAGGCACATGCGGGCATTACCATTCATATCCCCGGGTCAGTCAAAATGTGCTGGGGTGACGAAATCCATTTCTATTGGGGGAAAAACCTGTCATCGACAACGCTTTTCCATAGGGTAGGCGAAAACAGCGTGGTACGTGTGCTGTGTATTTCCTACAACTTCACGCCCTATGTTCAGTACGGCCTGGTTGACCTGTATTACGAGCTTTATCGTGATCATCGCCTGATCGGCACATCGCCGGTGTTGCGGGTGAACGTCAACTACGCGGTGCCTGTCACGTCCCGACAGAGGCAACGCAAACGCAGGTTTACCGATCAATAACTGAAAAGCCCCCGGTGATCACTCACCGGGGGCTTTGGTGTTGCTCAGGCACTGGCCTTAAGAATCAGAATGCCAGGCGTAGCCCCACATTCGCACCCCAGGGTTGCTCGATATGCCGACCTTTCATGTAATCGAAGTCTGCATGCAGTTTCATACGCTCGGACAGCGACACCGATACCCCGGCGCCCAGTTCGCCGCGCGAACCGAACAGGCTGTTATCGAACGTCACGTCGTTGACTTTCACCTCGTTATGGCGCGAAAACTCCTGCGCAATGGCGACACGCACATAAGGCTGCAGCACTCCGCCATCCTTGAGCGCAACACTGCGGCCCAGCGAGGTGCCGACCTTGCCCAGTACCGACTGGGTGTGGTCGTTCTTCGCCTTCATGCCATTATCCAGACGCAGCTCCTGTCCCTGAACGACGACACTGGACAACTGAGCGAAGGGCTCAAGGAAGTAATCGTCCGCCAGCTTGATGTGGCGGCCGAACTCTACCCAGCCCCCTACCCCGTTGTTGGTGTAGTCACCCTTGGCCTTACTTGCATCGCTCATGGCAACATCTGCCTTGTTGCGAAAGCGGTTGAGTTTGAGCACCCCGTCAACGTAGTAGCCATCGTCCGACAGCCAGGTGGCATAGGCACCTGCATAGTAGCTGTCGACTTTGCCCGTGGTGCCACGGCTCAAATCGATACCGGACGTGCTGTACCCTCCCAGCACACCCACCACCAACTGGCCGCTGCTGACCTCGACAGGCGCATCGGCACCCAGCGACAGGCCACTTTGCTTCTGCCGATAGTCGACACCATCACTGGTCGTGGCATTAAGCCTGTTGCCATAGCCACGCATCCAGCCGCCCGCCCTGCCGCTCGCGCGAACCTCGCCCATGCGCGAACGCAGGGTAGACAGCTCACTCATCCAGATGGCAGGTGCCGCGCTATAAAGCGCAAGCGCGCTCTGGGCCGAGGGGCTTATGACCTTGTCTTTACCGACGATGAACCAGTCATTGCCCTGTTGCTCCAGCAGATACGAATAGGCGCCGAGGTCGACACGCCCGCCCAGCAGGCTGAATTGCGCGTCACCACCTTCGGTATGCACCACCTTGAGCGGTGCCATGTCAGCAGAGACAACCTCCACCCCCGTGTTGCGCACCCGCAACCCGAACTGCCCACTGGCCTGGCCGTTGACGTCTATAAGATCTCCGACACCGTTGTCCAGATCCACGCGCAAGCCAAACGTGCCGCCCCCTGACAACTCATTCAGCGAAAGTGTATGGAACCCTTCACCAGCAAACGAAACCCTCCCCCCGTGCAGGGAAAGCGACCTGACGGCATTGTCGCCCTGCATCTGCCAGTGACTGCCCGAGGTAATCGCCAGACGGTTGCCATTGACGATGTCGCCGTTCAATTGCGCGTCGTTTTGCAGCGTGATGTTCAGGGTGCTGGTGTCATCGGCGACAAGGTCGCCGTAGAGGGTGCTGTTGTCGACGTTGAAGTTGACAGTGCTGTGATCTTCCACCTCCAGCAGGTTGCCATTTCCGGCCCATAGCTCGGAATGGTTTTGCACAGCAATGTCGGCCTCGATGTCGAGCGCAGCGCGCTGGTTTACTTTGATGGCGGCCCCGGCCAAACCCTGGACTATCGATCGGTCAATCACAGCAACGGACTTGTTTCCGACCAGTATTCCGGCTTGGGATCCATCTACCAGATGGATTCCATTCATGTCGCCTGTCACATGACTGTTGTCGGCGATCAGCACATTGGCGCCAGAAACAAAAATCCCCTGCCCACTTTTGCTTTGCGACGCAAACCCGCGCACATCGGTATTGAAAATACTCAGCGCCCCCCACAACCCGACTGAAATACCGTAGCCCGATCCCGATACATCGCTTGAATGAGCCGATACCGTGGAGCCAGGGTTGATAGAGCCCATCACTCCATGAAGAACGATGCCGCTACCTGTCGCGTTTTTCACGGTAGCGTTGGAGAGATTACCCAGCGCATCGGAAAGGCTGATACCGCTCTCAACCACGCCGGACTGAATATTGACCGTAGAGTCTCTCACGACCACCTGGTCTGCTCGCCCACCGACAATATTAAGAATACTTTGATCACCAATATGATAAGAATCGAAGGGAGTATCAGGACCTACGGTAATGATTTCAGCCCGTCTAACGGTTTCATCTGGCAACTCTTCATCCGGCCACAATCCGGTGACTGCTTCAGTGTCTAAAGACAGACCATTATTATCGCTCGATGCCGCTGCCGACGCCTGCACATTAGCTAGAGCACCAAAGGCAATCACGGCAAGTTGAAACGCGCCACCCCGCGACTTAACGACATTACTTTTTCTACTAGACACCGTCCATCTCCTCGTTTTTTTGAGAGTGGAAAGATAGCTCACTTAATTCATAAACTCTGGCCCTGTTCAATACCCAAAACGTAGGAGCATTCCCAAAATAATATAAGAACTTTCTTACAGCGAGCATCCAAATGGACGCCAAGCAAAAAATTCGCAAACCAATTAAATAATTCCCACGCAACCACTTGACCAACCCACTAAAACCCTATTACGTCCAATTGTGACTGAGAACATCATTAGCTCTTTCGCCAAGTACCAGCCAAAAAACCTCATTCAGAAACACGTTCGAAAAAGTAGGAAATCCCCTACAAAATTTTAATGACAAGGCATCTACACATGAAAAATTGCTCAAACAACTATCTCCCAACACCTGTTTCAGTTTCCGGAAACAGGCATCGAAACTTGAATCTTGTATTGACTGCACCCGATATTGCAGTCGCATTTCATGATCAGGATACGCCAGGGCTCATACCGGTCGCTGACGCATCCCAAACGTTGACGGTCGATCTCGTTGTATGGCCAGCCGCACTTCCTGGTTACACCTATCAACTGCTGTTCAACAGTATCGCGACCGGTCCCCGAAAACTGATTCTGCCCTCACATGCACCAGGAGACCCCCTGCACCTGCAGATCCCGGCCGAACTGTTGCTGGAAGGTTTCCACGATGTCGCGTACGTCGTTGTCAATCCGATCAATCAGGTAGAACAGAAATCGGAAATTTTCCGGATTCAGATCGACCGGACAGCGCCAGGCGCTCCGGAGCTTGCTGCCATACAGTTCCCAGCCGAGATCCAGAACGGTCTTACTGCCGCCGAGCTCGATCAACTGGGTGGCCAACTTGATGTACAGATTGCCGGTTACACCGGTATGGCCAAGCATGACCGCATTCTGACCAGGTGGGGAGATATCGTAGGCCCCACTGCTGTCGTCAACGAAACCGATATGGGGCTGGACAAGGTCTCGGTCACTTTTACACGAGCGTTTCTACAAACGTTGGGGGAGGAAGAAAAGCAGGTGTGTTACCAGGTCATCGACCGTGCGGGCAACCCTTCAATCCTCTCGAACACTGTAGCGGTGAAATTAAGGCTGAAAGACTTGCCTTCTGATTATCCGGCACCTGTGATTGATCAAGCGCTAGGCGATCTGATTGATTATCAGGAAGCTCAGGCCGGAGTATTGGTCGACATCCCCCATTATCCGGGCGCAGCGGCGCTTGATAGCATCCAGCTGTTCTGGGGCACCAATAATCCCTTGACCCCTGTCTTCGTTGCACCTGGCGACGAAGATGAAGCCGTCATACTCACGTTGAAGCTGCCATTCGAGGCCATTGCCCAAGGTCCGCAAGGCGACGCAGCGGTTCATTATGAAGTGTCTCGCAACGGCGAACTGACGGGCACATCGCTGGACACCCACATAGACGTTTTTACAACACTTCCCTTCCCCACCCCCTTGAGCAACTTGACGGTACAAGGAACGAGCGTACAAAACCCGAACACCCAGGACAACTTCATCGACGAAGACGATTACGAGTTGAACGGCAGAGGAGTAGTACTCTGGAATACAGGGTTCGAAATCAATGATGATCTGAACCTGTATTGGGGTAACCAGGTAAAAACGCAGTGGTATCAAATACGGTCTAGCGACGTTGCAGCGACAAGAGACTTGATTATTCCGATTGATAACGAGCTGATGAAGTTGCAAGGCACCGGCGAGGCCATTCCGGTGTACTTCACAGTCACGCGCACAGGAAACCCAAACAGTATGACGAGTCCGACTCAGCCTGTAACAGTACGGTCTCGAGAAGAGCAACCCGGGGGCGAAAACGGATTGACCGGGCCCACGTTCAATCTCACGCCCAACGGAGTGCTGGGCCCCAATGAAAATCCGGACGGTGCCGATGTAAAAGTTTCACCTTATGTAAATATTGCCGAGGGCCAGAAGATCACCTTCACGTTCAAGGGTTTTGACGACTTCAATAATCCCATCGAAGCCGCTACTTATGTGACGACTCGTAAGCTGGATGAAGTGGATGTTGTGCAAGGGCATGTATTCAAGGTCCCTCAGATCAACACACTGCTTATTTGCACAGGGTTTGCGGAGGCGAGTTATACCGTCGACCCTGTCGAAGGCAGCAATCAAAGTCCGGCAAACTCCACGGTCACTCGCGTCATCGTGCATATGCTTAAACCTACCGACTTTACCTGTCTGAGTCGCTAAACCGTTGCGGGCTCACAAGGCCCGCAACTTTTACACATATAAGGAACGCCCATGTATAACCTTGCGACTGAAAAAAAAGAAAACGTGCTGACTTCGCCAGTCATCGCAGCCGCCTTGAACGATGGGCTATTACCCATCGACAGTTTGAACACGCCCCTCGAAGTGCTGTTGAACGTCTGGCAAGGCGCGCGCCCCGGCTATACCTATCAGCTGTACTTCGATGGCGTGCTTATTGGTCTCAAGAAAGAGATCCTGCTTTCGCAGATGCCAGGTGACGACCTCATGCTGCACATTCCATCCGAGCTGTTGACCGAAGGCCGTCACTCGGTGGCTTACGCGGTCGAAAACCCTATTAATATGGTCGTCGAGTTTTCTGCCGAGACAGTTGTCATCGTAGACCTTACCCCACCTGGCGACCCACTCCTCGCCCCCATCATTTTCCCCACGCAGGTACAGAACGGTCTGACCTCAGAAGAACTGCAAACCATGGGTAACGTGCTTTCAGGGACGATTGCCAGCTACAACGGCATGCAGGAGGGTGATGTTGTCCGCACCTACTGGAATGATCTGCCCGGTCCGATGGCGGTGGTGAGCAGTGATGACGTGGGTCTCAAGCGAACAATGGTCGACTTCGCCAGACCGTTCCTGGAGTTGATTGGCGACATTGAGGCGCCGGTTTACTACACGATTACAGATATGGCAGGGAATCTGTCCATGGCCTCGGAGGCGGTGGACGTGAAGCTGCAACTCGCGCAAGCAACGCCCCTGCCCACCCCAACCATAAAAGAAGCCACCGGCAACACGCTAGACCCGGCTAACGCCCCATCCGGGGCAACCGTGGTGATCGACGCCACCGCCAACCTGAAAGCCGGTGATCAGGTGATCGTGCAATGGCAAGGGCCGAACGGCAGTGACACCAAGGAAAAGACCCTGTCGAGCGCAGAAGCCGGCAAGACGCTGGAGATGCTGTTTGCGTTTGCTCTGGTAACGGCAAACGCCGGGCAGACGGTGGCGATTTCTTATGTCGTCAATCGCATCAATGGTCTGGTACAGGTATCCGACACACTGGCGCTGCAGATTCTGATGGGGCAGCCCGAGCTGGTGCTGGACACCTCGCCGGTCACGCTGGCCGGCAAGGTTTATCTGCTTCCAGGCTCGCCGGACCTGCTGCCGAACTTCCCGGCCGACACCACCCTTCAGCGTCAGGCCAGCGGCGGACAGGCACCCTATCAGTACACATCGAGCAACCCGCTGGTCGCGAAAGTGGACAGCAACGGGCTGGCCTCGGTTCGAGGCAACGGCATGGCCACCATTACGGCGTCCGATGCCTCGGGCGCGAGTAAAAGCTACCTGATCACCGTCGTCGGCGTCATCCATTGCATCGGCCTGGGCAGCGGGAGCTTTTCTCAGATCAGCAAAAACGCAGGCAACAACGGCGCAAGGATTCCGACCATTCACGAACTGGTGGAGATCTATAACCTGTACGGCAATCGCTGGCCGATGGGCAACGGTAATTATTGGTCGTCCACTGTTTCAAGCGCCGGCATCGGGGGCTGGAACTGGTACTACGTGAAAAACATGGTCTCTGGCGGAAACTTCAAGCTGAAGAGCCACAACTCCAGTCTTGGCGTTGGCATCAGATGATCGAAAACTGATGAACCTGTAATCATCAAACAGGGCGTTACCCGAGAGGGCAACGCCCTGCTTCTATTCATACGTTCTACAGAGTCAGGCCATGCACCACACCACATCCCCAGCCAAACGCTTTGTTCGTCCACCGTCCTGTGAAGGCAGTTTTCAGGCCAGCGTCAACAAGCGACCGTTCAAGGTGCTTGCCCTGGCGGGCCAGTTGACCTTGCGGGCAGAGCTGGAGCAGGCCCCCGAGCAGTGGGTATGGAAGCTGATCGTCGACGGCAAGGTGGGCACAAAGCGAACGACTATCGGGCTGTTTCTGGACAGCAACCTGAAACCCGGTGATCACGATCTGCCAGGCCATGCCCAGATCAAAGTGATTTACAGCGAAACGCAGCACCGGCAGAACACCCTCTATCATTCAGCACACTTTCAAAACGGCACCCTGAGCCTGTTGGAAGCCAATCCCTATACTCTGCGCCTGCGCGGACGCTTCAGTTTCAGCATGTCATCGATTAATTTCGAAGTGACCAACGGCTTTTTCGACGTACATTGCCGATAAATCAGGTGCGCAGAAAGCGGGCAATCACTTGCGCCGACTCGACCAGGCATTGTTCATGGCTGATACCTGCGACTTTCAATGGTTTGAGGTCGTGATTGGCGGTCGGCAACCAGTGCAGTTGAATGGCGCTGGACAACGCATAACCCTCCACTGCTTCGCGATTACCCAACGCATCGCGCTCGCCCTGAACGATCAGAGCAGGTGTCTTCAATTCAGCCAGATGGGCCACGCGCGGTTTCTCCGGCTTGCCCACGGCGTAGAACGGATACCCCAGGCAAACCAGCGCATCCACCTCCAGCTCATCGGCGATCAGGCTGGCCATTCGCCCGCCCATCGACTTGCCGCCAACAGCCAGTCGCCCAGCCACAAAAGGCCTGACCAAGGCATAGACCTCTCGCCAGCATTCCAGCAATTGCGCCTGCGGATTGGGCGGACGCTTGCTGCCGCCGTGACGCCGCAGGGCCATGTAAGGAAACTCGAAGCGCAAAACGCTGATGCCTTGCGCCGCAAGATCAGTGGCCATGCGGTTCATGAAATCGCTGTCCATCGGTGCGCCTGCGCCGTGTGCCAGCAGTAAGGTGGGCGCCTCCTGCGGGTCTGCCAGCAGGGTGGGCGTCCATAACCAGCCTTTTTCGTTGATCAGTTGCAGCCATTGATCCTTGCCGATGCCGGACTGTGGGCTTTTGCTCATGCTTGCCTCGTTCAGATGAGTCTCAGAGTAGCCCGCTACTATAACCGCGAATCCTGCGTGAATAGCGCAAGCGCAGAGCGCGTGGACGCACCGACAGGCCCTGCCGGACAGCCACCATTCAGGTCCGCCCGGTTAATCTGCCAAGGTGCATAAGGTAAAAGTACCAAGGCGATGAGCGCCCCAAACCTGACACCGCCGGGCGGTTTCATTGACGGTACTGGCCTCGCACAATTGCAACAGAACCGCTGAGTCGGTCGCCAGAGTCATATGCCTGCTCAGGCCAGTTTGCTGGGCTATGACAGATGCAGCCGCCGATTGAACATACGTGACAGTCTTTGCGCGAGTCCTGATCAACTCGTCTGTACGCGAAGGTCGCCACCGTTTTGCGCCAATCCAGCGGCAATGCGTGAACTCCGCACCCTGCAACGGGGTGCGGAATACTCGCTGACAATACAACGCAGATTATCCGCTCCGCGCTGCGGCTTCCCACACCCTTCTTTCAAAGCTAAACTCGCCGACACACGTCTGCTGCAACCATTTGACGCTGGCTAATGTGCCTGTCTGTTCCTGCCCCTGCCTTTTCGTGTGCTTCGATGCCATTTCCAGCGATGCATCGCCCGAGCCCGATTACGTCTGCGGTCAACATCTGAATCGTGGAAGTCTGTAATGAACACAACAACCAGTCCGACGACCTACAACTACACAGTGGTGCGCCAGTTTGCCATCATGACCGTGGTCTGGGGGGTGATCGGCATGAGCCTGGGCGTGTTCATTGCTTCGCAACTGGTCTGGCCAGGGCTTAACCTGGAACTTGAATGGACCACCTTCGGACGCCTGCGCCCGCTGCACACCAATCTGGTGATCTTTGCCTTCGGCGGCTGCGCGCTGTTCGCCACCTCTTATTACGTGGTGCAACGCACTTGCCAGACGCGGCTGATTTCCGATGGTCTGGCGGCCTTCACCTTCTGGGGCTGGCAAGCCGTAATTGTCGGCGCCATCGTGACGCTGCCCATGGGCTATACCACCACCAAGGAATATGCCGAACTTGAATGGCCGGTGGCGATTCTGCTGGCGATCGTCTGGGCCGCCTACGCTGCAGTGTTTTTCGGCACCATCGTCAAACGCCGGACCCGGCATATCTATGTCGCCAACTGGTTTTACGGCGCATTCATCGTGGTGACCGGCATGCTGCACATCGTCAACCACATCTCGCTGCCGGTCAGCCTGTTCAAATCCTATTCGGCCTACGCCGGAGCGACCGACGCGATGATTCAGTGGTGGTACGGGCACAATGCCGTAGGGTTTTTCCTGACCACCGGCTTTCTCGGCATGATGTATTACTTCGTGCCCAAACAGGCCGAGCGCCCGGTGTACTCCTATCGTTTGTCCATCGTGCACTTCTGGGCATTGATCACCCTGTATATCTGGGCCGGTCCGCACCATCTGCACTACACCGCCCTGCCAGACTGGGCGCAGTCGCTGGGCATGGTCATGTCGATCATTCTGCTGGTACCCAGCTGGGGCGGGATGATCAACGGCATGATGACGCTGTCGGGTGCATGGCATAAGTTGCGGACCGATTCGATACTGCGCTTTCTCGTGGTTTCGCTGGCGTTCTATGGCATGTCGACCTTTGAAGGCCCGATGATGGCAATCAAGACCGTCAACTCGCTGTCGCACTACACCGACTGGACCATCGGTCACGTGCATGCCGGGGCACTGGGCTGGGTGGCGATGATTACCATCGGGTCGGTTTATCACATGATTCCGAAACTCTACGCCCGTCCGCACATGCACAGCGTCAGCCTGATCAACACGCATTTCTGGCTCGCGACCGTGGGCACCGTGCTGTACATCACCTCGATGTGGGTCAATGGCATTACCCAGGGCTTGATGTGGCGTGCAGTGAACGACGACGGCACGCTGACCTATTCCTTCATCGAAACCATGCAGGCCAGTCACTCGGGCTACATCGTGCGGGCCATCGGCGGCGCCATCTTCACCAGCGGCATGCTGCTGATGGCCTACAACGTGATACGTACCGTGCGCGCCTCTGACCCGCAAGCGGCCGAGGCCGCTGCGCGCATTTCCGTCGTGGGAGCGCATTGATGAAACATGATGTGCTCGAAAAAAACATCGGCCTGCTGGCCTTCTTCATGGTCGTTGCCGTGAGCATCGGCGGGCTGACGCAGATCGTCCCGCTGTTTTTTCAGGATGTGACCAATCAACCGATCGAAGGCATGAAGCCACGCAGCGCGCTTGAAGTAGAAGGCCGTGATGTGTTCATCGCCAATGGTTGCGTAGGCTGCCACTCGCAGATGATCCGGCCATTACGCGCCGAAACCGAACGCTACGGGCATTACTCGGTAGCAGGCGAAAGCGTCTGGGATCACCCTTTCCTGTGGGGCTCCAAACGCACCGGGCCGGACCTGGCACGGATCGGCGGTCGTTACTCGGACGAGTGGCACCGTGTGCATCTGAATAACCCTCGGGACGTGGTCCCAACGTCGATCATGCCCGCCTATCCGTTTCTGGCCGAGAAAAAGATCGACAGCACGCAGACGGCGAAAAAGCTGCAAGTGCTGCGCACCCTTGGCACCCCGTACACCGACGCAGACATCGCCGGTGCGGCGGCGGCCGTGCAGGGCAAGACCGAAATGGACGCGCTGGTGGCCTATCTGCAAGGCCTCGGCACGCTCATCAAGAGCAAACGGTGAACATGATGGACATCGGAATGATTCGAGGCCTTGGCACACTGGTCGTGATGGTGGCGTTCATCGGCCTGATGCTGTGGGTATTCAGCCCTGCCCGCAAGGCACACTTCGACGATGCGACCCTGTTGCCTTTCGCGGATGACCCCGAGGCCATCGGCAAGGTCGAGCGCGCCAGAGCTGAACGGGAAGACCAACCATGAGTACGTTCTGGAGCCTGTACGTCGCGGTCCTGACGCTGGGCACAATCATCGCCATGCTCTGGCTGCTGCTGTCCACGCGCAAAGGTCAGCCCGACGAACCGACAGATGAAACCGTCGGCCATACGTTCGACGGTATCGAGGAGTACGACAACCCACTACCCAGATGGTGGTTCTATCTATTCGTAGCGACCATCGTCTTTGCGCTGGGCTATCTAGTCCTGTACCCGGGCCTGGGCAACTGGCAGGGTTTGCTGCCGGGTTACGACTATCGGGACAAGGACAGCAAGATGCAATTCTCCGACGGCAGGCAAGGCTGGAGCAGTGTCCACGAATGGGAACGGGAAGTGGCTGTTGCCGAAGCACACTACGGCCCGCTGTTCGCCAAATACGCCGCCATGCCCGTCGAGGAGGTGGCCAAAGACCCGCAGGCGCTGAAAATCGGTGCTCGCCTGTTTGCCTCCAACTGCTCGGTCTGCCATGGCTCTGACGCGAAAGGCGCCTACGGCTTTCCCAATCTGACCGATGCCGACTGGCGTTGGGGCGGCGATGCCCAGGCGATCAAGACGTCGATCATGGCCGGGCGCATGGGCGTGATGCCCGCCCTGGGCGAAGTGCTGGGTGAACAGGGTGTGCGTGATGTATCGGCCTACGTGCTGACGCAGCTGGACGCCCGCCCGCTACCGGAGGATGCGAAAGCTGACCCGGTGGCCGGACAGAAGACCTTCGCCAGCCTGTGCGTTGCCTGTCATGGGCCAGAGGGCAAGGGAATGCCGATTCTTGGCGCGCCGGACCTGACCCACCCCAACGCGTTTATCTACGGCTCCAGCTTCGCTCAGTTGCAGCAGACCATTCGTGATGGCCGCCAGGGCCAGATGCCCGCTCAGCAGGCACTGCAAGGCAATGACCGGGTTCACATTCTGGCTGCCTATGTTTACAGCCTGTCCCGCCAGGAGCAGCCTGCTGAAAAAGAGTGATACGGCTCTTACAGACAGTGCGCCTGGCGTCGTGACGGCCTGAAACCCTCACGACTGCCATTGCCGACACATCAAGGCTTGGAACCGCACTTCATCCTCATGCCGTTCAAAGCCGTATCGTCGTGGTACTTATCATCATCGTCCCCCCGATAGTCTTCGACGCGTGTTTCAAAACCGATAGCGACCATTCCGGCAGGACAGCGGTAAGTTTTTTTCCAAACGCCATAACTTGTGTCATAGGCTGCGGCTATGGACTGTCCCCCTTCACAAACAAACCTGACAGAGTCCACTGCTGTGTCGTCTCCGTCCCCTTGACGGGGCTCCATTTTCAACTGAAATCCAACGATCGCCCGGTCGGCAGGGCACTTCCTGTATCCTGAAAAAGTCCCCCATCCTCCTTCTTTGCTTCTCAGGCCGACATCATCGTGGCAGTACATAACGATCGCATTGACGGCCGTATCGTCATCGTCGCCCTGCCATTTTTCCCCCTTTACATCAAAAGCGTTTATGTACAGTCCACTTGGACACAGTGCCGATGGCCCCCAGGTCCCCCAACTCCCCGCATTGTCATATTCGTCGGTTGGTGGAGTTTTAACTGATTGTTTGAGAGGGAACACACCCAGATGTTGCGCGGTCTCGGGCGTATTATTTCTAACGAGCCAGACGGAAATTTTTCTCGAGCTCTCATCAATATCGGTGATGAGAAAAGTCTCTTCAGTTGCCGAACCACTCAGAAAAACAGGCACCCCTTCATAGGGACTTGGATATATTCCGGCAGCGGTGTGAAAGTGACCTGCAAAAATGGCTGAGACATCATACTCCTTTAACAGGTTACGAAATTTAGTGAGGATAGCTTGAGTACGTGGATCGGATGTCCGGGTCCATTCCTCTGCGTCATGCATACCAATAATGACAAATTTTCCATTATCCCTTGCATGAATCAGCTGATTCTCCAGCCAGCCATTCTCAACGGGTGACAAAATATCAAACTCATTTGTTGTCCATACACCTCCAGAATAAAACCACCTTATATACGAAGGGTCCAAATTCAGCTGAATGTACCGCACACCTCCAAAGTCCTTAAAGTACGCAAAGCTTCCTGAATACTTTTTGGTGGTGTGAATAATTCCGCTTTCATTAACGCTATAATCCATCCGATTACCGCCCATCCGGCCTACAAGGTCCTCCATATTGTCTCGGGCGCAGCCATTATTTCCACAGCCGTCTATATTGTTCTTGTAATCATGATTACCCAGTCCAAAATACCAATTCGTCGACAATATTGAATCCAGTGTCCCGTACAAAAATGCCCTTTCATTGTCATGGCCAAACGCCGTCATGTCTCCGTTTATGATGACCGGGTTATTGCCGGCCCCGCCCATGGCTCCGGCACGCCATTTTTGTATCGCAGAATATTGATTTCTGATGAGGTCTTCAGTACTAACCTCGTTAACCGAGGAGCGGGATTGCAGTAGGACGTCCTGCGATTGCCGGTGCGGCAAAGCGCCCAGACTGTCCTCTGTGTTTTTTTTATCCTTTGACCAAGGGTATTGAGGGTCAGAAGCAAATATAATATGCCTTATTATGCCCTTAGGCCCGACCGCGCTCGCCATAGCGTCTGGGCTTTCATTTTTCACATCACTAACGCACCCGCACATTAATAACAATGTGCTGAACAACGCACAAGGAAAAAGCCTGTAGCTAGACATATCAAAACCCTCATGAAAACTAAAACCCCAGAACCAAAACACGGACAGAGAGCGTTACTCAGAGCATTTCGGCTGTACTCATTATTACAAACATCTGCTGAAACTCTACTATCAGAACTGATAGGTGGGCTGTTAGATACCGATGGCAGTTCTTTGAGTGACACACGGCACGACGTTTAATAAGTAGCCCAGTCATAGGGGCTGCTTATTACTCCACGCCTACGTGACGGGCTTCGGTAATAAATTTTGCATTTCTGCAATCTGAAATACCAAGAGAAGCTGGCGACGCGCACTGACGCGCATGCAGATATGCACTGCATACGCCGTAGTCAGCAAAGCTGACCCATACGCTGCGTCAGGAACCATCAGACCCAGTGGATTTTTAGCATCGGGATACAGGCAAGCAGTGCGCGGTAGTAATTTGCGTCACTGCACGCATTGTAGTTACATCTCTACACGCTTAGAATTGCTCATTATGACAACAATGTGTCTGCCCATTCCGGAGGTCGCTTTCATGACAACTACCCTCTCAAGCCGCGAATTCAACCAAGACACCAGCGGGGCCAAGAAGGCCGCGAATGAAGGCCCGGTGTTCATTACCGACCGAGGTCGCCCGGCCCATGTGCTGCTTTGCATCGAGGATTACCTGAAGCTGACCGGCAGCGCAGCAAGCATCGCCGACATGCTGATAATGCCCACTGACATCGATATCGAATTCGAGCCTCAGCGCGCCGTGATCACCCCGCGACAGGTTGATCTGTCCTGATGTTCCTGCTCGACACCAACGTGGTTTCAGAGCTCAGAAAGCGCACTGCAGACACCAATGTGCTTCGCTGGTCGCGAACACAGATGGCCTCCAGCCTGTTCATCTCGTCCATCACGATTCTTGAGCTCGAAACAGGTATCCTGCGTATCGAACGCCGCGACCCGGCACAGGGCGCAGTATTGCGAATGTGGCTTGACCAGCATGTATTGAAAGCGTTCGCCGGGCGTATCCTGACAGTCGACACTCAGGTCGCAAGGCGCTGCGCCCAACTGCATGTTCCCGACCCGCGCAGCGAATGCGATGCGTTGATCGCGGCTACTGCGCTGGTGCATGGCATGACCATGGTCACACGCAACACAATCGACTTTCAGTCATGCGGCGTCGCGCTGCTCAACCCTTGGGTCAGCCAGTTGAATGAAGAAGCGGCCGTTTATTCACGTGCGTCACGTTGAACGCGGATGTAAACCTGCCTGACCTGTATCGGCCCGGGCTACTCCACCGCCGCTGGACCCATCAATGAGCAACCAGATTCCAGTACACGACATCACACCGCCATCCGAAAAAAGCGGCGAATTCATCGACCTCTATGCCTCGCGCGAGAAAATCCACACCCGCGCGTTCAAAGGTCTGTTTCGCAATGTGCGCATGCTGGGCGGTGCCGTGTTGCTGCTGATCTTTTTCGGCACGGTCTGGCTCAATAAAGGTGGGCACCAGGCGGTCTGGTGGGATCTGCCGCAACGCAAGTTCTACATCTTCGGCGCGACGTTCTGGCCGCAGGATTTCATCCTGTTGTCCGGCATTCTGATCGTTGCAGCCTTCGGGCTGTTCTTCATCACGGTCTATGCCGGACGGGTATGGTGCGGCTACACCTGCCCGCAAAGCGTCTGGACCTGGATGTTCATGTGGTGCGAGAAAGTCACCGAGGGCGACCGCAACCAGCGCATCAGGCTTGACCATGCCCCGATGAGCACCGGCAAACTGGCGCGCAAGCTCGCCAAGCACAGCCTGTGGCTGCTGATCGGCTTTGCCACGGGCATGACCTTCGTGGGTTACTTCTCTCCCATTCGCGACTTGTGCATTGATCTGTTCACGGGCGAAGCGGATGGCTGGGCGTATTTCTGGGTCGGCTTCTTCACCCTGGCCACTTACCTCAATGCAGGCTGGCTACGCGAGCAGGTGTGCATCTATATGTGCCCCTACGCGCGGTTCCAGAGCGTGATGTTCGACAAGGACACGCTGATCATCTCCTACGACCCGAATCGTGGCGAAACCCGCGGGGCGCGTAAAAAGGAAGCCGATCACCGTGCTCAGGGCCTGGGCGACTGCATCGACTGCACGATGTGCGTTCAGGTCTGCCCGACCGGCATCGACATTCGCGACGGCCTGCAGGTCGAATGCATCGGCTGCGCGGCCTGTGTCGATGCCTGCGATACAGTCATGGACAAGATGGATTACCCTCGCGGACTGATTCGCTACACCACCGAGCACAATCTTTCCGGGCAGCGCACCCGCACCTTGCGCCCACGCCTGATCGGTTATGCACTGGTCCTGCTGCTGATGATCGGGCTACTGACCACAGCCTTCTGCATGCGCACCCTGGTGGGTCTGGATGTCAGCAAGGACCGCATGCTGTTCCGGGAAAACGCCGAAGGCCGTATCGAAAACGTCTACACCGTGAAAGTGATGAACAAGGATCAGGTGGATCATGACTATGTGCTGGAGGCCAGCGGCCTGCCCGACCTGAAACTGCAGGGGCGCAGGGAAATCAGCGTCCCGGCAGGCGAGATCGTCAGCCTGCCGGTGGAGCTGTCCAGCGCGCCGGAAAAACTCCCGGCACACAGCAACGAAGTCACCTTTACCCTCAAGGACATCGACAGCGACACGCATGTCGACACCAAAAGCCGTTTCATCGGCCCACCTCTTCGTTAAGAGCACCGTCATGCCCGTTGCGACTGCTGCAAGCCCTTGGTACAGGCACCTCTGGCCATGGATCATCATCGCCATTCTGACCTGCTCGGTGACGTTGAGCCTGTCGATGGTGTTCATCGCAGTGAGCAACCCTGACCCGCTGGTCACCGATAACTACTACGAGGCCGGCAAAGGCATCAATCGCTCGCTGAATAGGGAAATGCTTGCGCAAAACCTCAAACTGCACGCCCGTGTACATCTGGACGAGTTGACCGGCGAAGTCGAGCTGCGCCTGAGCGGCAACAGCAACCCGGAGCGTCTGGAGTTGAACCTCATTTCCCCGACGCGCCCCGACAGTGATCGCCGCGTGTTCCTGACCCGCAGTCCGTCCGAACCGGGCCGTTACATCGGGCAGTTGCAGGACCGGGTCGAGGGTCGGCGCTTTGTGGAGCTGCTGGGTGTCGAAGGCGACCAGACCTGGCGTCTGTTCGAAGAAGAACAGGTCGGCGCTGCTGACCTGACCCTGGGCGACGAACCCCTGCAAGCCGCACAACGCCGGAAAGACTGAACATGGCGACGTTGCCCCCTGCCACTCCAATGCGCTGTTACCACTGCGGCCTGCCCGTTCCAGCCGGTGGCCATTTCACGGCGGTTGTGCTCGGTGAGTCCCGAGAGCTTTGCTGCCCCGGCTGTCAGGCGGTGGCCGAGGCCATCGTCGCCAGCGGTCTGGAAAGCTACTACCGCCATCGCAGCGAGGCCTCGGCCAACCCGGAAAGCCTGCCCACGCAATTGATCGATGAGCTGGCACTCTACGACCGCCCTGAAGTACAGGCACCGTTCGTGCGCCACGACGGCGATTTGTCAGAAGCCACTTTGCTTGTCGAGGGCATCAGTTGCGCAGCCTGCGGCTGGTTGATCGAAAAACGCCTGAGCCGCTTGCCCGCAGTGGCCGAAGCGCGCATGAACCTCTCCACCCATCGCCTGCACGTACGCTGGCGCGGCGACCAGCTTGCCCTCAGCCAACTGCTGAGCGAGCTGCACGCAATTGGTTATGTCGCTCACCCCTGGCAGGCTGATCGCGCCGCTGAACGTCTGGCAAGTGAAAACCGTCTGGCGTTGCGGCAACTGGGCGTCGCTGGCCTGCTGTGGTTTCAGGCAATGATGGCAACCATGGCGACATGGCCGGAGTTCAACATCGATCTCAGCCCGCAGATGCACACCATCCTGCGATGGGTGGCGCTGTTTCTGACCACTCCGATCGTGTTCTACAGTTGCGCACCGTTCTTCCGCGGCGCATTACGCGACCTGCGCAGCCGTCAACTGACGATGGACGTCTCGGTGTCGCTGGCAATAGGCGCGGCGTATGTCGCCGGCATCTGGACTGCGGTCACCGGCGCTGGCGAATTGTATTTCGATGCGGTGGGCATGTTTGCATTGTTCCTGCTGGCCGGACGCTACCTGGAGCGCCGCGCCCGCGAGCGCACGGCGGCAGCCACGGCGCAGCTGGTCAACCTGCTGCCTGCCTCATGCCTGCGCCTCGGTGACGATGGCCGGAGCCAGCGCATCATGCTCAGCGAACTGCGTTTGACTGATCGTATATTGGTGCGCCCCGGTGCGGTGATCCCGGCTGACGGCAGGATCCTCGAAGGTTATTCCAGCATCGATGAGTCCCTGCTGACCGGCGAGTACCTGCCACAAGTGCGCAGCGCGGGCGATGCGGTCACCGCAGGAACGTTGAATGTCGAGAGTCCGCTGACCATTGCCGTGTCGGCGCTGGGTCAGGAAACCCGTCTTTCGGCCATTGTCCGCCTGCTCGAACGCGCCCAGGCGCAGAAGCCCCGTCTCGCGCAGATCGCCGACCGGGCGGCACAGACCTTTCTGCTGTTTTCGCTGATGGCGGCGGCACTGATCGGTGTTGTCTGGTGGCAAATCGACGCATCCCGCGCGTTCTGGATTGTCCTGGCAATGCTCGTTGCCACCTGCCCCTGCGCGCTGTCGTTGGCGACACCGACCGCGTTGACAGCAGCCACCGGCACGCTGCACAAGCTTGGTCTGTTGCTGACCCGAGGTCATGTGCTGGAGGGCCTGAATCAGATCGACACAGTCATCTTCGACAAGACCGGCACCCTGACCGAGGGACGTCTGGCGCTGCGCAGCATTCACCCGCTACGCGAACTGGACGCCAACCGCTGCCTGGAGCTGGCGGCTGCATTGGAAAACCGTTCCGAGCACCCCATTGCCCGCGCCTTTGGTCGAGCGTCAAGGGCTGCCGAAGAGGTGCGCAGCACACCAGGACTGGGGCTGGAAGGATGGGTTGACGGGAAACTGCTGCGCATCGGCCAGGCGGCGTTTGTCTGTGCGCCGAGCGGCACTGAAGCGCCGGTGATCACCGATGAGTCCGGCCAGTGGCTATTGCTGGGCGATGCGCAAGGGCCGCTGGCCTGGCTGGTACTCGACGATCAACTGCGCGACGATGCCAGCACCTTGTTACAGACCTGCAAGGCGCGAGGCTGGAAAACGCTGCTGCTGTCCGGAGACAGCTCGCCGATGGTCGCCAGTGTCGCGCAGGCGCTGGGGATAGACGAAGCGCGTGGCGGCATGCGCCCGGACGACAAGCTGGAGGTGCTGCGACAACTTCAGGCCCAAGGACGCAAAGTGCTGATGATCGGTGACGGGGTGAATGACGTCCCGGTCATGGCCGCTGCCGACATCAGTGTGGCAATGGGCTCGGCCACCGACCTTGCAAAAACCAGCGCTGACGCCGTGCTGCTGTGCAACCGTTTGCCGGTGCTGATCGACGCACTGAATCTGGCCCGACGCACGCGCAGGGTCATTATCGAAAATCTGCTCTGGGCCGGCCTGTACAATGGCCTCATGCTGCCATTCGCGGCACTGGGCTGGATCACCCCGGTGTGGGCGGCCATCGGCATGTCGCTCAGTTCATTGACCGTAGTGCTCAACGCCTTGCGCCTGACCCGTATGCCGCGCCGCGCCCTCATATCACAATCTGCCCCGGAGGTTTCATGCCCGCGCTTTACATCATGATCCCTGCTGCGCTGCTGCTGGTGGGTGTCGCGATCTACGTGTTCTTCTGGGCGGTGGACAGCGGCCAGTACGACGATATGGAAGGCCCGGCGCACAGCATATTGTTCGATGATCCGCCGCCGGTGGATCATGCCCGGTCAGAACCGCAACGGCCTGGCGCTGACGAGAAACACGATGTTTGAACTTGCTTCGATGCTGCTCTCGGCACTCATTCTCGGGCTGCTGGGCGGCGGCCATTGCCTGGGGATGTGTGGCGGCCTCATGGGAGCGCTGACACTGGCCATTCCCAAGGAACAGCGCAGCCGTCGATTCCGGCTGCTGCTGGCCTATAACCTTGGGCGCATTCTCAGTTACACGGTTGCCGGCCTGGGTTCCGGGCTGGTCGGCTGGGCAGTCGCGCAAAGTCCGCTGGCAACGGGTCTGCGGGTCATCGCCGCAGTGTTGCTGATCGTGATGGGGCTGTATCTGGCTGGCTGGTGGAGCGGGCTGACGCATATCGAGCGCCTGGGCAGAGGCCTGTGGCGATACCTGCAACCGCTGGCCAGCCGCTTGCTGCCGGTGTCCAGCCTGCCCCGCGCCTTGTTGCTCGGCGCGCTGTGGGGCTGGCTGCCCTGCGGGCTGGTTTACAGCGCCCTGCTCTGGGCCGCCAGCCAGGGCAATCCTCTCCATAGCGCCTTGCTGATGCTGGCCTTCGGGCTGGGCACCTGGCCCGTTCTGCTGGCCACCGGACTTGCCGCCGAGCGCACCACTGTCCTGCTGCGCAAACGAGGTGTTCGCATGGCCGGAGGGTTGCTGGTAATCGTCTTTGGCCTCTGGACCTTGCCGGGGCCGCATCAGCATTGGCTGATGGGGCACTGAGGCCGGGCAGCTCACACCGCTTGATCCACGTCAACGCCCGCCCTTGAGCGTCTGCGTATGCTCGCGACATCGCCAGCCTGACCGGGAAACGTGCGCATGCTTGACGCCATTCGTTGGGATTCAGACCTGATCCATCGCTATGATGTAGCAGGACCGCGCTATACGTCCTATCCGACAGCAGTGCAACTTCACACACAGGTAGGCGCATTCGACCTGTTGCATGCTCTGCGGGAAAGCCGCAAGGCGTTGCGCCCGCTGTCGCTCTATGTGCATCTGCCCTTCTGCGCGAACATTTGTTACTACTGTGCCTGCAATAAGGTCATCACCAAGGACCGCGGACGCGCGCAGGCTTACCTGCAGCGGCTCGAACACGAAATACAGATGCTCGCCTGCCACCTGGCTCCCGGTCAGGTAGTGGAGCAACTGCACCTGGGCGGCGGCACGCCGACCTTCCTGAGTCATGCTGAACTGCGTCGGTTGATGGCGCAGCTGCGCGCGCATTTCAATTTGCTGGAAGATGACTCCGGCGACTATGGCATCGAGATTGACCCTCGCGAAGCGGACTGGTCGACCATGGGCCTGCTGCGCGAGCTGGGTTTCAACCGGGTCAGCCTTGGCGTGCAGGACCTGGACCCGACCGTGCAACGGGCTATCAACCGCATGCAAAGCCTGGAGGAAACCCGCGCCATCGTCGAAGCCGCCCGCACGCTGCAGTTTCGTTCTGTGAATATCGACCTGATCTACGGCCTTCCCAGACAAACCGCGCAAGCCTTCAGCCGCACAGTGGATGAAATCATCGAATTACAGCCCGACCGGTTGTCTGTGTTCAACTACGCCCACCTGCCGGAACGCTTCATGCCGCAGCGACGCATCGACACGGCCGAACTGCCGGATGCCCGGAGCAAACTGCTCATGCTCGAGCGCACCGTCGAGCAACTGGGCAACGCCGGTTATCGCTACATCGGCATGGACCATTTCGCCCTGCCCGACGATGAGCTGGCGATCGCCCAGGAAGACCTGACCCTGCAACGCAATTTTCAGGGCTACACCACGCATGGTCACTGTGATCTGATCGGGCTGGGCGTCTCGGCCATCAGCCAGATTGGCGAGCTGTACAGTCAGAACAGCAGCGACCTGAGCGACTATCAAAGGCTGCTGGACAGCGACCAGCCAGCAACCAGACGAGGGCTGATGTGCAGCGCTGACGACCGGATAAGACGCGCAGTCATTCAGCAGTTGATCTGCCACTTCATGCTGGATTTCGCCGAGATTGAAAAAGCATTCTCCATCGATTTCAGATGCTATTTCAGCGACGCATGGCCACAACTGCTTGGCATGGAGAAGGACGGGCTGATTGCGTTGAGCGATGCTGGGATTGAAGTCAGACCGGCAGGCCGGTTACTGGTGCGTGCTGTGTGCATGGTCTTCGATGCGTACCTGACCCGGCAGAACAGACAGCAGTTCTCGCGGGTGATATGACCAGCGGCCTGGTTCTACATTTTGGCCAGAACCAGCATGCCCGCCTTGATCTTGTCGGCGTCGCTGGAGTTCAGGCTATTCATCAGCGTCGACAAATCGGCCGTGGAATTGCTCACCTGCGCCTGCAATGTGGTGAGCACGGTCTGTAGCGCCGCGGCTTTGGTGCGGCGCTCCTCGGGACTCAGACTCGGGTCCTTCAGAGCCTTCTGGATCTGCTCCATGGTTTCCGCGATCCTGCGCTGAAGCTCGCGAATCGCCTTGAGGATCTTCTGCACCGAAGACGGCAGGCCGCTCTGCTCGATATCGGCGTTTCTGGAAGACGACGCAGCTGCGGCCTTGCCCGCTGACGACAGATTGACTTCTACACCCTTTGCCTCACCTGCAGGCGCCTCGACGCTGCTTTCGCTGGTCTGGCTGCTGTACGTAATCTGCGAGGTCGCAGTACGTATCGTAATACTGTTGATCAACGGAAGTGTCGTTGACATGCCAAGGCATCCTGGTTCATCCAAGGGAATACAGGCGTATCGGCAGCCGCTGCGGAACCTTGATGGTGCAGAAGTCTTTGTAGGCTGGCCCCGACAAGCAAGGGTGAGTTACCCTTACGGCTTATGTGTGTTTTCCCACAAGGAATTAAGTGATGTCCGAGCCAGTAAAGTTGCGCGCTCAAAACCAGGCTCACTGCAAGGATTGCAGTCTCGCTCCACTCTGCCTGCCCCTCTCGTTGAATACGGAAGACATGGACTGCCTTGACCAGATCGTCAAACGGGGCCGTCCGCTGAAAAAAGGCGAATTCCTATTCCGCCAGGGAGATACCTTCGAGTCGGTCTACGCAGTACGTTCCGGTGCGCTGAAGACCTTCAACATCAGTGACAACGGCGAAGAACAACTCACCGGCTTTCATCTGCCCAGCGAGCTGGTCGGAATGTCAGGCATGGACGCCCAGGCTTACCCGGTCTCGGCGCAGGCACTGGAAACCACTTCAGTGTGCGAAATACCATTTGAACGCCTGGATGAGCTGTCGGTGCAGTTGCCGCAACTGCGTCGCCAGTTGATGCGCGTCATGAGCCGCGAGATCCGCGAAGATCAGCAAATGATGCTGTTGCTGTCGAAGAAGACCGCCGATGAGCGTATTGCCACGTTTCTGATCAATCTGTCTGCGCGCTTCCGGGCCAGAGGTTTCTCGGCCAATCAGTTTCGTCTGAGCATGTCGCGCAACGAAATCGGTAATCACCTGGGCCTGGCCGTCGAGACGGTGTCGCGGGTATTCACCCGGTTCCAGCAAAACCAGTTGATTGCTGCAGAAGGCAAAGAGATTCATATCCTCGCCCCGATCGAGCTGTGCGCGCTGGCGGGCGGCGCAATGCAAAGCTGATACGTGCGATCTGTGGCGGGTCGGCTTAAACTATCGGCCAAACCTGCCATGGATCCCCCTGATGACTTTCGATCAATCGAACTTCAAGTCCCTGATACGCCCGGTCATAGACTTTCCCAAGCCGGGCGTGGTCTTTCGCGACATCACTCCCCTCTTTCAGTCGCCCAAGGCTACCCGTCAGGTAATCGACAGCTTCGTGCAGCGCTATATAGAAGCCGATTTCAGCCATATCGGCGTCATGGACGCGCGTGGTTTTCTGATTGGTTCGGTGGTGGCGTATCAACTGAACAAGCCGCTGGTGCTGTTTCGCAAACAAGGCAAATTGCCTGCCGACGTACTCTCCGAGGCCTATCAGACCGAATACGGCGAAGCGTATCTGGAAGTGCATGCCGACAGTCTGTGCGAAGGTGACTCAGTCATCATGTTCGATGACCTGATCGCGACGGGAGGCACGCTGATCGCCGCCGCCAACCTCATCCGCCGCATGGGCGCCGAGGTACATGAAGCCGCTGCGATCATCGACCTGCCGGAACTGGGCGGCTCCAAGCGTCTTAACGACCTGAAGATCCCGACGTTCTGTCTGACCGAGTTTGCGCTGGACGAGCAGTAACGGCGCAGGGACTGAGTTACAGGTTCCAAATGCTCCAGCGCTCACGGCTATCGTAAATGCGCTTTTTTATCGCGATGGCACTGACGACGCAGAGTGCGACCTTAGTGACGGCTGAGTCCTGGCGCTGATCCGGGGGTAGCCTGGCAGGACGCCAGGCTAGCTGCACCGGGCCATGGATGGCCCGTTGCAGCGACCCCCGGATCAGTGACAGGACGAAGGAACCCGACGAAGTCGGGCCGGAAACAGGAGCGAGGGGGTTTGGTTACTTTGGCCCGTCAAAGTAACTCGCCGAGGGGCGAAAAGGTGACCTGAGTCGAACCTCAATGCATCTGAAGTCGCAGAACCGCTGTGTGACGCAGAGCGTCACGAACTGCATTACCACGCGGAGCGTGGGAACGAGAATCATACTCAAAATCGGACGCAGAGCGTCCAGAGCGTCGCACGATAGTTGAGATTATCGTTGCAGTTCTGGACGCTCTGCGTAAGACCTTGAATGGGCAGCGCACGCGTGTACCAAAGAGAAACTAGCTCGCAGTATTACTGTGCAGTTTGGTCATCAGTTGCGCTTCGGCCTGGGTCAGGCCGCAGGACTGGGTCAGCTCATCGATGCTGGCACCCATGCCGACCAGGCGTGCAGCCTGGGCAAAGGACAGCGTGGAGGGATCGCGCTGTTCCAGTGCAGTGAGCTTGTCCGGCAACGGCGCAACAATGGCACGCAGCTCGTGCAACGCTTCGCCCATGCGCACCGTGCCGTTCTGGTAGTTGTCCAGGCGTCTGGCCAACTCCTTGATCCGCTGATCACGCAAGGCAGCCGCCTCATCACGCTCGGCGTCGAGCTTGCGCTGACGCCTGGTATGGGCCAGGAACATAAACAGGGTGACTACCCAGAGAATGCCCAGGAAGACGACAGCTACCTCAAAGATCAATCAGATGTTCTCCAGTTCGGACCACTCTTCTTCGGACATCATTTTGTCCAGTTCAACCAGAATCAACAGTTCGCCGTTCTTGTTGCAAACGCCCTGAATGAATTTGGCCGACTCATCGTTACCCACGTTTGGCGCGGTTTCGACTTCAGACTGACGCAAGTAAACCACTTCAGCCACGCTGTCGACCAGAATCCCGACCACTTGCTTGTCGGCTTCGATGATCACGATACGCGTATTGTCGCTGACTTCAACCGGAGCCAGGCCAAAGCGCTGACGGGTATCGATCACGGTGACAACGTTACCGCGCAGGTTGATGATGCCCAGTACGTAGCTTGGCGCACCCGGGACCGGGGCGATTTCAGTGTAGCGCAGCACTTCCTGCACCTGCATCACGTTGATGCCGTAGGACTCGTTGTCCAGGCGGAACGTAACCCATTGCAGGATAGGATCTTCGGAACCTTGTGCAGACGACTTATTCATAACCCCAACCCCTCACGTGTGTTCTTTGCAGGTGATGCCACTGGCATCGACCCATGATTATTTCGACTTGTTCAACTGCTTGACCGCGCCACTGGCTATCAGCTCGGCCAACTCTGCAACATCCAGCAACGCGCACATGTGCTCGATAACCGTGCCCGCCAGCCATGGACGCTGACCTCGCTGCGTGCGCCATTTGATCTCGTTCGGATCAAGACGCAACGAACGGCTGACTTGATGCACCGCCAGTCCCCACTCGTATCCCTGCACCGAAATCACGTACTGCAATCCCTGGCGAAAATCGTCGCGGTAGCGATCAGGCATGATCCAGCGCGCGGTATCCAACACTTTCAGGTTGCCTGCCTGACAAGGCAGGATCCCGAGAAACCAGTCCGGCTGACCGAACAGTGGCGTCAGCTCCTGCCCTGCCAGCGGGTAAATCGACCCCAGGCATACCAGCGGCACTGCCAGCGTCAACCCGGCCACGTCGAACAACAGGCATTCGAACGGCTCGGCGGCCCATGCCGGGCGACCATCGCTGGTCGGCGGCGGCGTCGGCGTGCGCTGGGTCACCAGTGTGCTCAACTCGGCGACCGGCTCGACCAGCTCAACGGTCGACACTGCTTCTTCAACCTTCACCACTTCGGCAACAATCACCGGAGCGACTTCAATCACGGGCGCAGGCGCTGCGACCTTTACTGCTACAGCCACCGGAGCCGGCGCGGCCACCGCAACCGCCAGCGGTTTGATCTGCGCTTGCATCCGCGCATCAAAGGCCTGCTCTTCGAGCACAGCCGCCTGAAATTCATCGATGCTGCTGACAGGCTCTTCAAGCACTTCAGTCGCGTCGTACAGCAATGCGTCCAGATAGGACTGCAACGCCAGTTTGGGTCGTGTTGCTACTTCTACAGGGCGGTTCATACCGGGGCCCAACAAAAAATGGAGCATGTGCAACCTGATAGAGTTATCGGCCGCATTGAGGCATCACTTGAGCAAACTGTGTAGAAAGAATGGACGTTCACGTCAGGCCACCTGAGCATTGAGCTGCTCGGCGAGCATATGCTTGAGCAATGCCCGATAAGCAATCACACCGCGACTCTTGCTGTCATTCTGCGACGGCGTAAGCCCCAGACGGCTGGCATCGCGCAGCCGCGTGTCGACCGGCACGTAGGCTTGCCAGACGTGCTCGGGAAAACTGTCGCGCAACAATTTCAAGGTGCCCATAGACGCTTGGGTACGACGGTCGAACAAAGTCGGCACGATGGTGTAAGGCAATGGCACCTTGCGCGAACGGTTGATCATGGTCAGGGTATTGACCATACGCTCCAGGCCTTTCACGGCCAGAAATTCTGTCTGTACCGGTATCGCCAACTGCTGACTGGCCGCCAGTGCATTGACCATAAGAACGCCCAGCAACGGCGGACTGTCGATCAGCGCATAGTCAAAATCCTGCCACAACTGCGCCAGACTTTTAGCAATCACCAGGCCCAGACCGCTCTGGCCAGGGGATTGACGCTCCAGTGTGGCCAGCGCCGTGCTGGAGGGTATCAGCGAGATACGCTGGTCACTGGTCGGCAACAGCAATTGGCCCGGAAGACCCTCCGGCACCGCACCCTTGTGGAGAAACAGATCGAAGGCACTGTGTTCCAGTTCGTCCGGGTTATGCCCGAAATAGCTGGTCATGGAGCCGTGGGGGTCCAGATCGACCACGACCACACGCTTGCCCGCATCGGCCAGCAAGCCGGCCAGGGCGATGGTCGTGGTGGTCTTTCCGACTCCACCTTTCTGGTTGGCTACTGCCCAGACTCTCATTGATGTTTTTCCTTGCGTACAGCAACGACCATACCGATACGATGTTAGGGGGCAGGTGACGGAGAATTGACGGCGTTCGCGCGTACCGGCGGCTTTGCTGGCACCGGTGCAGTTTGTGTGCCAGCACGCCTTAGTGCAGCATCCGGCTGCACATTGGCCGACCCTGAACTGGTCAGGCTGCGGCGTACATCCAGATTTCGCGAGATGACCAGCACTACGCGGCGGTTCTTGGCGCGTCCGGCGGCGGTGGTGTTGGGCGCAATCGGTTGAAACTCACCGTACCCCACAGAGGCCAGCCGCGCCGGATTGACTCCGTCCATCGCCAGCATGCGCACAATGCTGGCAGATCGCGCCGAAGACAGTTCCCAGTTGGTCGGAAACTGTGCAGTGCTGATCGGCTGGTCGTCAGTGAAGCCTTCAACGTGTATCGGGTTATCAAAGCGTTTGACGATTCCAGAGACCTTTTCAATGATCGTGAAGGCCTTGTCACTGGGAATGGCGTCGCCGCTGACGAACAACAGACTGGAATTGAGTTCGATCTCGATCCATAACTCGTTGCCGCGCACCGTCATCTGGTCGGACTTGATCAGGTCGCCAAACGCATCGCGCACATCCTGAGCGATGGTCTGCAGCGGATCATCAGAAGCCTGGCCAATGCCGGCATCGGTCTGTTCGCTGTCCTTTACCAACGGCTCGGCAGGCTTGACCGAAACCGGGCGCTGCTCACCGATAGGGATCGGCTTCATGGTCCGCTCGGTATCGTTGAACACGCCAACCAATGCCTGGGACAGAATCTTGTATTTGCCTTCGTTGACCGAGGAAATCGAGTACATCACCACGAAAAAGGCGAACAACAGGGTAATGAAGTCGGCATACGACACCAGCCAGCGTTCATGATTTTCGTGTTCTTCGGCCTGACGTCGGCGAGCCATGCACTGTTACTCCATGAAGCCTTGCAGCTTGAGTTCGATGGAGCGCGGGTTTTCACCCTCGGCGATGGACAACAGACCTTCGAGCAACATTTCGCGATAACGCGACTGCCGGTGGGCAATGGCCTTGAGCTTGTTGGCCACTGGCAACAGGATCAGGTTGGCCGTCGCCACACCATAGATGGTGGCGACAAAAGCCACCGCAATGCCGCTGCCCAGTTGACTGGGATCAGCCAGGTTGCCCATGACGTGAATCAGACCCATTACCGCGCCGATGATGCCCACGGTCGGCGCATAGCCGCCCATGCTTTCGAATACCTTGGCAGCCTGAATATCGCGGGTTTCCTGGGTGATGAAATCCACTTCAAGAATGCTCCGGATCGCTGCAGGTTCGGCACCATCGACCAACAGCTGCAAGCCTTTGCGGGCATAACTGTCGGGTTCGGAATCGGCGACCGTTTCCAGACCGAGCAAGCCTTCCTTGCGGGCGGTCATGCTCCAGCCGATCACCCGGTCGACACCGCCGGGCAAATCGATGCGAGGCGGAAAAATGATCCAGCGGATGATTTTCATGGCGCGCATGAACGCGCTCATCGGTGACTGCAACAGCGAAGCACCCAGTGTGCCGCCCAGTACGATCAGGGCTGCCGGGCCATTGAGCAATGCACCGAGGTGTCCGCCTTCAAGAAAGTTGCCGCCAATGATTGCGACAAACGCCAGGATCAGACCAATAAGACTCAGTACATCCATCAGAGACAGGCCTCTACCAGGTGCCGACCCATGTCATCCAGACTGTAGATCGCATCTGCAAGCTCAGCCTTGACGATTGCCATCGGCATGCCGTAAATGACGCAGCTCGCTTCGTCCTGCGCCCATACGGTACTGCCCGCCTGCTTGAGCAGGCGCGCGCCTTCACGGCCATCGGCACCCATGCCGGTCAATACCACCGACAGCACCTTGTCACCGTAGGACTTGGCGGCAGAGCCAAAGGTGATATCTACACAAGGTTTGTAATTCAGGCGCTCGTCACCCGGCAGAATCTTCACCGTACCGCGCGCATCCACCATCATCTGCTTGCCGCCCGGTGCCAGCAACGCCAGACCAGGGCGCAGAACGTCGCCGTCCTCTGCTTCCTTGACGCTGATCTTGCAGAGCTTGTCGAGACGCTCGGCAAAGGCCTTGGTGAAGGCCGCAGGCATGTGTTGAATCAGCACCAGCGGTGCCGGAAAGCTGGCCGGCAACTGGGTAAGTACCCGTTGCAGCGCAACCGGGCCGCCGGTGGAGGTGCCGATGGCCACCAGTTTGTAAGCCTTGCGCTTGGGCGTGCCTGAGGTGGTCGGGTGCGCCGGTGCATGGTGAGCATGAGCCGCAGGTGCCGTGGCAGGCGCTGCTGTGCGCGTCGGCGCAGCACGGGCTGGCGCGGCGGCGGGCGCAGGTGCGCGGCTGGACAGCGTCGGCGCTGCCGGAGCAGCCGATGCAGCGCTCGCCGCACCAAAACCGCTTGAGCGGCGGTTGCTGCGTGAAATACTGTTGATTTTCTCGCACAGCAGTTGTTTGACCTTCTGCGGGTTGCGCGAGATATCTTCGAAATTCTTGGGCAGGAAATCCACCGCACCGGCGTCCAGAGCATCCAGCGTCACGCGCGCACCTTCGTGCGTCAGCGACGAGAACATCAATACCGGGGTGGGGATACGCTGCATGATATGGCGAACTGCCGTAATGCCATCCATCATCGGCATTTCGTAGTCCATGGTGATGACATCAGGTTTGAGCGCCAGCGCCTGCTCAATCGCTTCCTTGCCGTTGGTGGCGGTGCCGACCACTACAATGTTGGGGTCCGAAGAAAGAATTTCCGTAACACGGCGGCGGAAAAAACCGGAATCATCCACCACCAGGACCTTGACTGCCATAAACACTCCAATAGGTGTTGCAGGCAGCCAGGCTGCCCGCACCCCCGGGTTCAGATACGCCGTGCGGCGTAACGCTTGAGCATGCTGGGTACATCGAGAATCAAGGCGATGCGACCGTCACCGGTGATGGTGGCGCCCGACATGCCTGGCGTACCTTGCAGCATCTTGCCCAGCGGTTTGATAACCACCTCTTCCTGGCCAACCAGTTGATCGACAACGAAGCCGATGCGCTGGGTGCCGACCGTCAGGATCACGACGTGCCCTTCTCGCTGCTCTTCATGAGCCGCCGAACTGACCAGCCAGCGCTTGAGGTAGAACAGCGGCAAGGCCTTGTCACGTACGATCACCACTTCCTGACCGTCAACCACGTTGGTAGTGGACAGGTTCAGGTGGAAGATTTCGTTGACGTTGACCAACGGGAAGGCAAAAGCCTGGTTGCCCAGCATCACCATCAGGGTCGGCATGATCGCCAGGGTCAGCGGGACCTTGATGACGATCTTCGAACCCTGGCCCTTGGTCGAGTAGATGTTGATCGAGCCGTTGAGCTGGGAGATCTTGGTTTTAACCACGTCCATGCCCACACCGCGACCCGATACATCGGAAATCTCGGTCTTGGTCGAGAAGCCCGGTGCGAAGATAAGGTTGTAGCAATCGGTGTCACTCAACCGATCGGCTGCGTCCTTGTCCATGACACCGCGCTTGACCGCAATGGAGCGCAGCACGTTAGGGTCCATGCCCTTGCCGTCATCGGAAATCGACAGCAGGATATGGTCGCCCTCCTGCTCTGCCGAAAGGATCACCCGACCACCACGAGACTTGCCCGTGGCTTCGCGCTCTTCCGGCGTTTCGATACCGTGGTCGACCGCGTTGCGCACCAAGTGGACCAGCGGGTCGGCAAGCGCCTCTACAAGGTTCTTGTCGAGGTCGGTCTCTTCACCGACCAGCTCCAGGTTGATCTCTTTCTTGAGCTGGCGAGCCAGGTCACGAACCAGACGCGGGAAGCGGCCAAAGACTTTCTTGATTGGCTGCATGCGGGTTTTCATCACCGCAGTCTGCAGGTCGGCGGTGACCACATCCAGGTTGGAAACCGCCTTGGACATGGCTTCATCGCCGCTGTTGAGACCCAGACGCACCAGGCGGTTACGTACCAGCACCAGTTCGCCGACCATGTTCATGATCTCGTCCAGTCGGGCGGTATCCACACGAACCGTGGTTTCGGCTTCAGTCGCAACCGGCTTTTCACCGGTGGGCGCTGGAGCACGTGCAGGCGCTGGAGCAGGCTTGGCGGGCTCAGCCTTCGCAGCAGGTGCAGGCGCCGCAGCGGGCTTGGCAGCCGGTGGCGGAGCAGCAGCTACGGCGGCTGCCGGAGCAGGTGCCTTGGCAACGACCGCATCAGGCTCGAACTTGCCTTTGCCATGCAGTTCGTCGAGCAGATTTTCGAATTCGTGATCGGTAATTTCGTCCGATGCCGCTGCAGCAGAAGGTGCCTTGGCAGCAACGGCCGCAGGTGCAGCAGCCGCCTGAGCGGCTATGGCGCCGTCAAACGAGCCTTTGCCATGCAGTTGATCAAGCAAGGCTTCGAATTCGTCGTCGGTGATTTCATCGCCGGCAGGCGCTGCACCACTGCTCTGTGCCGCAGGCGCAGGGGCTGGAGCGGCTACAGCATCGGCCGCAAACTTGCCCTTGCCATGCAACTGATCAAGCAGGGATTCAAATTCCTGATCGGTAATTTCATCGCCAGCTGGCGCGACCGCAGGTGCCGAAGCCGGTGCCGCTGATGGTGCCGCAGACACCGGACTGGCGCCGTGCAGCGAATCGAGCAGCTGCTCGAATTCATCATCGGTGATGTCATCGCCGGCCGCTTGCTCGGCAACCGCAACCGGAGCGGCGGCTTCAACCACCGGCTCGGGCTCAGGCTCGGGCGCTGCGACTTCGTCGGCAGATTGTGGCTCGGCCAATCGCGACAGCGCAGCCAGCAGTTCTGGCGTCGCCGCAGTTACGTCAGTCCGTTCACGTACCTGACCGAACATGCTGTTGACGGTGTCCAGAGCTTCCAGGACCACATCCATCAGTTCGGAATCAACGCGACGCTCACCCTTGCGAAGGATGTCGAACACGTTTTCGGCGATGTGGCAGCACTCCACCAGCTCATGGAGCTGGAGGAAGCCGGCGCCCCCTTTTACAGTGTGAAAACCGCGAAAAATTGCATTGAGCAGATCAGCATCATCCGGTCGGCTTTCCAGCTCGACCAATTGCTCTGACAACTGCTCCAGAATTTCGCCGGCCTCTACCAGAAAATCCTGAAGGATTTCTTCATCGGCGCCGAAGCTCATGGGGTGCTCCCTAAAATTAACCGTCAACAGATCTTAGAAGCCGAGGCTCGATAGCAGATCGTCTACATCATCCTGTCCGGATACGACGTCTTCACGTTTATCGGCATGAATCTGCGGACCTTCACCCTTGGCGAGATGTTTTTTAGGATCTTTTTCAGCAAGGATGGATTCTTCGTCATGTTCGATGCCTGCGAAGCGATCGACATGGCTGGCCATGAGCACCAGTTTGAGCAGATTGCTCTCGACTTCCGTAACCAGTTGCGTCACGCGCTTGATAACCTGCCCCGTAAGGTCCTGGTAATCCTGGGCAAGCAGAATATCGTTGAGATGCCCGGAAACCCTATCGGCCTCCTGCTCGGTACGCGTCAGAAAACCATCTACCCGCTTGGCCAGCTCACGAAATTCTTCAGCACCGATTTCGCGGCGCATGAAACGACCCCAGTCGTCACTCAATGCCTTGGCATCGGAGCTCAGACCGCTCATGAGCGGTGTGCTTTCCTCGACCAGGTCCATAGTACGGTTGGCCGCATTCTCGGTCAGCCTCACCACATACGACAGGCGTTCGGTTGCGTCGGTGATCTGCGACACTTCCTCGGCTTGAGGCATGTGCGGATCAATATGAAAGTTGACGATTGCACTGTGCAGCTCACGAGTCAGCTTGCCCACTTCCTGATAAAGGCCGCGGTCGCGTGTCTGGTTGAGTTCATGGATCAGCTGCACAGCGTCACCGAAGCGGCCCTTTTCAAGGCTGGTGACGAGTTCCTGCGCGTGTCTCTTTAAGGTCGACTCAAAGTCGGCCATCGAATCATTGTTATCCATAGCGCCCTCGCGGCATGCATCAGCTATTGACGCGTTCAAAGATCTTTTCGATCTTCTCTTTAAGCGCTTGAGCCGTGAATGGCTTGACTACATAACCGTTCACCCCGGCCTGGGCAGCTTCAATGATCTGCTCACGCTTCGCTTCGGCAGTAACCATCAGTACAGGAAGGCTCTTGAGACGCTCGTCCGCACGGACCTGACGCAACAAGTCGATACCGGTCATGCCAGGCATGTTCCAGTCCGTCACCAGAAAGTCAAAGGCACCGCTCTGCAGCATCGGCAATGCGGTCAGACCGTCATCCGCTTCAGATGTGTTGGTAAACCCCAGATCACGCAAAAGGTTCTTGATGATCCGCCGCATCGTTGAGAAGTCATCAACGATGAGGATTTTCATGTTCTTGTCCAATTCGACCTCCAAGCAGTCTTTAACGCGTTCAGCACCTGAACACGCTGTTCACTCAATACTGGCACAGCACACCCCCAGCTATACGAAACGACGACGGGCTTGGCACAACGACAGTCAAGACTGCGACTAAAGCCCATCGAGACATTGCCCGACAGGCCCTTGCCTCGTCCATCCTGCTACCACGTAACGCTTTGCACAGCCGGCATGCAGACAACGCACGACAAACGTCGCGCACTGCCGTCAACGCGCTCGCCACTCCCCCAAACGCCCCCGCAAACGAGCTGCGCACTGGCTGTGTAACTGACTGACCCGCGATTCGCTGACCCCAAGAACCTCTCCGATTTCCTTGAGGTTCAGCTCTTCGTCGTAGTACAGCGCCAACACCAGACGCTCACGCTCTGGCAAATTGGCAATTGCATCGGCCAACGCTGCCTGGAAGCGCTCGTCTTCCAGGTCGCGCGACGGCTCAAGCGAACCGCTTGCGCCATCCTCATGCAGCCCTTCGTGATCGCCGTCCTGAAGCAGGTCGTCGAAACTGAAGAGGCGGCTGCCCAAGGTGTCATTCAAAATCCCGTAATAATCATCAAGACTCAACTGGAGTTCGGCCGCAACCTCGTGATCTTTAGCGTCACGGCCGGTTTTAGCTTCAATTGCACGAATTGCGTCACTGACCATGCGAGTATTGCGGTGCACCGAGCGTGGTGCCCAGTCGCCCTTGCGCACTTCATCCAGCATCGCACCACGAATGCGAATGCCGGCGTAGGTCTCGAAACTCGCACCTTTGGTTGAATCATATTTGGTGGAGACTTCAAGCAGACCGATCATGCCGGCCTGGATCAGATCCTCGACCTGCACGCTGGCCGGCAAGCGCGCCAACAGATGATAAGCGATACGCTTGACCAATGGCGCATAACGCTCGATCAACTCGTATTGCGAATTACGGGAAGCCTTGCTGTACATCTGGTAGCCGCTCGCAGTCATTGCACAGGCCCTGCACTGGTCTGGTGAACGAGTCGCTCAACGAAGAACTCGAGATGACCCCGCGGATTGGCTGGCAACGGCCAGGTATCAACCTTCTGGGCAATGGCCTTGAACGCCAGCGCACATTTGGATCGCGGGAATGCTTCGTAAACGGCGCGCTGTTTCTGTACGGCCTTGCGCACGCACTCGTCGTACGGCACGGCACCTACATACTGCAGCGCAACATCAAGAAAACGGTCAGTCACTTTGGTGAGTTTGGCGAACAGATTGCGCCCTTCCTGCGGGCTCTGCGCCATGTTGGCCAGCACCCGGAAGCGGTTCATGCCGTAGTCGCGGTTGAGCAGTTTGATCAGGGCGTAAGCATCGGTAATCGACGTGGGCTCGTCGCATACCACCAGCAACACTTCCTGAGCGGCGCGCACGAAGCTGACCACCGATTCGCCGATACCGGCAGCCGTGTCGATCACCAGCACATCAAGGTTGTCGCCAATCTCGCTGAACGCCTGGATCAGACCCGCATGCTGGGCCGGGGACAGATGCACCATGCTCTGGGTGCCAGAGGCGGCAGGCACGATACGCACCCCGCCCGGCCCCTGTAACAGAACGTCGCGCAACTCGCAACGACCCTCTATCACATCGGCAAGCGTACGTTTAGGCGTCAGCCCAAGCAGAACGTCGACATTGGCCAGACCCAGATCGGCGTCCAGCAGCATGACGCGACGGCCAAGCTCGGCAAGGGCCAGTGAAAGATTCACTGACACGTTAGTCTTACCGACGCCACCTTTGCCACCGGTCACCGCGATAACCTGTACGGGATGCATGCTGCCCATGTTATTTCTTTACCTTGTCTTGCGTAGACCGAAACCACATCGAGGGCTGCACGTTCGCAAATGAACACCGCATGGCAGACCGTTGACGCAGGGACATTCCAATAATATCCATCACTTAACCCACTCTCTTGCCAGGGGTGTGATAGAGGTCAGCAAACATATCAGCCATTGCTTCCTCGCTCGGCTCATCCTGCATCTGCACACTCACCGCACGGCTCACCAGTTGATGACGACGCGGGGTGTGCAGGTCGTCAGGAATACGGGGTCCGTCCGTGAGGTAGGCCACAGGTAATTCATGACTGATCGCCAGGCTCAGGACTTCGCCGAGGCTGGCTGTTTCATCAAGCTTGGTCAGAATGCATCCGGCCAGGCCACAACGTTTGTAACTGTGATAGGCAGCGGTCAGCACCTGCTTCTGGCTGGTGGTCGCCAGTACCAGATAGTTACGCGACTTGATGCCACGCCCTGCCAGGCTTTCCAGCTGCATGCGCAGCGCAGGATCGCTGGCTTGCAGCCCGGCGGTGTCGATCAGCACCACGCGCTTGCGCAGCAGCGGCTCCAGCGCCTGAACCAGCGACTGGCCAGGATCGACATGGGTGACCGGCACGTTGAGGATGCGCCCAAGGGTCTTGAGCTGCTCCTGTGCGCCGATGCGGAAACTGTCCATGCTCACCAGTGCGATATTCTGCGGACCGTACTTCAACACGTAACGTGCCGCCAGTTTGGCCAGCGTGGTGGTCTTGCCCATACCGGCAGGCCCGACCATGGCGATGACACCACCCTCTTCGAGCGGCTCGATGTCCGGCACGGCAATCATGCGCGCCAAATGGGCCAGCAGCATGCGCCAGGCCTGACGAGGCTCGTCAATCTCCGGGATCATCGACAGCAGATCGCGCGACAGCGGGCCGGACAAACCGACACGTTGCAGACGGCGCCACAGATTGGCCTGCTGCGGACGACTGCCCTGCAGCTGGTTCCAGGCCAGGGAGCCAAGCTGGACTTCCAGCAGCTCGCGCAGGCCGTTCAATTCGGAGCGCATCGAATCATAGGCGCGCTGACCAACAGCAGGCTCTGCTGGCGCAGGCGGCGTATAAGCGAATGGGCGTGGCGGCTCTTCGAGCGTCGGCTCGATGTGCGTATCGGCAGCGCTGACCGGTTTGCCGGAAAACAGCTGAAGATTGATCGACGCGTCGCTGTCGCTGCGGTTGTTCAATTCGGCCTGAGCGGAGACGATGCGCGACTGGGTCTTGCGCAGCTCGTCTTCGAGCTCCATGTTCGGCACACGCGGTGCCAGGGCGGACAGCTTGTAATCCAGAGCGGCAGTCAGCTCTACGCCACCGGCAATGCGCCGGTTACCGATGATGGCCGCCTCGGCGCCCAGCTCATCGCGAACCAGTTTCATGGCTTGACGCATATCGGCGGCGAAAAATCGCTTAACTTGCATGACTCACTACCTCAGCCGTTCGGCCCGACAGTCGCTACGATGGTTACTTGCTTGTTGTCCGGAATTTCCTGATACGCCAGAACATGCATGTTCGGTACAGCCAATCGTCCAAATCGTGACAGCATCGCCCGGACAGGCCCTGCTACCAGAAGAATTACCGGCAACCCTTGCATCTCCTGACGCTGGGCGGCCTCAATCAACGAACGCTGGAGCTTCTCAGCCATGCTTGGCTCAAGAAGAACGCCTTCTTCCTGACCCTGACCAGCCTTCTGCAAACTATTGAGCAATATCTGTTCCAACCTTGGTTCCAGAGTGATAACAGGCAGCTCCGGCTCAACACCTACAATGCTTTGGACGATTGCGCGGCTCAGACCCACTCGCACCGCAGCCACCAAAGCGGCGGTATCTTGACTCTTGCCGGCGTTGTTGGCGATAGCTTCTGCAATGCTACGAATATCACGCACAGGTACATGCTCAGCCAGAAGCGCTTGCAGCACGTTGAGCAGCGAGGACAGGGACAGCACACCAGGGACCAGCTCTTCAGCCAGTTTGGGCGAGCTTTTGGCCAACAATTGCATCAACTGCTGGACTTCTTCGTGACCAATCAGCTCATGAGAGTGCTTGTAGAGAATCTGGTTCAAGTGGGTTGCCACCACAGTACTGGCGTCCACCACGGTATAACCCAGCGACTGCGCCTGGCTGCGCTGGCTGATTTCGATCCACACGGCCTCCAGACCAAACGCCGGGTCTCTGGCGGTGATGCCGTTCAGGGTGCCGAACACTTGACCGGGGTTGATCGCCAGCTCGCGATCCGGATAAATCTCGGCCTCGGCCAGGATCACGCCCATCAGCGTCAGACGGTAGGCGCTGGGTGCCAGATCAAGGTTGTCACGGATGTGCACGGTCGGCATCAGGAAGCCCAGCTCCTGCGAAAGCTTCTTGCGCACGCCCTTGATACGCGCCAGCAGTTGACCACCCTGATTGCGGTCCACCAGCGGAATCAGGCGATAACCCACTTCCAGGCCAATGATGTCGATAGGGGTAACGTCATCCCAACCCAGCTCCTTGGCGTCCTGAACACGGGTCGGCGAAGGCAGCAGGTCCTGTTGGCGCTGCACTTCGGCCAGCGCCTCGACTTTCACCTGGTTCTCTTTCTTCCAGAGCAGATACGCGCCACCCGCAGCCACCAGGCCAAGGCTGATGAAGGAGAAGTGCGGCATGCCCGGCACCAGCCCCATCACGATCATGATCGCAGCGGACACTGCCAGTGCCTTGGGCGAGGCGAACATCTGGCGATTGATCAGCTTGCCCATCTCTTCCGAACCGGAAGCGCGGGTCACCATGATCGCTGCGGCAGTGGACAGCAGCAGTGATGGCAATTGCGCCACCAAACCGTCACCGATGGTCAGCAGGGTGTAAACGCGGCCTGCATCGGCGAACGTCATGTTGTGTTGCAGAATACCGACCAGCATGCCGCCGATCAGGTTGATGAACAGAATCAGCAAACCGGCAATCGCATCGCCACGCACGAATTTGCTGGCACCGTCCATGGAACCGTAGAACTCGGCTTCCTGAGCGACTTCGGCACGGCGGCGCTTGGCTTCCGGCTGATCGATGAGACCGGCGTTGAGGTCGGCGTCGATTGCCATCTGTTTGCCTGGCATCGCGTCGAGGGTGAAACGCGCGCTGACCTCGGAAATACGGCCGGCACCTTTGGTGATTACCACGAAGTTGATGATCATCAGAATCGCGAACACCACGATACCGACGACATAGTTACCACCGATCACCACCTCACCGAAGGCCTGAATCACCTTGCCCGCAGCGGCGTGACCGTCCTGACCGTGAAGCATGACCACCCGCGTGGAAGCGACGTTCAGTGCCAGGCGCAACAGCGTGGCGACCAGCAGAATGGTTGGAAACACTGAGAAGTCCAGCGGCCGCAGAGCATAAACACACACCAGCAACACGACGATGGACAGTGCAATGTTGAACGTGAAGAACACGTCCAGCAGGAACGGCGGCATAGGCAACATCATCATTGCCATCATGACCAGCAACAACAGCGGAACGCCCAGCTGACCACGGCCCAGGCCCGTGATATTGCTGCGTGCGCTACTGAATATCTGAGAACGATCCACTGATTGTTTACCTGCGCACTAGATCAAAACATTGACGCCGATGGCGACCTGTATCGACCCTGTTGCAAAAAGCTGTCCAACTTTTACAAAGCCAGTGCTGGTAAGGCTTTAGAGGCAGAATTAACGTGAAACCGGCATACCTTGCGCAGTCAGAAAATCTTCAAGAGTGGACGCAGAGCGCCCGGAACGGCATGCAATGCGGAGCGTCGCACGATAGTGAGATGATCGTTCCTCACGCTCAGAGCGCCTGGAACGGCATGCAATGCGGAGCGTCGCACGATAGTTGAGATGATCGTTCCTCACGCTCCAGCGTGGGAATGCCGTGGGTGACGCTCTGCGTCACAAATCTGCGCCGCACCACACGCCCAAGAGCGGACGCAGAGCTTCAGGAACCGCATACCCATGCGGAGCGCGGGCGCGAGGGTGGTCTGCTGGCGACGAAGCAAAGGGCTACGCATCGCGCTGCAGGTCGGGCGGGATCTTGATGTCGCCCAGTGGATCCGGGCGCTTGCCTTGACCGGCGCGGAACTGGCGGATCTGGTAGACGTAGGCCAGCACCTGGGCCACAGCCAGGTAGAGCCCGGCAGGAATTTCCTGGTCCAGCTCGGTGCTGTAGTAGATGGAACGGGCCAACGCCGCAGATTCCAGAATCAGTATCTGGTTATGCGCGCCGATTTCGCGAATCTTCAGCGCTACCAGATCAGTGCCCTTGGCCAGCAACATCGGCGCCCCGCCCTGCTCGGGATCGTATTTCAAGGCTACGGCAAAGTGCGTCGGGTTGGTAATGATGACATCCGCTTCCGGAATCGACGCCATCATCCGCCGCTGGGACATTTCGCGCTGCAACTGGCGAATACGCTGTTTAACCTCGGGGCTGCCCTCGCTGTTCTTGTGCTCGTCGCGCACTTCCTGCTTGGTCATCAGCAGCTTCTTGTGCGCTTCATACAGCACAAAGGGTACGTCGGCAGCAGCGATAAATATCAGGCCACAGGCCATCCAGAAGCTGCTCCAGCCGACCACCAGCAGGCTGTGGATCATCGCCTGTTCCAATGGCTCATGAGCGATGGCCACCAGATCATTGCGCTCCTTGCTCAAGACCACCAGCGCAACCGCCAGAATGATCAGAAACTTGCCGAAGGATTTGAGCAGCTCAACCAGCGCATGCGGTGAAAACATGCGCTTGAGCCCTGCCGCCGGGTTCATCCGGCTGAATTTGGGCATCAGCGATTTGGTTGCGAACAACCAGCCGCCAAGCATGATCGGCCCCACCAGCGCCGCCACCAGCATGGCGATCAGAAACGGCAACATCACGACCAGTGCGTGCAGGCCGGAGCTGAGCAACGCCTTGCCCATGTATGACTGATCCATGAGGGTTTCGCGGCTGATCGTAAAATTGTCGCGCATCAGCTCGGACATCATCTGCGCGATGCCTGAGCCGAACATCAGCAACCCGCCCGCCCCCATCAGCATGACCACCAGCGTGGTCAGCTCCTTGGAGCGCGCAATCTGCCCATCCGCTCTGGAGTCCTTGACCTTTTTTTCCGTGGGGTCTTCTGTCTTGTCCTGGCCATTCTCGTTTTCTGCCATCTCAACGAGCCCTCACCATGTCGCGCAACGATTGCAGTGCCTGACTGGCAATCGGCTGATACTGATTGAGAATATCGCCCATGCTCATCCACAGAATGACCATGCCCAGCACAAGGGTCAGCGGGAAACCGATCGAGAAGATGTTGAGTTGCGGCGCTGCACGGGTCATGACGCCAAAAGCGATGTTGATGATCAGCAATGCAGTGATAGCAGGTAACACCAGCCTGAGCCCTGAACTCAACGCCCAGCCTAGCCCGTTCGCCAGCTCCCAGAAATTATTGACCAGCAGACCGCCACCCACCGGCATCGTGGTGAAGCTTTCGACAAGCACCTCCAACACCACCAGATGGCCGTTCATGGACAGGAACAGCAGCGTGACCAGCATGGTAAAAAACTGGCCGATAACAGCCGAAGATACGCCGTTGGTAGGGTCGACCATCGAGGCAAAGCCCATGCCCATCTGCGTCGAGATGATCTGCCCGGCGATCACGAAGATATGGAAAAACATCTGCAGGGACAGCCCCATGCCGGCGCCGATGATGATCTGCTCGCCGATCAGCAACAGCCCACTGAGGTCAAGCGCCTGAACCGGCGGCATGGCTGGCAGCGCGGGAGCGACCACCACAGTGATGGCAAATGCGAGGTAAAGGCGCACGCGCCGGGGTACCAGTGTGGTGCCGATCACCGGCATGGTCATCAGCAGCGCGACGATACGAAACATCGGCAGCATGAAGCTCGCTACCCAGGTACTGATCTGGATATCGGTCAGCGCAAGCATCGGCTGCATGCGGCGCTAGCCGATCAGCGTCGGAATACTGGTGTACAACGACAGCATGTATTCCATGAATATTTTCAGCAGCCAGGGGCCGATGACAATCAGGGTCACGAGCATGACCAACAGGCGCGGCAGGAAGCTCAGGGTCTGTTCGTTGATCTGCGTGGCCGCCTGAAACATCGCCACCAGCAGACCGCACAACAGGCTCGGCACCACAAGAATCGCGACCAGCACGGTGGTCAGCCACAGCGCCTCACGAAACAGATCGACAGCTACTTCCGGCGTCATCGGGCAGACTCCTCAGCGAAACGGCTCATACGCCACCAAAACTGCCAGCCAGGGTGCCGACAATCAGCGCCCAGCCATCTACCAGCACGAACAGCATGATCTTGAACGGCAGCGAAATGATCAGCGGCGACAGCATCATCATACCCATCGCCATCAGCACACTGGCCACTACCAGATCGATGATCAGAAACGGAATGAAGATCATGAAGCCGATCTGAAACGCTGTCTTGAGCTCCGAAATCACGAACGCCGGAACCAGAATGGTCAGCGGCGCAGCATCAGGTGTCGGGATATCGGTACGCTTGGACAGGCGCATGAACAACTCAAGGTCACTGGTACGGGTCTGTGCCAGCATGAAATCCTTGATTGGCACTTGCGCCTTGGCGACCGCATCCTGCGCCGTGAGTTTTTCAGCCAAATAAGGCTGCAGCGCATCCTGATTCACACGGTCGAAAACCGGCGCCATAATGAACATGGTCAGAAACAAAGCCATGCCCGTCAGGATCTGGTTCGAAGGTGTCTGCTGCAAACCAAGGGCCTGACGCAGAATCGAGAAGACGATGATGATCCGGGTGAAACTGGTCATCAGCATGACAAACGCCGGAATGAAGCTCAGCGCGGTCATGATCAGCAGGATCTGCAGACTGACCGAATACTCCTGCTGACCGTCGGCACCATTGGACAGCGTGATCGCCGGTATCGACAGCGGATCGGCCGCCAGCACAGCAGGCGTCACCATGACCAGCAACAGCAGTATCAGGAAACGCAACGCGCCCATTACTTCTTGTCCTTATCCTTGCCCATCAGCTCCATAAGGCGCTGAGCGAATTCAGGGGTCGCCTGCTCACGCACAGGCACCTGTACCGGTTCCTTGAGCACATGCAGGGGCGTGATCCGCCCTGGCGTGATACCCAGCAACACCTGTTCGCCGCCGATCTGCACCAGCACCAGCCGATCACGCGGACCGAGCGCGCGCGAACTCACCAATTCGATGACCTGACCATTGTTTGGCCCCACGCGCTGCACGCGGCGCATCAGCCATGCGAGCACGAAAATCAGACCGACCACCAGTATCAGACCGAAAAGCAGTTGTACTAACTGCCCGCCCATACCGCCGGATACCGTGTTGGCCACTTGCGCAGGTGCGGCCTGAGCAGCGGGCTCGGCAGCCCAGGCCAGCGACGGCAGGGTCAGCAGAACACTCAGCCAGCGCCTCACTTAGCGCAGCTTCTTGATGCGTTCGCTCGGGCTGATCACGTCGGTCAGACGGATGCCGAACTTCTCGTTGACCACCACCACCTCGCCATGCGCGATGAGCGTGCCGTTGACCAGCACATCCAGCGGTTCGCCAGCCAGGCGATCCAGCTCGATCACCGAGCCCTGGTTAAGCTGCAACAAGTTACGAATGTTGATATCGGTGCTGCCCACTTCCATGGAGATCGACACCGGGATGTCGAGAATCACATCCAGGTTAGGACCGTCCAGAGAAACCGGACCCGTGCTTTTCGGCACGCTGCCGAACTCTTCCATGGTCATCCGGCTACCCGAATTCCCCGCATCCGCCGCCAGCAACGCATCAATATCAGCCTGACTGTCGCCAGCTTCGCCCAATGCAGCAGCCCACTCATCGGCCAACGCCTGATCTTCAGCAGACGTCATATCGTTTTCATCAGCCATCAGTTGTCCTCTGCACGCAGTATTTCAGTTACGCAACAATTTCCGACGTTGACCAGACAGGTCAGCGTCGCGCTATGGGTTCGATTACTTGCAGGGCCATCTTGCCCTTGTGCGAGCCAAGCTTGACCTTGAATGACGGTACGCCATTGGCACGCAGGACCAGCGAGTCGCTCAGTTCCACCGGAATAACGTCACCAGGGCGCATGTGCAGGATGTCCCGCAATGGCAACTGGCGCTGAGCGATGGTCGTGGTGAGCGGCACGTTGACGTCCAGAACGTCTTCCTTGAGCGCGTTGACCCAGCGCTCGTCCTGATCGTCCAGATCCGACTGAAAACCGGCATCGAGCATTTCGCGGATCGGTTCGATCATCGAGTACGGCATGGTCACGTGCAGATCGCCGCCACCGCCATCCAGTTCGATATGGAAAGTGGAAATGACCACGGCCTCGCTCGGCCCGACGATGTTGGCCATGGCCGGGTTCACTTCCGAGTTGATGTACTCGAAGTTCACTTCCATGATCGCCTGCCAGGCTTCCTTGAGGTCGATAAAAGCCTGATCCAGCACCATGCGCACGACGCGAAGTTCGGTCGGCGTGAACTCACGGCCTTCGATCTTGGCGTGGCGGCCATCGCCACCGAAAAAGTTGTCCACCAGCTTGAACACCAGCTTGGCGTCGAGGATGAACAGCGCAGTGCCCCGCAGCGGCTTGATCTTGGCCAGGTTGAGGCTGGTCGGCACGTACAGCGAATGCACGTACTCGCCGAACTTCATGACCTGAACACCACCCACCGCCACGTCCGCCGAGCGGCGCAGCAGGTTGAACATGCTGATACGCGTGTAGCGGGCGAATCGCTCGTTGATCATTTCCAGCGTCGGCATGCGCCCGCGGACAATCCGGTCCTGACTGGTCAGGTCGTAGCTTTTGACACTGCCAGGCTCGCTGACGGTGTCGGTCTGGACCATCCCGTCGTCGACGCCATGCAGCAGCGCGTCGATCTCATCCTGGGAGAGCAGGTCTTGCACGGCCATGTGAGAGTCCTACTGCAATACGAAGTTAGTGAAGAGCAGCTGTTCGATCACAGTCTTGCCGAGTTCTTTCTGTGCCACTTCCTGAATGCTCGCGGTCGCTTTCTGACGCAGCATTTCCTGGCCGATCGGCGAGGCCAGTGACTCAAAGGGTATAGCTGCAAACAGCATGACCAGATTGTTGCGGATCAGCGGCATGTGCGCCTTCAGCGCTTCCATGTCGGCGGCATTGCGCGACAGCATGGTGATACTGACCTGCATGTAGCGCTGGCGACCATTGGAGTTGAAGTTGACCACGAAGGCCGGGGTCATGGGTTCGAACACCGCCACTGGCTTGACGTTGGCTGCGGCAGCGGCAGCAGCCGGGTCTGGTGTGCTTTCGCTCTTGTGCATGAGGAACCAGGTCGCGCCCACCGACAAACCTACCGCCAGCAGCAACGCCACAACGGCGAGGATGATGAGCTTGAGTTTGCCTTTGGTTGCCGGGTCTTTAACTTCTTCGCTCTTCGCCATGCCAATAATCCGTCACTATTCAAGAGGTTCTTCAATACGTGACAGAGGCAGAGCAAGTGTTATGCCAGAGTTGTACAAGATGACGATGTATTGGACACAACCGGTTACGTGGCTGGGCGTGCGGCTTATGAGAGTTTAGGTCATGGAGCGGTTCTGCTGCGTCAGTGATATGAGCGCACGACTCAAATCCCCCTTTTGACTATCGTTCCCACGCTCCGCGTGGTAATGCCGTTCGTGACGCTCTGCGTCACACAGCGGTTCTGTGGTGTCAGGTAGATTGGCGTTCGGCCCAGATCCTCGTTCCCACGCTCCGCGTGGTAATGCCTTTCGTGACGCTCTGCGTCACACAG
>NZ_LKEK01000068.1:0-52553 GCF_001466905.1 Pseudomonas sp. ICMP 3272
CGGGGCTTCACTACAACACGTTTCGGTATTACGATCCGGAGATTGGGCGGTTTATTACGCAGGATCCGATTGGGTTGAGTGGTGGGGATAATCTTTATCTGTATGCGCCTAATCCAACCGTTTGGGCAGACCCGCTTGGGCTCGCCGTTGACCCTATAGCCAAGCTGGAATCCAGGGGGTATTTCGGAGTACGAACTACAAGCGGAGGAGGACTAAACTACTCCGAAAGCAATGCTCTATACTCGAAGAAACCCAATATTAATCCAATTGTTGAAATTCAGTACACCGGGGATTACGATCTCGACTTTGAAACGGCTAATCGAGAGGCAGGTTTAAATCAAAAGAAAACGCCTAGTGGTCATGTGTGGCATCACCTGGATGATTACGACCCGAGGACTAACAGGGGAACCATGCAACTTGTTGAGCAAAATGCCCACCGTGGCATTTCTCACAAAGGTGGGGTAAACCAGTATAAAGTTGCTACTGGAAAACCCTATATTCATCCGGCAAGTAAAAGCATCGGAAAAACATCATGTTAATCCCATTGATAGACTCCGCACCACAAATATCAAACACGGACATTGAACATCTTGAGAAGGAGATTGGCGGAGAGCTTCCGTCTGAATTTAAAGATATTTACCTAAATACTAATGGCGGCAATATTGACGACAGCGAAGAAAGTAACTCATTACTGCTGTCCGGATTTGTGCCAATCAAATATGGACAGGTACCTATAGAGCAAGCTTATAAAGAGCTCGTGGAAGACTTCCCTGCTTTAAAAGGAAAAGTGCCCTTTGCTTTTGATGAAGGTGGCAACTATTTTCTTTTATCAACGTTCGGCCACGATCAAGGCGAAATTGGTTTATGGATTATGGATACAGAAGAGTACCACATAGTTTCAGATAGTTTCTCTGATTTTCTAGCCAGACTATCTACCTAAACCGTCAAATATGAGAAATACAAGCCTTAATATTACATATTAATAAAAGAAATTAAAGAACCGATCTTTAAAATATTATAGAGAAGCACAACACCTCTACACTCTATTGCGCGCATCTAAAAGCCTTGACAGCACAGCCAATTAAAAACCGACCTTACACTTTACAAGCTAACAACTGCGAAGCCTGTCGCTACGACGCCGCCGGCAACCGCCTGAACTTCAACACCAGCCGCTTCGACCGCGTCAAAGACAACCGCCTCAAACAATGGAGCAACCACGAATACAAATACGACGCGTGGGGCAATCTGGTCGAGAAAATCGTCGGCATCGTGCGCTGGCAAACCTTCACCTACGACAGCGAAAACCGCCTGGTCAAAACCGAGACCATGGCCAACAGCCAGGTGGAAAGCACCAGCAGCTACCAGTACGACAGCCTGGGCAGGCGCGTCGCTAAACAGTGGGAGATCAAGGGGCAGAGCGACGAGAAGCGCTTTCTTTGGCAGGGTCTGAGGATGCTGCGTGAAGAGGGTCCCGAGCACAGCAGCTTGTATCTCTATGAGCCTGGCAGCTATGCCCCGCTCGCCCGTGTTGATCAACGCGAGGGCGAAACCGGGAACAGGGTTTACTACTTCCACACCGACCAGATTGGTACACCGCTGGAGATGACCGACGCCGAAGGGCAGATCGTCTGGCAGGCGAAATACCGGCCGTGGGGAGCGATTGAAAAGCTGGTGGTGAACGAGGTCGAGCAGAACCTGAGGTTTCAGGGGCAGTATTTCGATGTGGAGACGGGGCTTCACTACAACACGTTTCGGTATTACGATCCGGAGATTGGGCGGTTTATTACGCAGGAGCCGATTGGGTTGAGTGGTGGGGATAATCTTTATTTGTATGCGCCTAATCCTAACGGATGGGTTGATCCAATCGGATGGATGCCCCTGTATAATCCAATATCTCGTGGTCACCATATGGTTCCACATACTGCTGCAACCAAACTTGGAATTGCTCCTTTCAACTCGATCAACAATGTGCCATCAATGTATTGGCTAGAACCTGGCCAGTGGAACGACCTCGAACACAGCTCCATGCATGGCTACAATAAAATCGGAGCCAATACTAGACCGCTACTAGATGCAGAAACCATCCGAAATAAAGGCTTATCTAATGATGACTGGCTTAAGTCTTTAGAAGCGCACTACAATAATCCGGAGCTCGCGAGCCAGCGAGGCGATTTAAGAATAGTCGAAGGTGGTAAACCTGGAAAAATTATTGCAAAAAACGTATCTCCAGCTCAAGCTTGGGAAGCAACAAAAAAATGGGCTCGTAGTAAAGGTTTCAGTATGGGAGGATGCAGCTAATGACAAACAAACACGTAAAATATATAACCCTGAATGATTCTAGAGTTATAGCGAGTGGCGAGCTCGATCTTGGAGGGAAGCGTATTAGACTATGTGAGTTCGATTTCTCAGAATTCTCAACAGTGCAACGCAAAGTAATTTTTGGTTGGGCTCGAGGTCGAGATAAAATTAAGTACGGCGAGACTTTTGAGTCAACACTACTTTCAAAGAAAAAAATCACCTTCACTGCAAGCACTGACTCTCTAGGCGCATCTATCGATTTGGATGGTAAGCGCATAACCCTAGATTTAGAAGCCATGCCGGCTGGAAACTACACCTTAGAGCTAACGATCTTTCTGGACAAACCTCTAAAGACACTCGGTGAAGTACCAGATCATATCAAACCGCTATTACAATACAGTCAGATATTAAATGTAATGGCAGTCATTGAAAAACAGCTTACCCCTAAGGCCTTACCTACACTTCATGCAGGACCAGTTTATGATGGCGCTGGTCGCTTGGGATTTTTCTTGGCCGACATAGACAAAATGGATGCAATCATAACAGAAGCGTCCAACACTGAGATTATTGACTTACAAAAAGAATTTTGCGAAACCGAAATTGCCAATGAATTATTCGAGGCAGGAGTTCTTATCTTAGTTTGGGGCATGACGCCTTGGCAGTACTATATATACGGCCTCTCCGAAAGTTCGGACGTGAATTTAATCCCAAGCGTTAAAAAACCTCAGTTTCGCGGGCAGTACAAAATCCACAATGACATTAAAAAACTAAGCGTTGTGCCGGGAGAGCAACTGCTAAACTGGCCATTATGCCGAGAGCAAAACTGGCCAAAAATAGACCTTTTGGGCGACGGCGAATCTGTTGAAGTAAATGTGCATCTCAGGGCATTTGATCCAATAGATGGTGAGTTCGGACCAGCGCTAGCGATAGTTACAGTCCACCGAGTCGATGAAGCACCATTGATTGAACCTCTGCTAGTTGTAGATATTGAAAGTGTAGATATCGATCCGGGATATTAAAAACCAGTTCTTTAAAAGCCAAAACTTACGGCAAGGACCAGCCCCCCATCTGGCAACCAACGCACGTGGTCTGCCGACCAGACGCCAGGACCCCAAGGGTTTTATCGTAGGCTACCAGTACGACAAGGCCCTGCGCCTTGCCGCGCTAATCAATGAAAACGACGCCACCTATACCTTCGCCTACGACGACTCCGACCGGCTGATCGAAGAAAAACGCATCGACCAGTTGACCCGCCGTTTCAGCTACAACCTTGGCGGGCATCTGACTCAGGTCGAAGAAACCGGCTACAGCGAAAAAGGCGAACGGCCGCAGCGCAGCACGTATTTCGAGCGCGACCCGATTGGGCGCCTGCTGGCCAGACTCAACGACGACGCCCGTCAGGATTTCACCTACGACGACAGCGATCGCCTGCTGTCCATTCAGCGCACACCCACCGACGGTGGCAGAAAACTCGGTGTCACGGCCGAAAAACTGGAATTCGCCTACGACATTCTGGGCCGCCTGACACAGGAATCGTCGCTCCAGGGCACGCTGGCCTACGACTACGATCCACTCAGCAACCTGACCACGCTGACCCTTCCTACCGGCCAGCACCTGAACCATCTGTATTACGGCAGCGGTCACCTGCATCAACTGAATCTCGATGGCCAACTGATCAGCGACATGGAGCGCGACGACCTGCACCGCGAGATCTACCGCACGCAGGGAAAACTCACCAGTTGCTTCGGCTACGACGCCCTTGGCCGCAAGACCTGGCAGTACGCAACCACACTGCTCGCAACCACACTGCCCGCTGAAAAACTCTCACAGATCCAGAACCCGCTCATAAAACCAGAGCGCTACGTCGAACACGCCTACAACCCGATCCACCGCCGCTACGAGTACGACCCGGCTGGCGAACTGAGCCGCACCCTCGACAAACTGCGCGGCGAGGTCACCTACGAATACGAAGCCAACGGCCGCCTGCTTGGACACAACCCCGAAAAACGCTTCGAAGGCGAAGAATTCCGCTACGACGCCGCTGGCAACCGCCTGAACTTCAACACCAACCGCTTCGACCGCGTCAAAGACAACCGCCTCAAACAATGGAGCAACCACGAATACAAGTACGACGCATGGGGCAACCTGGTCGAGAAAATCGTCGGCATCGTCCGCTGGCAAACCTTCACCTACGACAGCGAAAACCGCCTGGTCAAAACCGAGACCATGGCCAACAGTCAGGTGGAAAGCACCAGCAGCTATCAATACGACAGTCTGGGTAGGCGGGTCGCTAAACAGTCGGAGATCAAAGGCCAGAGCGACGAGAAGCGCTTTCTTTGGCAGGGTCTGAGGATGCTGCGTGAAGAGGGTCCCGAGCACAGCAGCTTGCATCTGTACGAGCCCGGCAGCTACGCGCCTTTGGCTCGTGTTGATGAGAAAAAGGGCGAGTTAGAGAACAAGGTTTACTACTTCCACACAGACCAGATTGGTACACCGCTGGAGATGACCGACGCCGAAGGGCAGATCGTCTGGCAGGCCAAATACCGGCCGTGGGGGGCGATTGAGAAGCTGGTGGTGAACGAGGTCGAGCAGAACCTCAGGTTTCAGGGTCAGTATTTCGATGTCGAGACGGGGCTTCACTACAACACGTTTCGGTATTACGATCCGGAGACTGGGCGGTTTATTACGCAGGATCCGATTGGGTTGAGTGGGGGTCTGAATCTTTATAGCTATGCCCCAAGCTCTACCAGCTGGGTCGATCCCTTTGGTTTGAGCTGTGAAAGTCTCAAAGGAAAATACTCTTCAGCCGAAAAGGCAAATTTGCCTAGCTGGGTTGCAGAATCGTTTACAAATGGTAAATATAAGACTGTAGTCACTACACAAGATATCTATGTGTACCGTGTATTTGGTGGAAATGCAAAAGCAAGCGGAGGCTTTGTTTCCACATCTCCGGCATCAAGCCGAATACAGGCAAAGCTGGACGCTGCGTTATTACCAGAATGGAAAAATACGCGACAGTTCGAGGCAAAAATACTGATACCTAAAGGCACAATTTTAAATATCGGCTCAGTAGCGCCCCAAGTAACTAAGTCAGGCACGATATTTAAAGGTGGGGCTGATCAAATTCTGATGCCACAAAACTGGCCAGAATCTTGGATCGTGGGTATTAAAACAATTAGAACTCCCTAGGAGGGAAGAAATGAGTAAGAACGAGCTAGAGCCATTAATAAAAAGCATATTGGTCGACTTGAGAAATGTCGAACTGATGCGCGGAGAATCTTACCTGCACGCAATAATAAGAAGCTATGAGAACACTCTAAGAGATCTATTAAAAGATTGCTTAACAGAGAACCTAATTAAAAGCTCACCAAGAGAATACCTAGAAATCTACAGCGATTATGAAAACCCTCTAGTTGAGCAAATGGACTTTGCTCAAAAACAACTACAAAAATATATCAACCATCACATTTAATTTTTCCAGCTTGAATAACTCTGTTACCTGTAATCACCTACAAGAGAAATGCTGACCACTAACTTATCAATGCGATACTGCCTGAGGCAGGTAAGGAAATATACTGGTGAACGAGGTCGAGCAGAACCTGAGTTTTCAGGGGCAGTATATGGAAATATTGGTTAGATAAGAGTAGCCCATTCGGTATGTTTTCTAACGCATGTAAATGTGCACCCAAGCTTTGAAAAAATTGGCCGCAGGAGCTTTTTGCGGCTAGGATTAGAGAGCAAGTAGATTACTACTTAGAGCAAATCAATCGTGAAATTAAGGCATTCAATCCAAATGAACGCTAAAGACATCATAGAAAAAGTCGACTTCAAATCGTACGTTTCTCCGAATCTATGCGATCCCATCACACGCGAATTAATCAGCAAATCAAAGATATCTGATATTTCCTTTCTGCTAGCTCCAGAAGTATCTGTCTATGATGATCAAAACAAAAACACGCTAAAATTAATTATAGAATTCAGAGCCAACAACCTGGCAGCCCAAGGGCGCCAGCTTAATGGCGCAGACCTATGTGCAGCATCGCTTGAAGGTTCAAAGGATGAGGCGTTGCGAAGCTGGGTCCCCTTGAAAGTAGAAAATCATCTCGTAATTTTTATAATAAACTCTGAAAGCTTTGAAATTGACGGCTGCATGTCATTAAGATAGACACCGGCCTCAACAACTAAAACTTATAACGAAACTTAAACATTAGGATACGCACAACAACCAAAACATCAAACTTTTCAAATGCGGGCTTCATCATTTGCAAAAACATTAGCCAAGGATGGGCGACATAATTCCGCAGCGCATGCCCTTCCTATATAGCGTATAAGATCGGGACTGTGAAAATATTCACGCCTCATCAAAAAAAGCGCCCCAAAGGACGCTTCACTCAATCATCCCCCTCAAAGCACACTCAACGGATACTCCACAATCACCCTCACCTCATCCAGATCCGATTCGAACGCCGTGGCACGAGTCGTTGCCTGGCGCACGCGCAGCGACAGGTCTTTCAGTGATCCGGTCTGCACAATGTATTTCGCTTCGATATCGCGCTCCCAGCGTTTCTGGTCGGTCAGCGGGTTGCCTTGTGCGTCGCGGCGCATGTAGGTGCTGTTGGCGTTGGAGTAGTCGGCGTCGGTGCCTTTGCCGTAGCGGGTCATGAATGACAGGCCGGGCACGCCGAAGGTGGACATGTCGAGGTTGTAGGTGACCATCCACGAGCGTTCTTTGGGTGAGTTGAAGTCGCTGTACTGGATGGAGTTGGCCAGGTAGATGGAGTCGGACTGCCGGAGGTAGTCGAAGTCATCATCGCCCTCGTTGCGCTGGTGCGAGAGCGACAGGGTGTGTGCTCTGTATTGCAGGGCGACTTTTGCACTCCAGATGTCGTTGTCGAATTCGCCGAGCAGTTTTTTGCCTTCGTCGGTGGCGTTGTAATAGTTCAGGCTGCTGGTCAGCGACAGGTCATCAGAGAGCGGCAGCACGTAGGACGCTGAAGCGTATTTCTGATCCCAGGCGTCTTTGAGTCGGCTGGTGTAGAGGCCAAGGCTCAGCCTGTCGGTGGCCTGATAGTCACCGCCGAAGTAGGCAACCCATGGAGAGTCCACGGCACCGCCGTAGAAGGTGACGAAACCGTCGCGCATGTTGCTGGAAACGGGCTGGCTCATGGCGTGCAGGCGACCGCCTTGCAGGGTCAGGCCGCTGATGCTGTTGTTGACGGCGGTAACGCCGCGAAAGCTTTCCGGCAGCAGACGGGAGTCGCCGAAGGCAACCACCGGGGTGGACGGAAACACATCGCCCACGTTGACGACGGTGTCGAAGGCTCTGGCCTTCAGCGAGCCCCCGACCTTGGTGTATTCGTCACGGGCGCGGCCTTCCCCATCGACCGGCAGCACGTCGAATGCGCTGCGGCCGCCGTTGCGGCCGTCACCGGTGTCGAGCTTGATGCCGATCACGGCAAATGCATCGACCCCGACGCCGAAGGTGCCTTGAGTAAAACCTGACTGGAATCGCCCGATGATGCCTTGCGCCCACGCTTCGGAGTAACCATTGCCGGTAGGGCTGGATTCGCCGTTGCGGTGGTCGCGGTTCATGTAGAAGTTGCGGTTGAGTATGGTCAGCGTGCTGCTTTCGATGAAGCCTTCTTTCTGCTCTTCAGCGAATACGGCAGCCGGTGCGACACCGGCGAGGGTCGAACACAGGGCCAGTGATAGAGTTTTAAGTTGAGTCATGTGCGCTCCGTCTAATCGGCAGATTGTTATAAACATGTCGATCTGGCTGTTTTTATTAACCCGAGCGCTGCCAGTGGGGCACAATCTTGAAGTGGCGAAGATAACGCCGAGGTGACGGGAAGATTACAAATATGAAAGGAAGTGCATTACAGCACGCCGTTGCTCAATAAAATAAAATACGCTTTGACCGGTGTAATCAGACATTCAAGATAGGACGAAGAGCGTCCAGAACGGCATTCCCTGGTTCAAGTGCACTCCTTCTGGCGGCTGTACCGGCCTTTTCGCGAGCAAGCTCGCTCCCACGGGCGCTGGAGCACGGGCGTGATAACGATTTGTGTAGATACGGGAATAAAAAAAGCGCCCCGAAGGACGCTTAAAGATTCGCCCCGACCAAAGGAGCAGGGAGCTACCAAGGGCGAATGGGGGTGCAGCGGGTCGGGCATCAAAGGCATCAGCCTTCGGACTTGGTCGACCGCTCGGCCTTGGCGTTGTCGTCTGTGTTGACGTAGCGCTCGGCTTTGTTGCTGCTGTTCTGTTCCTTGAAGCGCAGTTCCTGTGCAAGACGCATCTTGTCAGCCGCTGTGCTTGCGTACTCGTTGCCGTCGTCGGCGAAGGCTGCAGTGGCGGACAAGGCAGCTACGGCGAAAACCATCGACTTGATCAGTTTCATCATCATTACCTCTTTCGGTGTGTAAGGAGTTCCTTAAAAGCGCAGTGCTCGTCAGGGATGAAACAAGCTTACGTCCGGGTAGCTAACAGGAAGGTGAGCAGAGAATGACAATACTGTTAGAAAGCTGACATCTGCGAGATTACCGATTTGTAATGTTTCAGCCACTTTCCGGTTAGTGCGCACTTGGTAAGGTTGAACCACATTCAAACGGAGACAAAAGAAAATGCGCACCGCCAAATCGTTGTTACTTGCTCTGGTCATTCTTTCGCCACTGAGTGCTTACGCTTACACCACTGATGAAGTCAAAGCCACTACGGTGATCAAGGAACACCAGGCCAGCGTGCAGAAATACGCGGCTATCCATAACAAGCCGATGCCGGAGATCAAGGAGTACAAATACGGAATGAAGCTCGACGTTGCCAAGGTCATTCGCAAATCCCCGGATCTGCAAACCTGTAGCGTGATGCCGAAACTGATGACCTACGAGGACTCCAAAGGCAAGCTGAACACCGTGCAGTACCAGGTCCTGAGCGGGTGCAGAAACAGCCAGTGATTCTGAACCTGCCAGGGAGGCCACCCACCGTTACATCCCCCGTCAGCCCGGACCGTTATCCGGGCTGACTTTTTTGTGTCTGCAATGCCCCGCTTCTTGCGCTTTCAAGCGCTGCCTCATTCACTGATTCCTGCCTTTTTTGCAACATCACCGTATCTGCGTGGTCAACGCAAACCCCACTGTGTCGTGTCGCGATGTGTCTGGACATGGATCCGGTCCATCAAACACAGGCTCGGTTACGGTGATCGAGACACTGCACTTACGGATTCTGGAATGACGGATGCTTGAACTTGCTGCTGGTTTTATCTGCCTCACTGCGCTGCTGACCTATGTGAACTATCGCTTTATCGGTCTGCCGCCCACCATCGGTGTGATGGTCACCGCGCTGATGTTCTCTTTGCTGCTGCAAGGGCTGAGTTTTCTGGGCTATCCCGGTCTGGAAGATCGCGTCCAGCAGTTGATCGGTCAGATCGACTTCGGCGACCTGCTGATGAACTGGATGCTGTCCTTCCTGCTGTTCGCCGGCGCGCTGCACGTCAACCTTGCCGACCTGAGAAGCTATCGCTGGCCCATCGGCCTGCTGGCAACCTTCGGTGTACTGATTGCCACCACCGTGATCGGCGCGCTGGCCTACTGGATCTTTGCCCTGTTCGGCTGGCACGTCAGCCCGTTGTACTGCCTGCTGTTTGGTGCACTGATCTCGCCCACCGACCCGATTGCGGTACTCGGCGTGTTGCGTACCGCCAATGCCTCCAAACCGCTGAAAACCACCATCGTTGGTGAAAGCCTGTTCAACGATGGCACGGCGGTGGTGGTGTTCACCGTTCTGCTGGGTATCGCCCAGTTGGGCGAAACGCCGACGGTTGGCGAAACCGCCCTGCTGTTCGTCCACGAAGCAGTCGGCGGTGTGCTGTTCGGCGGCCTGATTGGCTATGCCGTGTACCTGATGATCAAAAGCATCGAGCAGTATCAGATCGAAGTCATGCTGACTCTCGCACTGGTGATCGGCGGCTCGGCAATGGCCTCCGAGCTGCATGTGTCAGGCCCTATCGCGATGGTCGTGGCCGGGCTGATCATCGGCAACCTGGGGCGTAATCTGGCGATGAACGACATGACCCGTCGTTACATGGACGGTTTCTGGGAATTGCTGGATGACATGCTCAACGCACTGCTGTTTGCGCTGATCGGCATGGAGCTGTTGCTACTGCCGTTCTCTTGGCAGCACCTGATTGCCGCCAGCCTGTTGGCCGCGGCAATTCTGCTGTCGCGCTTTGTCACCGTGGCCCCGGCTATTCTGCTGCTGCGTCGCTGGCGTAAGGTGCCGCACGGTACGATCCGCATCCTGACCTGGGGCGGCTTGCGCGGCGGTGTCTCGGTGGCACTGGCGCTGGCCTTGCCCACCGGGCCGGAGCGCGACCTGCTGCTGAGCATCACCTACATCGTGGTGTTGCTGTCGATCCTCTTGCAGGGCCTGACGATCGGCAAGCTGGTGCATGCCGTCACCCGCTCGCCGCAGGCGAAAGAGCCGGCAGAGCATTGATCAGCCGGATGCAGCGGCGCGCCGGTACTCACTGGGCGTCTGCTGCATCTCTACGCGGAAATGCCGGTTGAAGTTGGACAGGTTGGCGTAACCCACTTCAAAGCAGATGTCCGACACCGACATCTCGCTGTGCAGCAGCAACCGGCAAGCCCGCTGAACCCGCAGCTTGCGCATCAGATCAATAAAACAATGCCCGGTGGTGCGTTTGAAAAAGCGCGAAAAGCCCGGATCACTCATGTCCAGCCGTTGCGCGATGACTGACAGACGAATATCGCTGGTCAATTCAGTCAGCAGATAATCGAACGCCTTGTTGATCCGCTCGGAACTGCGCGCATCCAGGGTCGGGGCATACCAGGCGCTGGCCAGCAGACGAGCCTCCTGCGCAGGTGCCTTCATCAGTGTATTGACCAGTTGTAGAAACAGAATCAGCCGTTCCAGGCCTTGTGCCGGGCCGATCTGCTCCAGCAGTTGCGCAGCCTGCATGGCCGTTTCGCCGGTGAACTCCAACCCGCGACGTGCCTGTTCGAACAGACGCTGCAAATCGCCCAGTTCCGGCAGCGTGCCACGTAGCGCCAGCAACGCCGCGCCATCGAACTGCAACACCACGTCACGCCCGGCCAGGTGCTCGCCGGGGGCAAGATCGCCGATCCAGTCGTGGGGCAGATCGGGACCGATCAGGGCCACATGACCGGCACCGAACTCACCGATGTAATCACCGGCCACCAGCTTGCCACTGCCCTGGCGGATCAGGTGGATTTCAAATTCTGGATGGTGGTTCCAGCGGGCCAGCGAGTAGGGATAGTCGTGCTCGTACCAGCGAAAGCAGTGGTCTGGTTGCGGGAGAATAACCTCAAGCTCGGCGGGACGCTGCTCGAACAAGGCCGCTCGGCTATCAGGCACTGGATGCCCCTTTTATCGTTATAAATGCTCTATGGACACCTAAACATACGCCCTACGGCTCGGCCAGTGCTAGCTCACAATTAATCCGCCACCGGTACTTTTTTGCTTTCAGAGCGCCGCATGGCAAGCGGTTAAAAAAGTATCAGCCGATCGTTCGCCGTGCGTTTGTTCAGGCCGCAACAGGCTGCTGTAATCAAGCCGTCCACCATGGTGATTCAGCCGTGGCCAACAACAAAAACAATGACTCCCGCCAGCCAAGGCGCGGGATGGAGTGCCCTGAGATGAAGATCCGCAAAGCGCTTTTCCTGTCAGCGGGCGTGTCTGTCGCCCTCAGCAGCATGGCCGCGCAGGCCGCCGAGACCGTGACCATCGCCACCGTCAACAACGGCGACATGATCCGCATGCAGCGCCTGTCGAAAATCTTCGAACAGCAGCATCCTGATATCAAAATCAATTGGGTGGTGCTGGAAGAAAACGTCCTGCGCCAGCGCCTGACCACCGACATTGCCACCCAGGGCGGCCAGTTCGACGTGCTGACCATCGGCACCTACGAAACGCCACTGTGGGGCGCCAAGCAGTGGCTGGAGCCGATCACCGGCCTTGCGCCCGAGTATGAGCTGGAAGATATCTTCCCCTCGGTGCGGCAGGGTTTGTCGGTCAAGGACACGCTCTATGCCCTGCCCTTTTATGGCGAAAGCACGATCACCTATTACCGCACCGACCTGTTCAAGCAGGCAGGTCTGATCATGCCGCAGCAGCCAACCTGGACCCAACTGGGTGAGTTCGCGGCGAAGCTGCATCAGCCCGACAAAGGTATTTACGGCATGTGCCTGCGGGGCAAGGCCGGTTGGGGCGAGAACATCGCGCTGCTGAGCACCATGGCCAACGCGTTTGGCGCGCGCTGGTTCGATGAGCAATGGAAGCCCGAACTGAGCAGCCCGGAATGGAGCAAGGCTGCGAATTTCTACGTCGATACGCTGAAAAAGTATGGCCCGCCGGGCGTGTCGAGCAATGGTTTCAACGAAACCCTCGCGCTGTTCAACAGCGGCAAATGCGCCTTGTGGGTCGACGCCAGCGTGGCCGGCTCCTTCACGACGGACAAGGAACAGAGCAAGGTGGTCGACAGCGTCGGCTTTGCGCCTGCGCCGGTTGAAGTGACCGACAAGGGCTCTTCGTGGCTCTACGCCTGGTCGCTGGCGATACCGGCCACCTCAAAGCACAAGGACGCGGCCAAGACGTTCATCACCTGGGCGACGTCCAAAGCGTATATCCAGCTGGTCGCCGAGAAAGACGGCATCAGTAATGTACCGCCAGGCACTCGAACTTCTACCTACAGCGAGGCCTATCTCAAGGCTGCGCCGTTTGCCAGCGTCACGCTGCAGATGATGCAACACGCCGACCCCGCGCACCCCTCGGCCAAACCTGTGCCTTACGTCGGCATCCAGTACGTGACCATTCCCGAGTTCCAGGCCATCGGCACCTCGGTCGGCAAGCTGTTCTCCGCCGCCGTGACCGGCCAGACCACCACTGAACAGGCGCTCAGCGCTGCACAGGCCGTCACCGAACGCGAGATGAAACGCGCCGGTTATCCGAAGTAAAGCTGCGGCCCTCAACTGTATTGGACGGATGATGAACCCATGAAACGACTTGAAGGTAAAAGCGCGCTGATCACCGGATCGGCGCGGGGTATAGGACGGGCTTTTGCCCAGGCGTATATCCAGGAAGGTGCTCGCGTAGCCATTGCCGATATCAATCTGCAACGCGCACAAGCCACGGCGAACGAGCTGGGGCCCAACGCCTACGCGGTCAGCATGGACGTGACGGATCAGACGTCCATCGATCAGGCCATCGCCGCTGTGGTCACACAGACCGGCAAGCTGGATATCCTGATCAACAACGCCGCGCTGTTTGATCTGGCACCAATTGTCGATATCACCCGCGACAGTTACGAACGGCTGTTTTCGATCAACGTCGCGGGCACCCTGTTCACTTTGCAGGCTGCAGCCAGGCAAATGATTGCCCAGGGACACGGCGGCAAGATCATCAACATGGCCAGCCAGGCCGGACGGCGTGGCGAGGCGCTGGTGGCGGTGTACTGCGCGACCAAGGCCGCGGTGATCAGCCTGACCCAATCGGCCGGGCTGGACCTCATCAGGCATGGCATCAACGTCAACGCCATCGCACCGGGCGTGGTCGATGGCGAACACTGGGATGGCGTGGATGCGATGTTTGCCCGCTATGAAAACCGGCCGCTGGGCGAGAAGAAGAAGCTGGTCGGCGAGCAGGTGCCATACGGACGCATGGGCACGGCGGACGACCTGACCGGCATGGCGATTTTCCTTGCTTCGCCGGACAGTGAATACGTGGTCGCCCAGACCTATAACGTCGATGGTGGCAACTGGATGAGCTGAGGTGTGTCGGCTTCAAAGATGAGCAAGTCCGTGCAAAAAGGCCCGTCGCTGCTTCCATTGCCGGAGCGATTGGCTAAGATGCGCGGACCGCCTGTTGTCTTGGCGGCTCATCAAGGAGCACGAATGTCCACTGAAGAGGAGATCGCCATTTCCGGCGGTACACCTATGATCCCCGATCAGCGCCGGGAGCTGATGCTGCGTCAATTGCGCAAGCATCAGGTACTCAGCGTTCATCAGTTGATGGAGATGTTCGACTGCTCGCACATGACCATCCGCCGCGATATCGCCCAGCTGGAACAAGAAGGCCGGGCCTATTCAGTCACCGGTGGCGTGCGTATCGCCAGCCAGGTGCACAGCGAGCCCAGCCATCAGTCCAAGGCGGTTATAGAGCTGCCGCACAAACAGGGCATGGCGAGGCTCGCGGCGGGTTTGCTGCATCCGGACATGACGATCTATCTGGACGCAGGCACCAGCACACTCGAAATCGTCCCGCATATCATCGCGCTGTCAGGCATGACTGTGGTCACCAATGATTTCGGCGTAGTCAACGCGCTGGCCGATGCTGCGCATGTGGATGTGATTCACACCGGCGGGCTGCTCGATCACCCGAACCGCTCCAGCGTAGGCGGGCTGGCGGCAGCGACGTTGCGGCAACTTGCGACTGACGTGGCCTTCATGTCGACCAGCTCGTGGGACCTGCAACGTGGCACGACTACGCCGTCGGCGTTGAAAGTAGAGGTCAAGCAAGCTGCCATGCAGTCAGCCTCGCAAACCGTATTGGTCGCGACCAGCTCGAAATACGGCACCTTCGGCATGTACAAGGTGGCCGGGCTCGAGCAGTTCGACACCATCATCACCGATGCCGCGCTTGCTGAAGCCGCAGCGGATGGTATCCGTAAGCAGCGTATCGAATTGTTGCTGGCCCCGGTGGGTGGCAAGCGCTAAACACTTGATACCCGCCCTGAGCTTCGGCCGGTTGCGTGTCCCGATAATCCATCAGGCATAAAAAAACCCCGGTCTCTCGACCGGGGTTTTTTATTCAGCGCGGGCTAAGTATCAAGCCTTGGCTTTCTTGGCAGCGCGGGTACGCTCGCTTTCGTCCAGGATCTTCTTGCGAAGACGGATGGACTTCGGCGTTACTTCGCACAGCTCGTCGTCCTGGATGAATTCCAGAGCCTGTTCAAGGGTGAACTTGACAGGTGGAACCAGGGCGATGGTTTCGTCTTTGCCCGAAGCACGCATGTTGTCGAGCTTCTTGCCTTTGGTAGGGTTCACACCCAGGTCGTTGTCGCGGCTGTTCAGACCAACGATCTGACCACCGTAGATTTCCTGACCGTGCTCGACGAACAGCTTGCCGCGCGCTTGCAGGGTTTCCAGGGAGTAGGTCAGCGCCTTGCCGGTTTCAACCGAAACCAGAACGCCGTTCTGACGGCCGGACATGTCGCCGGACTTCATCACGTCGTAACGGTCGAAGATCGAGGTCAGGATGCCAGCACCGGAGGTGAGGGTCAGGAACTCGTTACGGAAACCGATCAGGCCACGGGCCGGGATGTTGTACTCAAGGCGAACACGGCCCTTGCCATCCGGAACCATGTTGGTCAGGTCGCCTTTACGCAGACCCATTTGCTCCATGATCGCGCCCTGGGATTCTTCCGGCAGGTCGATGGTCACGTTTTCGTACGGTTCGTGCTTCACGTCGCCTACGCGACGGATGATCACTTCCGGACGACCAACACCCATTTCGAAGCCTTCGCGACGCATGGTTTCGATCAGTACCGAGAGGTGCAGCTCACCACGGCCGGAGACTTTGAACTTGTCGGCGGTGTCGCCTTCTTCAACGCGCAGGGCAACGTTGTACAGCAGTTCCTTGTCCAGACGTTCCTTGATGTTACGGCTGGTGACGAACTTGCCTTCCTTGCCGCAGAACGGCGAATCGTTAACCTGGAAGGTCATCGAAACGGTTGGCTCGTCGACGGTCAGCGGCTTCATCGCTTCAACATTCAGCGGATCGCACAGGGTGTCGGAAATGAACAGCTGGTCGAAGCCGCTGATGCAGACGATGTCGCCAGCAGCTGCTTCTTCAACGTCCACACGGTGCAGACCGTGGTGACCCATCAGCTTCAGGATACGGCCGCTGCGCTTCTTGCCTTCGGCATCGATAGCAACAACCGGGGTGTTTGGCTTGACGCGACCGCGAGCGATACGGCCAACACCGATGACGCCCAGGAAGCTGTTGTAGTCCAGAGCCGAGATCTGCATCTGGAACGGGCCGTCACGGTCAACCTTTGGAGCAGGAACGTGGTCGACGATCGACTGGTACAGCGGAGTCATGTCTTCAGCCATGTCGGTGTGTTCCAGACCGGCAATACCGTTCAGGGCCGAGGCGTAGACGACTTTGAAGTCCAGCTGTTCTTCGGTAGCACCGAGGTTGTCGAACAGGTCGAAGATCTGGTCCAGAACCCAGTCCGGACGCGCGCCTGGACGGTCAACCTTGTTGATGACCACGATTGGACGCAGGCCGGCTTCGAAAGCCTTCTTGGTCACAAAACGGGTTTGCGGCATAGGGCCGTCCTGGGCATCAACCAGCAGCAGTACGGAGTCAACCATCGACATCACGCGCTCTACTTCACCACCGAAGTCGGCGTGGCCCGGGGTGTCCACGATGTTGATGTGGTAGCCATTCCAGTTGATCGCGGTGTTCTTCGCGAGAATGGTAATGCCGCGCTCTTTTTCCTGGTCGTTGGAGTCCATCACGCGCTCGTCGTTGAGCTCGTTGCGCTCAAGGGTGCCGGACTGGCGCAGGAGTTTGTCTACCAGGGTGGTCTTACCATGGTCAACGTGGGCAATGATGGCGATGTTGCGTAGATTTTCGATCACTTGTGTATCTCGATCAGAGGATTCGGTCTGCTGACTGTTTATAAGGCAGCGATTAACTATTTCGAGTCGGCAAAAGCCGTTACGGCATGACGACTGGTGTCGGGGGGCCGGTGACGCAAGCCACAGGCAAACAGCCCCGGGCACTTAGCTCGGTCGATAAACGCGCACATTGGCATGCCCCTCACTGAGCAAATGGTGAGCATGCAGGCGACTCATGACGCCTTTGTCGCAATACAAAAGGTACTGGCGCGTGTCATCCAGTGCCTTGAAACGGCTGTTCAATGCGTAGAACGGCAACGTCTGTATCTCCACGCCAGGCACTTGCAGCGGCTGGTCCTCTTGGGCATCCGGGTGACGGATGTCGATGATGACCTGACCGGCCAGCGCCTGGCTGACTTCTTCAATGTCGACATTGCGGCTCAGATCGTCGATAACCCGATCGATCGAAATCAGCTTCGCGCGTTCAAGCGCTTGCTCGAGAATCGCCATGTCGAACTGTTTTTCTTCGTACTCAACGCGATTTCGCTTGGCGTTGGTCTTCGGGTTGACCGAAATCACCCCGCAATACTCAGGCATGTGCCGGGCAAAATCGGCAGTGCCGATTTCAGTCGCCAGGTCCACGATGTCCTGCTTGTGGCTCGCAACCAGCGGTCGCAGGACCAGCTTGTCTGTAGCCGCGTCGATCAGCGACAGGTTTGGCAGCGTCTGGCTGGCAACCTGTGAAATCGCTTCGCCAGTTACCAGCACGTCGATTTCGAGACGATCAGCCACGGCGGATGCAGCGCGTAACATCATACGCTTCAAAACTACACCCATATGACTGTTATCGACTTTCTGCAGAATTTCTCCGAGAACTTCCTCGAATGGCACGCTGACAAACAGCACCCGCTGCGAACTGCCGTACTTCTTCCAGATGAAGTGAGCGACTTCCATCACGCCCAGTTCATGGGCACGTCCGCCCAGATTGAAGAAGCAGAAGTGCGCCATAAGGCCGCGGCGCATGATCTGGTAGGCCGCAACGGTCGAGTCGAACCCGCCGGACATCAATACCAGGGTCTGCTCCAGCGCACCCAGCGGGTAGCCGCCCATGCCCTGATGCTGGTCATGAACGACAAACAACCGTTGGTCGCGAATTTCCATCCGCACGACCAGATCGGGCTTTTTCAGCTCGATTCCGGCGGCGCCGCATTGCATGCGCAACTTGCTACCGACGTATTTCTCGACATCCATCGAGCTGAAATCGTGACGACCGGCGCGTTTGCAACGCACTGAAAACATCTTGCCGGGCAGCAGGTCGGCGTAGTGCAGTTTGCACTTGGCGACGATGTCATCCATGTCGCCCAACGGGTACTCGGCCACCTGCAGAAAGTTGGCAATGCCAGGCATGCAACTCAGCCGGTCCCTGATGCCCTGCAGCACTTTGGGGTCGGTCTTGCGGGTCTCCACCTCAAGGTTGTCCCATACGCCACCCACGACAATGTCCGCGTCCAGTTCACGGAGCACGGTACGAATGTTCTTGCCCAGTTGCCGGATGAATTTCTTGCGCACCGGCGGGCTTTTAATGGTGATTTCTGGAAAAACTTTAACGATTAGTTTCATGGAAACAGCGCGTGAGGTGCCGACTGAAAAAGGGGGGCGCGGATTATAGCGGAAATTGCTCAACGTTTAACCAGTTATCGTACACCCGACCATCAACGCACCAAAAAGAGTCGGCGCACCAAATTGCAGCGCCATAACGGTGCGTACTTTTCTCGGCAGACGCGTTTAAATCCCCTGAAAGCCAGCTTTTGAAGCAAAAAACCCAACACGGGGCACTGGCATGCAAATTGCTCCCTTGTGAGGCAGGTTGCCTTGGCAGAATATTCGCGCCGGCATCACCCAAATTCAAGGGACCCAGCCTATAGAAGGCGGTTCTTAGCCACCCGGAGGACACCATGTCGAAGTCGGTTCAACTCATCAAAGATCATGACGTTAAGTGGATTGATCTGCGCTTCACGGACACTAAAGGTACGCAGCACCACGTGACCATGCCAGCTCGCGATGCGCTGGAAGATGACTTCTTCGAAGTCGGCAAGATGTTCGACGGCTCCTCCATCTCTGGCTGGAAAGGCATCGAAGCTTCCGACATGATCCTGCTGCCGGACGACGAAACCGCTGTTCTGGACCCGTTCACCGAAGAACCGACCCTGATCCTGGTGTGCGACATCATCGAACCGTCGACCATGCAAGGTTACGATCGTGACCCACGCGCCATCGCTCGTCGCGCCGAGGAATACCTGAAGTCCACCGGTATCGGTGACACCGTATTCGCAGGCCCTGAGCCAGAATTCTTCATCTTCGACGAAGTGAAATTCAAGTCCGACATCTCGGGCTCCATGTTCAAGATCTTCTCTGAGCAAGGTTCGTGGATGTCCGACCAGGACGTGGAAGGCGGCAACAAAGGCCACCGCCCAGGCGTCAAAGGCGGTTATTTCCCGGTTCCGCCGTTCGACCATGACCACGAAATCCGTACCGCCATGTGCAACGCTCTGGAAGAAATGGGCCAGACCGTTGAAGTTCACCACCACGAAGTGGCGACCGCTGGCCAGAACGAAATCGGCGTGAAATTCAACACGCTGGTTAAAAAGGCTGACGAAGTTCAGACCCTGAAATACGTTGTTCACAACGTTGCTGACGCTTACGGCCGCACCGCGACCTTCATGCCAAAGCCTCTGTACGGTGATAACGGTTCAGGCATGCACGTGCACATGTCCATCGCCAAAGATGGCAAGAACACCTTCGCAGGTGAAGGCTATGCCGGTCTGTCCGACCTCGCTCTGTACTTCATCGGCGGCATCATCAAGCACGGCAAGGCGCTGAACGGCTTCACCAACCCGTCCACCAACTCGTACAAGCGTCTGGTTCCAGGCTTTGAAGCACCGGTCATGCTGGCCTACTCGGCGCGTAACCGTTCCGCTTCGATCCGTATTCCTTACGTCAACAGCCCACGCGGCCGTCGTATCGAAGCACGCTTCCCGGATCCTTCGGCCAACCCGTACCTGGCCTTCGCGGCTCTGTTGATGGCTGGCCTGGACGGCATCCAGAACAAGATCCACCCTGGCGACGCAGCTGACAAGAACCTGTATGACCTGCCGCCTGAAGAGGCCAAAGAGATCCCACAAGTTTGCGGCAGCCTGAAAGAAGCGCTGGAAGAACTGGACAAGGGCCGTGCGTTCCTGACCAAAGGCGGCGTGTTCAGCGACGACTTCATCGACGCTTACATCGCACTGAAAAGCGAAGAAGAAATCCGCGTTCGTACCTTCGTACACCCACTGGAATATGAGCTGTACTACAGCTGCTGATCCAGCCGCGCCAGCGTTGATGGCGTAACAAGAGACCTCCTTCGGGAGGTCTTTTTTTGCCTGTATTTTGTGGCGTGAAGTTTTATTCACCCCGCAAGGCTGGCCCTGACCAGGCACTTGGCGTTAAATCTGCGTCTCCTCAACAACCCGAGATGGACCGCCATGCGCCTGCTTCTGGCCACTTCCCTGCTGACCCTGACGTGCATGTCTTCCTGCTTCGCCTTCGCCGCCGAGCAGAAGCCCTCTGCTATCGAGCCGCTGTTGCAAGCCATCAGCGAGCGCCTGTCCATCGCCGATCAGGTTGCCCTGAGCAAATGGGACAGCGGCAAAGCCGTCGAGGACCCGCCGCGCGAGCTGCAAGTCATCAGCGCAGCGCAGGCCCGCGCTGCCGAGTTCAAGCTGAACCCTGACGACGTTCAACGCTTGTTCAAGGCGCAGATCGAAGCCAACAAGCAAATACAGAATGCACTGCTTGCCCAATGGCATGCAGCGGGCAAAGCCCCTGATACGACCAGGCTGAGCCTGGTGGACGATATCCGCCCGAAACTCGACCGGTTGCAAACCCAGCTGCTGCAGGCATACGCCGACTTCCAGCCACTGCGCAAGACCGAAGACTGCAGGATCAAGCTGGATATGGCGCTCAAGCGCTATCAGACCGACCCGATTCATGATCAGGCGCTGGTGCTGGCCACCGCCGATCTTTGCTCGGCAAACCTCTGACACATCAGGCGGATAGCGCAGCATAGGGCGATGTGTTCTATGCTGACGGCCAATTGTGCCATTGCTGTCGAGAGTCTCATGCGTCAAAGCCTGATTTGCCTGCTGCTGTTGATCAGCCTGCCTGCCTTGGCGCAGATCTATAAGTACACCGATGCGAACGGCAACACTGCGTTCAGCAATCAGCCACCCAACGGCACCAAAACCGAAGTGGTCGAGCTGCCGCCGCTCAACAGCATCGAAAAGCAGACACCCGCCAGGCCGGTGGTTAACAGCACGCCGCAACCGGCCCCTGCACAACCTCAGCCACAATCACAGCCACAGACGGCCTATGACGTGCTGGAACTGACGGACCTGCCCACCGACGAGGCGTTACGCGCCAACAACGGCACGTTCATCATCGGCGTGAAGATTCAGCCACGCCTGCAACAGAACCATCGCCTGCAATTGCTGCTGGACGGTAATCTGTATGGGCAGCCCTCCAACCTGCCGCGCTTTCAGGTGGTCAACATCGATCGTGGCGAGCACAGTTTCGCGGTAGTGGTGAAAGACGGCGAGCGGATTATTCAGCAGAGCGAGACCATTACGCTGACCATTCAGCGCGTGCACCTCGGTAAACCATGAACAGACACAGAATGCACAGCGCGCTGATCTGCCTGCTGCTGCTAATGGCGCTGCCAGCCGCTGCCGACGTCTATACCTACATCGACGCGCAAGGCAATCGGGTGTTTACCGACCAGCCGCGCAAGAACGCCAAGCGCGTCGATATTCCACCCAGCAACAACATGACCGGCACGCCGCCAACCCGAACCTTGAAAGCACACCCTGCCAAACCCGCCGTGCAGCCGATGTTTCATTATCAGCTGCTGAGAATTCTGGTGCCCGAGCCGGACGCCACACTGGTCAATCCCAGTGGTGATCTGATCGTTACCGTCACCAGCGAACCGGTGTTACAACCGGGGCACAGCTACCGGCTACTGCTGGATGGCGTTGCCGTCGGCGAGGCCGGCCGCAGCCCTGTCTTCCCGCTGAGCAATGTGGATCGCGGCACACACCAGTTGTCGGTAGAGATTTTCGACGAGCTTGGCCGTGTTCTGGAAAAAACGCCGAACCAGCCGTTTCATCTGCAGCGTATTTCCCTGGCGCAAAAACGCGCGACTCATCCCTGCAAGGAGGATGATTACGGCGTGCGTCCCGAGTGCCCACTCAAGGACAAGCCCGAGCCTAAAAGCAGCATCCTGCCTTTCTTGTGATCCTCGGCAAAGTCAAAGCACCTTTTTGGTGCTCCATCTGCGCACCTGCGCAACAATACAGTCCAATTTGGTTCAGGAACCCGGTGTAAGTAGCGCCGTATGCGGGCACTCGCTCGAAAAACGGCCCGACTTTGCAGATAAAGCGCTTCTTTTCGGAGCCTTGGTTTGGTTTTTGCAACTTCACTGAGACAGCACCGTATTGGTGGCCTTGCTCCTGCTGGCGCAGACCAACCAGCACCAGCATTGCGCAACTGCAATGTGCCAAAAGAGGTCAACACGATTCATGACTATCAGCGACGCGCTGCACAGACTGTTACTGGATAACCTGACCACTGCCACCATTCTGCTCAACGCCGACCTGCGACTTGAGTACATGAACCCGGCAGCGGAAATGCTGCTCGCCATCAGCGGGCAGCGCAGCCATGGGCAATTCATCAGCGAGCTGTTCACCGAGTCGGCTGAGGCACTGAGTTCGCTGCGTCAGGCAGTGGAACAGGCTCATCCTTTCACCAAGCGCGAAGCGATGCTCACCGCACTGACCGGTCAGACACTGACTGTCGACTATGCCGTGACGCCGATTCTCAGCAAGGGCGATACCCTGTTGCTGCTTGAAGTGCACCCACGAGATCGATTGCTGCGCATTACCAAGGAAGAGGCCCAGTTGTCCAAGCAGGAAACCACCAAGATGCTGGTGCGTGGCCTGGCTCACGAAATAAAGAATCCGCTGGGCGGCATTCGCGGCGCCGCACAGCTGCTGGCCCGCGAGCTGCCTGAAGAAAGCCTCAAGGATTACACCAACGTCATCATCGAAGAGGCCGACCGTCTGCGTAATCTGGTCGACCGCATGCTGGGCTCCAACAAGCTGCCGTCGCTGGCGATGACCAACGTGCACGAAGTGCTTGAACGAGTGTGCAGCCTGGTCGAGGCCGAAAGTCAGGGCTGCATCACGCTGGTGCGCGACTATGACCCAAGCATTCCCGACGTCTTGATCGACCGCGAGCAAATGATCCAGGCCGTGCTCAATATCGTGCGCAACGCCATGCAGGCCATCAGCGGTCAGAACGAATTGCGCCTGGGACGAATCACCCTGCGCACCCGCGCCATGCGCCAGTTCACTATCGGCCACGTTCGCCATCGGCTGGTCAGCAAGATCGAAATCATCGACAACGGCCCCGGTATTCCGGCCGAACTTCAGGAAACCATTTTTTACCCGATGGTCAGTGGCCGCCCGGATGGCACAGGGCTAGGTCTTGCCATTACCCAGAACATCATCAGCCAGCACCAGGGCCTGATCGAGTGTGACAGCCATCCCGGCCACACCACGTTCTCGATCTTCCTGCCGCTGGAACAAGGAGCAGCTTCGACATGAGCCGTAGTGAAACTGTCTGGATCGTAGACGACGATCGTTCTATCCGCTGGGTACTGGAAAAGGCCTTGCAACAGGAAGGCATGACCACACAAAGCTTCGACAGCGCCGACGGGGTGATGAGCCGTCTGGCCCGTCAGCAGCCGGACGTGATCATTTCCGACATCCGCATGCCCGGCGCCAGTGGCCTGGACCTGCTGGCGCGGATTCGCGAGCAGCATCCGCGTCTGCCGGTGATCATCATGACCGCCCATTCAGATCTGGACAGCGCCGTGGCGTCTTATCAGGGTGGCGCTTTCGAGTACCTGCCCAAGCCGTTCGACGTCGATGAAGCCGTCTCGCTGGTCAAACGCGCCAATCAGCACGCCCAGGAACAGCAAGGCCTGGACGTCGCACCGACGCTGACCCGCACCCCTGAAATCATTGGCGAAGCGCCAGCGATGCAGGAAGTGTTTCGCGCTATCGGGCGCCTGAGCCATTCCAACATCACCGTGTTGATCAATGGTGAGTCGGGTACCGGCAAGGAACTGGTCGCTCATGCACTGCACCGCCACAGCCCGCGCTCGGCGTCGCCGTTCATTGCGCTGAACATGGCTGCGATTCCCAAGGACCTGATGGAGTCGGAGCTGTTCGGCCACGAAAAAGGCGCATTCACCGGCGCGGCCAACCTGCGTCGCGGTCGTTTTGAACAGGCCGACGGCGGCACGCTGTTTCTCGATGAAATTGGCGATATGCCAGCCGACACCCAGACCCGTCTGCTGCGCGTGCTGGCCGATGGCGAGTTCTACCGGGTCGGCGGGCACACGCCGGTCAAGGTCGATGTGCGGATCATTGCCGCGACACACCAGAATCTGGAAACCCTGGTACAGGCCGGAAAATTCCGTGAAGACTTGTTTCACCGTCTGAACGTGATCCGTATTCACATTCCGCGCATGTCGGACCGCCGCGAGGACATCCCGACCCTGGCCAAGCACTTCCTCAGCCGCGCGGCACAGGAACTGGCAGTCGAACCCAAGCTGCTCAAGGCCGAGACCGAGGAATACCTCAAGCATCTGCCGTGGCCTGGCAACGTGCGTCAGCTGGAAAACACCTGCCGCTGGATCACGGTCATGGCCTCGGGTCGTGAAGTGCACATCAGCGACCTGCCACCGGAACTGCTGAGCCTGCCGCAGGACGCCGCCCCGGTCACCAACTGGGAACAGGCGTTGCGTCAGTGGGCCGACCAGGCCTTGTCTCGCGGTCAGTCCAGCCTGCTGGACAGCGCTGTGCCGACTTTCGAGCGGATCATGATCGAAACCGCCCTAAAACACACCGCAGGCCGCCGCCGCGACGCCGCCGTGCTGCTGGGCTGGGGCCGCAACACCTTGACCCGCAAGATCAAGGAACTGGGCATGAAGGTCGATGGCGGGGATGACGACGAGGCTGATGAGGGCTGAGTGATTATATGATGGTCATTGGTGCCAATGCTCCGCATTGGCATGCATTTCGAAACACTCTGCGCCGCGCCTACTATTCAAGGCAGGACGCAGAGCGTCCAGAACTGCATTCCCACGCGTGGGAACGATAGTCATCTCAGGAATTGCGTGTAACGCGCAACTCAGCACCGCATCACTCAGCCAGTGATGGTTTTTCCCACAGGTTGATTCCGCCTTCCACCGCAAAGCTGTCGATCTCGGCCAGTTCTTCCGGGCTGAACGCCAGGTTCTTCAGTGCGCCGACGTTTTCGATGATCTGCTCGGGACGGCTCGCACCAATCAGCGCTGACGTCACGCGCGGGTCACGCAGCGTCCAGGCCAGGGCCATTTGTGCCAGGCTCTGACCACGACGCTGGGCGATTTCGTTGAGCGCACGCACGTGGGCGATGTTCTGCTCGGACAGGTGCGAAGCCTGCAACGAGCCGCCGCCCGGACGATTGACCCGCGCATCCTTGGGCACGCCGTTCAGATACTTGTCCGATAGCAGCCCCTGGGCCAGCGCGGTAAATGCGATCACGCCAGCGCCCAGCTCTTCGGTAGCGTCGAGCAGGTCTTTCTCAACCCAACGGTTGAGCAGGTTGTAAGCTGGCTGGTGAATCAGCAACGGCACTTTCCACTCTTTGAGCAACGCCGCTATTTCGCGGGTCTTGGCCCCGGAATACGACGAGATGCCGATGTACAAAGCCTTGCCCTGCTGCACTGCCGTAGCCAGCGCGCTGGCGGTTTCTTCCAGCGGGGTGTCCGGGTCGAAGCGGTGCGAGTAGAAAATATCGACGTAATCCAGGCCCATGCGCTGCAGGCTCTGATCAAGGCTGGCGAGCACGTATTTGCGCGAACCACCGCCCTGCCCGTACGGCCCTGGCCACATGTCCCAGCCAGCCTTGCTGGAGATGATCAGTTCATCGCGGTAGTGCTTGAAGTCTTCGCGCAGCAGGCGACCGAAGTTGATCTCGGCGCTGCCGTAGGGCGGGCCATAGTTGTTGGCCAGGTCGAAATGGTTGATGCCCAGATCGAACGCCGTGCGCAACATGGCGCGCTGAGTGTCGATCGGCGTGCTGTCACCAAAGTTGTGCCACAAGCCCAAAGACAGTGCCGGAAGCACCAGCCCGCTGCGGCCGGTACGGCGATAAGGCATGTCGTTGTAACGATTTTCGGCAGCGATGTAAGTCATTGAATCCTCTCTTGTCTGGGGGATATTCGAGGCGTCTTGCGGTGCGTTGGCGAGCCAGAAGCGTCTGCTCGCCACGCGAGAATCATGGCTTTTGCCAGACCACCTGCTGGATATCGACCCGCTTGGGTATCAGGTGGTTGTCGTAAAACAGATCGGCGGTCGCCTGCTGCGCACGCACGATCTCGGCTGTGATCGGCAGGCTCGGTGATTCCGGTCGATGATCAAGATACTGAGTGATGACCGCTTCGGACAAGCCCATGCTGCGCGCCAGGATCTGAATGCTTTCGTTGCGTTGCGAGCGGGTCAGCCCATCGGCCACCGTCAGTTCGTCGAGAACCTGCTGCACAAACGCCGCATTTTTCTCGGCAAAAGCCCGGCGTGCGGTATAGAACGGCCCGGACAGTCCAAGCCCTTCGCCATTGGCCAGCAGGCGACTGTGGCCTTCGTTCAGGGCGATGGAATAGTAAGGGTCCCAGATTGCCCAGGCATCGACACTGCCGTTTTCAAAGGCGGCGCGGGCATCGGCGGGGGTCAGGTAAATCGGCTGAATATCCTTGAACGTCAACCCTGCCTTGTTCAACAAGCGCAACACCACGTTATGCGAGCTGGAGCCTTTCTGAAGCGCGACCTTGCGGCCTTTCAGCTCTGCCACGCTGTGCAGCGGGCTTTCGTTGCGCACCAGGATGGTTTCCACCTGTGGCTTGGCCGGTTCTGCGCCGATGTAGACCAGGTCTGCCCCGGCAACCTGAGCAAAGATCGGCGGAATGTCACCGGTAGAGGCAATGTCCAGGCTGCCGATATTCAGTGCTTCAAGCATCTGCGGCCCGGCCGGGAATTCGATCCATTTGATTTTTGTATCAGCAAAGCGCTTCTCCAGCAGGCCATGTTCCTTGGCCAGCACCAACGTGATCGAGCCCTTCTGATAGCCGATACGTAGCGTGTCAGGTTCGTCGGCAGAAGCTGTGTTGAGCAAGCCGCTGAACGCCAGAATGGCGGCGATGAAGGTGAATGGTTTCATGGGTAATCCTTTCTCGGTCGACTCTCGTGCCAATGCTCCGCGGTGGCATGCATCCTGTGACGCTGCGCGTCACCTCTCTGCAGCCAGGCTCGGTATCTGGTACGGGAATTATCAAAATCCATAAGCAGGCCGCTGCAGCCCCAGGTTTTCGCGCAACGTTGTGCCTTCATATTCAGTACGAAACAGCCCGCGCTGCTGCAGCTCCGGCACCAGCAACTGCGCGACGTCTTCCAGACCTCCCGGCAAATGCGGCACGAGCACGTTGAAGCCGTCTGCCGCCCCGTGTTCGAACCAGGTTTGCAGCTCATCAGCGATCTGCTCAGGCGTACCGATCAGGCTGTAATGCCCTCGCCCACCGGCAATCCGCCGTCCCAGTTGCGCCAGGGTCAGGTTTTCCTGATCGGCCAGTTCGGTGAGCAGTTTCTGCCGGCTGCGCTGGCCGCTGTCAGTTAGCGGCAGTTCTGGCAACGGGCCGTCCAGCGGGTAGCCCGACAGGTCGAAATTGCCCAGCATACGGCCTAGCAGGGCGACACCCACCTGAGGCTCGACCAACTCCTGAAACGACTCGAATTTCGCTTTCGCCAACGCCTCGGTTTCTGCCACTACGATGAACACGCCGGGCATGACTTTCAGCGAATCTGCGTCACGTCCGTAGGCGCCAAGGCGGCCCTTGATGTCCGCATAAAACGCTTGGGCACTGGCCAGCGAGGTCTGTGCGGTGAACACCACTTCCGCGGTCTGCGCCGCCAGATCGCGGCCGACTTCAGAGGAACCCGCCTGCACGACCACGGGCTGCCCTTGCGGCGAACGCGCCACGTTCAGCGGGCCTTTGACACTGAAGTGCTCACCGTGATGATTGAGCACATGTAATTTGGCCGGGTCGTAATATTCACCGCTGGTCTTGTCGCGGGTAAACGCGTCATCTGCCCAGCTGTCCCACAAACCGGTCACCACCTGATGAAACTCCCGTGCGCGGCTATAGCGCTCGGCATGCCCCACATGCTCAGCGCGCCCGAAGTTCTGCGCTTCGGCGGCGGCATCGGAGGTCACCAGATTCCAGCCCGCTCGCCCCCCGGACAAGTGATCCAGCGAGGCGAACTTGCGGGCCACGTGATACGGCTCGTTGTAGGTGGTAGTCGCCGTGGCGATCAGACCGATGTGATCGGTCACCGCGCTCAACGCCGAGAGCAGGATCAGCGGCTCGAAATGATCAGAACGGGCCATGCGGCTGGCGATATCGCCGGTGGCGGCAGCCACACTGTCGGCCACGAACAACGTATCGAATTTCGCCGCTTCCGCGACCTTGGCCACGTGCCGGTAGTGCTTGAAATCCAGCCCTGCATCGGCAGGCACATCCGGGTGACGCCAGGCCGCAACGTGGTGCCCGGTGGCCATCAGAAAAGCGCCGAGTTTCATCTGTCGAGCTGTCGTGCTCATTCTTCACTCCTTACTGTGTTACCGCGGGCCACGACTCAGAAATCCTTGCGTAGCTGTACGCCGAAATAACGCTCGTCATCACGCGGTACAGACCGGTAAACATAGCTGCCACCCGTGGCCAGCATCGGTGAATAGGACTTGTCTGCCAGGTTCTTGCCGAGCAGTGCCACGCGCCAGCCACTGTTGTAATCGGCCAGCGCAACGCTGGCGTTCCAGATGCCGTAAGCGCCCTGCTTGGTGTCCGGGTTCTGGCTGATGTCGTACTGCACTTCGCTCTGCCAGCTGTAATCGGTGCCCAGTTCGATATCCAGGCCGTTGTCCAGCGCAATGGTGTAGTCAGCGCGAACGTAGCTTTTCCAGTCCGGGCTGTACGGCAGGGTTTTGCCATCGACATTACATGACGCCGCCGCACCGGCCGGGCAGGCAAAGCTGTCGATGCGCGCCTTGGTGTAGGACAGCGCGCCGGAGAATTTCAGGTTACGGGTGGCCTGCAAGGCGTAATCCAGCTCGACGCCTTCAGTGCTGACACTGCCTGCGTTGATCAGGCGCGTGACGACCTGCCCGGCAACGCTGTCGAAAAAGTTCGCCTGATAGTTGTCGTAATCGCTGTGGAACACCGCCAGGTTGGTGGTCAGGCGATTGTTCCAGGTGGTGGCCTTGACGCCGACTTCCCAGGTGTTCGAGGTCTCCGGTTTCAAGGCCTCGGTGTCACGCGGCTGCATGTTGAAGAACACGTTGTAGGCCGGGCCTTTATAGCCGCGCGAGTAGGTGATGTAGGTCATCACACTGTCGCTCAGGTCATATTGCAGACCCAGCCGACCGGACTTGCCGTCCTCGTCCACCGAACCGGAACTGCTGGTCGCAGGCTGAATACCGCTGACGGTCGTAGCCGATGTCGATACGCGGCGATGATCGTATTCCAGATCGTCGTGGGTCCAGCGTGCCCCGGCAATCGCACGGAAGTCCGGGGTGAAGTTGAAGGTGGTTTCGCCGAATACCGAGTAGCTGTCAGTGGTAGTGCTGTAGTCGGCGATGCCGCGATCCTGAGTCGTCGGCGTTATCAGCGTGCGCTGATAGGTCTCGTCGCTCTTGCCGTGCATGTAAAACAGACCGCCCACGTATTCGAAAAACTGGCCTTTCGGCGACGCCAGACGCAGCTCCTGAGAGTACTGGTTGAACTCCAGATCGCCTTTGTCTTCGGTGCCGGGGAAGGCAGCGGTGACAGTGCCAAGACGGTCGCCATCCTGATACTGGGTGTTATCCCAGCCCCGCCAGGCGGTAATGGAAGTCAGGGTGTAATCGCCCAGTTGCCAGTCGAGCTGGCCGGACAGGCCCTTGTTGACGTCCTCGACATGGCTGCGGTAATCACTGAGCACGTTGCGGTTGTCACTGTCGGCGCGCACCGGTGACAGCGCACTGGCGAACGCCGGGGTCAGCGCCTTGCTCACTACGCCATTGGGCGCGTCGTCATGGGACTGCATGTAGTCCGCGGCAAGGGTGAAGGTGATGTCGTCGTTGGGTGTGAATTCCAGCTTGCCGCGTGCGCCCTTGCGGTTGTAACCGTTGACTTCCTGACCGTTGAGCTTGTTATCGACGTTGCCGTCATAGCTGCCGAACAGCGTGGTAATCGAGCCCTTGAGGGTTTGCGGAATCAGACTGCCGCCGATGCCGAAACGGGTGCGGCTTTCGTTGCCGCTGTAGTACGACTGATCGATGTAACCGTGGGTCTCTTCGGTCGGTGCCTTGGTGGTAACGTTCAGGACGCCAGCCGAGGCGTTCTTGCCGAACAACGTGCCCTGCGGGCCGCGCAGCACTTCGATGCGCTCAAGGTCGAGCAGGTCCAGCGTGGCCTGGCCCGGACGCGCGTACACCACGCCATCGATGACTGTCGCCACTGTAGGCTCGACACCCGGCGAGGTGGAAATGGTGCCGACACCGCGAATGAACAGCGAGGTGTCCTTGTTGGACGCACCGGTACGGAAATTCAGCGAAGGCACTTGCTGCACGATGCTGGCCACGCCGTTACGATTGTCCCGCTCCAGCTGTTCGCCCTGAATCACCGAAACTGCGACCGGTATTTTTTGCAGCGACTCTTCACGGCGCGTGGCCGTTACGGTGACGGACTCCAGCGCTACCGTTTCAGTGCTCTGCGTTGCTGCGTTATCTGCCATCGCCGGAACCCACGGCAACGCCGCAAGCCCCATCAACAGCCAGCCATAACGACGCCCCCGCGCCGCATGAGCCTGATCGATGGCTTGCGCCAGAATTGTGTGTTTGACGCCATCCCCATGTGTTGTGTGCATCTGCGTGCCTACCTGAAATATGCCCTGATCCGACAATGCGATACGCACTGGCGCCTGTTGATTGCTGGCTAAACCGGGGTCCGGGCATTCGCGGTGGCGAGTAGCAGACAAACCATCTTTGTTAGCGCTAACATCGCCAGTATCAGGAAACGGCGAATAGATCGTCCAATACTGAAAAATTAGTTTTATATTCTTTTTACTTTTATACGAAGTGATCGAGCATGGCCGACGAGAAACCTGCGACACGCAAACGCCGAGGCGCAGGCCGGGTGACGATCACGGTAGTGGCGCGTGAGGCCGGTGTCTCGGCCATTACCGTATCGCGCTATTTCAATCAGCCGGACCAAGTCTCGCCCGAACTGCGTGAGCGGATTGCAGCCGTGGTCAATGCGCTGGGCTATGTGCCCAATCTGGTGGCAGGCGGCCTGGCGTCGGCGCGCAGTCGGGTGGTAGCGATGGTGATTCCCAATATCTCCGGGCCGATCTTCGCCAACACCATTCAGGGCTTCAGTGACACGCTGAGCCAGCATGGTTTCCAGTTGCTGCTGGCCTCCAGCTACTTTTCCGCTGAACAGGAAGAAAGCGCAGTGCGGGCGTTTCTGGGCTGGTCACCGGCAGCACTGGTGCTGACCAGTCGTTTCCACAGCCCGGCTACCGAGAAAATGATCGAGCAGACCGATGTCCCGGTGATCGAAACCTGGGACCACCAGCCCGAACGCAGCCCGATCCAGATTGGCTTTTCTCATTATGAGGTCGGCGTCACGGCAGCCCGCTATTTGTACGACAAGGGCTACCGCCGCATAGCGTTCGTGCAGAACAGCATCGCAGGCGACTTCAGCGCACTGGAGCGGCGTGACGGCTACGCTGCGACTCTGGAAGGGCTCGGTATCACGCCGTGGGTCTTCGTCCCGGACGCGGACCGAGCGCCATTCGAGGCAGGCAAACAGGCGATGGACACCCTGATGAACCAAGAGCCCCGCCCTGACGCGATCTTCTTCGCCAACGACAACCTGGCAGCCGGCGCCCTGCTCGCCAGCCAGCGCGCAGGCCTGAGCATTCCACAGGATTGCGCCGTGATGGGTTTTGGCGACTACGCCTTCGCAGAAATGATGCTGCCCAGCCTGACCACCATCAAACCGCCCGCACTGCAGATCGGCGTAATGGCCGCCACGCGGGTGCTTGAAAGCCTCGGAGTGTTACCAGTAGAGGGAGAGATACAACGCATGAACCTGCTGGAATGCAGATTGGTAGAGCGAGAGAGTACGTGAGCCTGCCGCACTCTCGAGCCTAAGCGGGAGCGTGAGGAACGATGACCCTGTAACCATCGTGCGACGCTCCGCGTCGCATGCCGTTCTGGACGCTCCGCGTCCTCTCCTGAACATGAGGCGCGGCGCAGAGCGTGAGGGACGATAGCTGTAACCGCCCCCAACGCCCCTATCACCGCACCAGATGCAGAAACTGCATATGCCGCTCGTACTGGTCGAGCACGTCGTTGATGACCTGTTCCTTGGTGTAGCCCACCAGGTCGTAGTCCTGACTGCCTTCGCTCAAGTGAACCTCAGCACGGTAGTAGCGGCGGTTGTTCAATTGCTTGGAGCCCATGCCGCCACGGGCGAACGAAGGGGTGAAGAAGCCTTTCATCTGCACCTGATAGATGAACGGACGCTCTTCGCCGTGACCGATTTCCAGAGTCACCGAGTCGTTGGACGGGTCAGGTACGTTGACCACGCTCAAGCCCTTCTCGACAAACACCGCCGTCACTTCATCAATGGCCGGACGCACGGTTTGGTCAAGGAAGCGATACACCTCGTCTCGCGACGGGTAATGCACAGCCTGGCTCAGGCGCTGACGCCAGCCGCCACGTCGTGAACCGGACACTGGCGCCAACGAATACAGTTGCGCAATCTGGCGCTGGGATTCCATGACGAACGCTTTGTGCAGGCCCCACATCATCAGTAGCAGGATCAGCGAGAACGGCAGCGACGTCAGCACCACCGCCGATTTCAGCGCATCGATACTGCCCGAGAACAGCAGGCCGCTGGTGATCAGTGCAGTCGCCACACCCCAGAACACCCGCAGCCATTTCGGACCGTCTTCGTCAGGGTTGCCGCCTTTGGCGGAAAGCGTCGACAGCACCACCGTGCCCGAATCGGCCGACGTCACGAAGAACACAAAGCTGATGAACACCGTGACCGCAATGACCGTCTTGCTCCACGGATAGGTTTCCAGCAGCAGGTACAGGGTCATCGACGGATCATCGATGGCCGACTGGCCCAGCGCAGTCATGCCGTGGTTGAGCACCTGATCGATGGCGCTGTTGCCGAAGATCGACATCCAGGCCAGGGTAAAGCCCAGCGGAATCAACAGCACGCCGAAGACGAACTCGCGGATGGTCCGGCCACGGGAGATACGCGCAATGAACAGGCCCACGAATGGCGCCCAGGCAATCCACCAGGCCCAATAGAACACGGTCCAGCCGCCCAGCCAGTCACTCGGCTCGTTATAGGCGTAGACGTCGAAGCTCTTGCTCGGCAACGCACCCAGGTAGTCCCCGATGTTCTGCACCAGCGTGTTGAGCAAGTGCTGGGTCGGGCCGGCAAACAGCACGAACAGCAGCAGCGCACAGGCCAGCAGCATGTTGATGTCGGACATGACGCGCACGCCCTTGTCGACACCGGCTATCGCGACCAGAATCGCCGCGCCCATCATCAGGGTAATCAGACCGACCTGAATCCAGTGGGTATGCGCCACGCCAAACAGGTAATCCAGACCGGAATTGAGGTGCAGTACCCCGAAGCCCATGTCTGCGCCCAAGCCGAAGATGGTCGCAATGATGCCGAAGCCATCGACTGCATAGCCTATAGGGCCATTGATGCGCTTGCCGATCAGCGGGTACAGCGCCGAACGCAGGGCCAGCGGCAGGTTGTGGCGATAAGCGAAGTAGGCCAGCGCCATGCCGACAAAGGCGAACACGCCCCAGCCATGCAGGCCCCAGTGCAGAAACAGCAACTGCATGCCCTGACGCGCTGCCTCAGCCGTACCGCCTTCGCCCTGCGGCGGTTGCAGAAGGTGTGTCAGCGGTTCTGAAACGCAGAAGAAGAACAGCGTGATGCTGATCCCCGCGGCGAACAGCATGCCGGCCCATGACAGGTAACTGAACTCGGGTTCGTCGTGGTCGGCACCGAGCTTGATCTTGCCGAAGCCCGACAAGGCGGTGACCACCACGAAGACCAGATACAGGGTCATGACCATCATGTAGTACCAGCCGACCGTATTGGCCGCCCAGTTTTGCGCCGCCAGCAGCCATTCTCCGCTGGCTTGCGGGAAGGCAATGACAACGATGCCGAAAATCAGAATAAAGCTCGCAGCGAAGTAGAACACTGGAGCGTTCATGCGGACGTTGCCGCTTGAAGAAGTACTCGGAGAACTCATCGGCTGCGTGTCTCCGGACTGATAAAACCAACTGCAAAAAGCGGATACGGCAAGGGTAAGCCTCCTGTTGTGAGCGGGCAGCGAACCACCGGTTTAACTTGAACGAGCGTTCAATTTAAACATGAAAGTGCCCGTAAAGACTAATCGGGGGCCAGTGAATGCTCGCTCAGGCTTGGGTATGACGCATGCTTGAGTGGGATCGTTCCCATCCTCAGGCGACACAATTCAGGCCCTCCCGACAGGGACTTTGCAGGCATCGATAAATAACCGGTGTTGACCCGGCGACCCTGCGCATATTTCCCGCACCATTCTGTTACCTCCCGCCCCAAAAGCGCGCAAATCACGCTTCAGGTAACAGGCCTGACCTCGCCTCACACATTTGTTCGCCGGTTCGGAAAAGTCCGCTACCCCCTGAAAATACTGAGCCGCAGGGCCATCGAACGATCAATAAATAGCCGCCAAGTGAAGTTGGTCCTCTGATTGCATATGCTTGTATGTACAAGTAGAGACAGGCTAGACATTCTGTCTTTCTACCGGACTGAATCGGCCTGCTTCGCCAGGCACTGCTCGCCCTTCAACGGGCTGGTTCGAATTGATCGCCGAGGATTTTTTTGTGACCGAGAATAATCAAGACCTGAAGCAGGACTGGACCCGCCACCGCGAAGGCGTCGTACGGGCTGCACGCGGTACTCAACTGACCGCCAAGAGCTGGCTGACCGAAGCACCGCTGCGCATGTTGATGAACAACCTCGACCCGGAAGTCGCCGAAAACCCCAATGAACTGGTGGTTTACGGTGGCATCGGTCGTGCCGCTCGCAACTGGGAGTGCTACGACAAAATCGTCGAAAGCCTCACTCAGCTCAACGATGATGAGACCCTGCTGGTGCAGTCCGGCAAGCCGGTCGGCGTGTTCAAGACCCACAGCAACGCTCCGCGCGTGCTGATCGCCAACTCCAACCTGGTGCCGCACTGGGCCAGCTGGGAGCACTTCAACGAGCTGGATGCCAAGGGCCTGGCCATGTATGGCCAGATGACCGCCGGCAGCTGGATCTACATCGGCAGCCAGGGCATCGTGCAAGGCACTTACGAAACCTTCGTCGAAGCCGGTCGCCAGCACTATGACGGCAACCTCAAGGGCCGCTGGGTGTTGACCGCAGGTTTGGGCGGCATGGGTGGCGCGCAGCCGCTGGCCGCGACATTGGCCGGGGCCTGCTCGCTGAACATCGAATGCCAGCAGAGCCGCATCGATTTCCGCATCAAGACCCGCTACGTCGACGAACAGGCCGCTGATCTCGATGACGCACTGGCGCGTATCGCGAAATACACTGCCGAAGGCAAAGCCATCTCCATCGCCCTGTGTGGCAACGCGGCGGACATCCTGCCGGAAATGGTCCGTCGCGGTGTGCGCCCGGACATGGTCACCGACCAGACCAGCGCCCACGACCCGCTCAATGGCTACCTGCCCAAAGGCTGGACCTGGGACGAGTACCGCGTCCGCTCGGTCAGCGAGCCGGCCAGTGTGGTCAAGGCGGCCAAGCAATCGATGGCCGAACACGTCGAAGCCATGCTCGCCTTCCAGCAAGCCGGCATTCCGACCTTCGACTATGGCAACAACATTCGCCAGATGGCCAAGGAAGTCGGCGTCACCAATGCCTTCGATTTCCCGGGTTTCGTGCCCGCCTATATCCGTCCGCTGTTCTGCCGTGGCATCGGGCCGTTCCGCTGGGCCGCGCTGTCGGGCGATCCGCAGGACATCTACAAGACCGACGCCAAGGTCAAAGAGCTGATCCCGGATGACGAGCACCTGCACAACTGGCTGGACATGGCCCGCGAGCGCATCAGCTTTCAGGGTTTGCCAGCGCGTATCTGCTGGGTCGGTCTGGGCCAGCGCGCCAAGCTGGGCCTGGCCTTCAACGAAATGGTCCGCAGTGGCGAGTTGTCGGCACCGGTGGTAATCGGCCGCGACCACCTGGACTCCGGCTCGGTCGCCAGCCCCAACCGCGAGACCGAATCCATGCGCGATGGCTCCGATGCCGTCTCCGACTGGCCGCTGCTCAATGCCCTGCTCAATACCGCCAGCGGTGCGACCTGGGTCTCGCTGCACCACGGTGGCGGCGTCGGCATGGGCTTCTCGCAGCATTCCGGCATGGTGATCGTCTGCGACGGTACGGATGAAGCCGCCGAGCGTATCGCCCGCGTATTGCACAACGACCCGGCCACCGGGGTGATGCGTCATGCCGATGCCGGTTACGACATCGCTATCGATTGTGCCAAAGAGCAGGGCTTGAACCTGCCAATGATCGGACGTTGACAACGTTGCCGGCCATCAGGCCGGCACACGTCGGGGACGGGCATGAGCATGCCCACGGGCCGGATGCCTACTTGAAGCTGCCGTCATCCATTTCAGGCTTAGGAGCATCGACAATGAATATGAAAAAGGCCCTGCTGACCACCTTGGTATCCGCTGGCCTGCTCGCCAGCGCAGGCGCAAGTCAGGCTGCCGGCTGGTGCGAATCAGGCAAGCCGGTGAAATTCGCCGGTCTTAACTGGGAAAGCGCGATGCTGCTGACCGACATTCTGCAGGTCGTTCTGGACAAGGGTTACGGCTGCACGGTTGACGCCCTGCCCGGCAATTCCATCGCCATGGAAAACGCCCTGGGCACCAACGATATCCAGATCTTTGCCGAAGAATGGGTCGGTCGCAGCGAGGTCTGGAACAAGGCCGCCGCTGCCGGGAAAGTGGTTGGTGTCGGCGCGCCGATCGTCGGCGCAGTGGAAGGCTGGTACGTGCCGCGCTATGTGATCGAAGGCGATGCCAAACGCAAGCTGGAAGCCAAGGCACCCAACCTGAAATCCATCAGCGATCTGGCCCAGTATTCAGCCGTGTTCAAGGATCAGGAAGAGCCATCCAAAGGGCGTTTCTACAACTGCCCGGCTGGTTGGACCTGTGAATTGGAAAACAGCGAAATGCTCAAGAGCTACGGCCTGGAAAGCAAATACACCAACTTCCGCCCGGGCACCGGCCCGGCGCTGGATGCGGCGATTCTCTCCAGCTACAAACGTGGCGAACCGATCCTGGCCTACTATTGGTCACCCACGCCGCTCATGGGTCAGGTAGACCTGGTGCGTCTGGAAGAGAAAGCCGGGGTCAACAAGACCATCGATATCAAGGTCGGCGTGTCCAAAGTGTTCCACGATGAGGCCCCTGAACTGGTCGCCATCCTGGAAAAGGTCAACCTGCCTATCGACCTGCTCAACCAGAACCTGGGGCGCATGGCCAAGGAACGCATCGAATCGCCGAAGCTGGCGAAGATTTTCCTGAAAGAGCACCCCGAAGTCTGGCACAAATGGGTCAGCGAAGACGCCGCGAAAAAGGTGGACGCTTCGCTGTAAACGAAAGGGCAGTCGGACTGACAAGTCCGACTGCCCTGACGTTGACCCGACACACCTCATTTGAGAGCCGCTTATGTTTCCTGAAAGCTTCACTTTCTCGATCGCCAACTGGGTCAACGATGGCGTCGACTCACTGGTCACGCAGTACGGCGATGTGTTCCGGCACATCTCCGACACCCTGCTATGGGCCATCGTCAACCTCGAAAGCCTGCTGCGCATGGCTCCGTGGTGGCTGATGCTGATGATCGTCGGCGGTATCGCCTGGCACGCGACGCGCAAAATCGTCACCACGGTGGTGATCGTCGGCCTGCTGTTTCTGGTCGGCGCGGTCGGGTTGTGGGACAAGCTGATGCAGACATTGGCGCTGATGCTGGTCGCCACGATCATTGCGGTACTGATCGGCATTCCACTGGGCATTCTCTCCGCGCGCAGCAATCGCCTGCGCTCGGTGCTGATGCCGTTGCTGGACATCATGCAGACCATGCCCAGCTTCGTTTACCTGATTCCGGTGCTGATGCTGTTCGGCCTGGGCAAGGTCCCGGCCATCTTCGCCACGGTGATCTACGCCGCGCCGCCATTGATTCGTCTGACCGACCTGGGCATTCGTCAGGTTGACGGTGAAGTGATGGAAGCCATCAACGCCTTCGGTGCCAACCGCTGGCAGCAACTGTTTGGCGTGCAACTGCCGCTGGCCATGCCGAGCATCATGGCCGGGATCAACCAGACCACCATGATGGCGCTGTCGATGGTGGTCATCGCCTCGATGATCGGCGCACGCGGGCTGGGTGAAGACGTGCTGGTGGGCATTCAGACGCTCAACGTCGGGCGAGGTCTGGAAGCGGGTCTGGCCATTGTCATTCTGGCGGTCGTCATCGACCGTATCACGCAGGCCTATGGCCGCCCACGGCATGAGGCGCACAAATGAGCAGCGTGGAACCGAACAAGATCGTCGTTAAAAACGTATTCAAGATTTTTGGCAACCGCTCAAAGGAAGCACTGGCGCTGATCAAGCAGAACCAGAGCAAGGATCAGGTACTGGCGCAAACCGGTTGCGTGGTCGGGGTCAACGACCTGTCGCTGTCGATCGGCAGTGGCGAAATCTTCGTCATCATGGGCCTGTCCGGTTCCGGCAAATCGACGCTGGTACGCCACTTCAACCGCCTGATCGACCCTACAAGCGGCGAGATTCTGGTTGATGGTGAAGACATCCTGCGCTACGACATGGAGGCGCTGCGCCAATTCCGTCGGCACAAGATCAGCATGGTGTTCCAGAGCTTCGGCCTGCTGCCGCACAAGACCGTGCTGGCCAACGTCGCGTATGGCCTGAAAGTGCGCGGCGAGAGCAAGGCGCTGTGCCAGGAACGCGCGCAGCACTGGATAACGACCGTAGGCCTCAAGGGCTACGAAAACAAATACCCGCACCAGCTTTCCGGTGGCATGCGCCAGCGCGTCGGTCTGGCACGAGCACTGGCAGCCGACACCGACATCATTCTGATGGACGAAGCGTTCAGCGCCCTCGACCCGTTGATTCGCGCCGAGATGCAGGACCAGTTGCTGGAACTGCAAGCCAGCCTGCACAAGACCATCGTGTTCATTACCCACGACCTGGACGAAGCGGTACGCATCGGCAATCGCATCGCGATCCTCAAGGACGGGCGCTTGATTCAGGTCGGTACACCGAAAGAAATCCTTCACTCGCCCGCCGACGATTACGTGGACCGTTTCGTTCAGCGCCGCGTGGCCACCCTTTAAGGACCGTTGCAGATGTCGCGAGCAGAACAGATCGTCATCGGTGAGGCCCCGCTGGGCTGGCAGGACGTAGTCGCCGTGGCCCGCCATGAGGCGCAACTGGTGTTGTCGGATGCCGCCTGGGCGCGGATCGATAACGCGCAGGCCATCGTGCAGCAGATTGTCGTCAGCAGCGAACGCGCCTATGGCGTGAACACCGGGCTTGGCGCGCTGTGCAACGTATCGCTGCAAGGCGAACAGCTCAGTCGCCTGTCGCGCAATACCCTGCTCAGCCATGCCTGCGGCGTGGGTGCGCCGCTGGCCGACGAGCAGACTCGCGCAATCATCTGCGCCGCAATCCTCAATTACAGCCAGGGTAAATCCGGCATTCACCGGCAAGTGGTCGAAGCGCTGCTGGCCTTGCTCAATCGGGGCATTACGCCACACGTACCATCGCAGGGCTCGGTGGGTTATCTGACCCACATGGCGCACGTCGGCATCGCCTTGCTGGGCGTCGGTCAGGTCAGTTATCGCGGGCAAATCGTCGCGGCGCAGCAAGCGCTGGACGAGGAAGGTCTGCGCCCGGTGCGGCTCGGTGCCAAAGACGGCTTGTGTCTGGTCAATGGCACGCCGTGCATGACCGGCCTGAGCTGCCTGGCCATCGCCGATGCCGAGCGCCTGAGCCAATGGGCCGACGTGATCGGTGCGATGACCTTCGAAGCCCTGGGCGGTCAGCTGGATGCATTCGATGAAAGCATTCTTGCCCTCAAGCCGCATCCCGGTATGCAGCAGGTGGGCAAGAACCTGCGCAGTGTGTTGGCGGGCAGCGAAGTGCTTGCCAGCAGCCAGGGCATTCGTACTCAGGACGCGCTGAGCATCCGCTCGATTCCCCAAGTGCATGGCGCAACCCGTGACCAACTGGCTCATGCCATCCGCCAGATCGAGACCGAACTGAACTCGGTCACCGACAACCCCATGCTTCTCGGCACGCCCGATGACTGGCGCGTGGTGTCCCAGGCCAACCCGCATGGCCAGTCGGTGGCGATGGCGGCAGACTTGCTGTGCATGGCGCTGGCAGAACTGGGCTCCATCGCCGAGCGACGCCTCGACCGCCTGATCAACCCGATGGTCAGCGGCCTGCCGGCGTTTCTGGTCAGTCAGCCGGGGGTCAATTCGGGGATGATGATCGTTCAGTACGTCGCCGCCTCGCTGTGCGCGGAAAATCGCCAGATGGCGCAACCGGCGGTGGTCGACAACTACGTCACCTCCGGCCTGCAGGAAGACCATCTGAGCCTGGGCACCAGTGCCGCACTGAAGCTGCACAAGGTGCTGGGTAACGTCACACAGATTCTCGCCATCGAGTATTTGCTGGCGGCCCAGGCATTCGAATTCCTCAAGGCGCAAGGGTTTGGCGTGGGTACGGCGGCTGCGTGGCGACTGCTGCGCGAACGGGTTCCGGCCTACGATGAAGACCGCTGGCTGGCCCCTGATATCGCCAGCAGCGCGGCCCTGCTCAAAGACGCAACATCGCTGGAAAGGGTTTTCCAGCACTGCCGCGATCATGCGGCAACCCTATAAAAAGCGGCTGACGGCCACACGCCGTTGCTGACATCAATCAAGGAGTAGCTGCATCGTGACCACCTTATCTGCCAAGACGCTGAACCTGATCCCCGGCCAACTGACCCTGGCGCAATTGCGCGCCATTCATCAGCAGCCGGTCAGCCTGACGCTGGACAGCAGCGCAGACCAGCAGATCGACGACAGCGTCGCCTGTGTCGAACGCATTCTGGCCGAGAACCGCACCGCCTACGGCATCAACACCGGTTTCGGCTTGCTGGCATCGACGCGAATCGCCAGCGAGGACCTGGAAAACCTGCAGCGTTCGCTGGTGCTGTCGCATGCAGCCGGTGTCGGTCAGCCGATCAGCGATGATCTGGTGCGCTTGATCATGGTGCTCAAGGTCAACAGCCTGAGCCGTGGCTTCTCGGGTATTCGTCGGGTGGTGATCGATGCGTTGATCGCGCTGATCAATGCCGAGGTCTATCCGCATATTCCGCTCAAGGGTTCGGTTGGCGCTTCGGGTGACTTGGCTCCGCTGGCGCACATGTCGCTGGTGCTGTTGGGCGAAGGCAAGGCGCGTTACAAGGGCGAATGGCTGAATGCCGTCGATGCGCTGGCTGTCGCGGGACTGCAACCGCTCACCCTCGCCGCCAAGGAAGGACTGGCGCTGCTCAACGGTACGCAAGTGTCCACCGCCTACGCGCTGCGCGGTCTGTTCGAGGGCGAGGACCTGTTCGCCGCCGCGCTTACCTGTGGCTCGCTGACCGTCGAAGCCGTGCTTGGCTCACGCTCGCCGTTCGACGCACGCATTCACGCCGCACGCGGCCAGCGCGGGCAGATCGATGTCGCTGCCTGCTACCGCGATTTGCTCGGCGAAAGCAGTGGCGTGTCCGAATCGCACCGCAACTGCGACAAGGTTCAGGACCCCTACTCGCTGCGCTGCCAGCCGCAGGTCATGGGCGCGTGTCTGACCCAGTTGAGGCAGGCTGCCGAAGTGCTGGAAATCGAAGCCAATGCGGTGTCCGACAACCCGCTGGTGTTCGCCGCCGAGAACGACGTCATATCCGGTGGCAATTTTCACGCCGAGCCGGTCGCCATGGCCGCAGACAATCTGGCACTGGCCATTGCCGAGATCGGCTCGCTCAGCGAACGGCGTATTTCGCTGATGATGGACAAGCACATGTCGCAACTGCCGCCCTTCCTGGTCGCCAACGGCGGGGTCAATTCCGGCTTCATGATCGCGCAGGTGACAGCCGCCGCGCTGGCCAGTGAAAACAAGGCGCTGGCTCATCCGCACAGCGTCGACAGCCTGCCGACATCAGCCAATCAGGAAGACCATGTGTCGATGGCCCCGGCCGCTGGCAAGCGGTTATGGGAAATGGCAGAAAACGTTCGTGGGATTCTTGCCGTAGAATGGTTGGCTGCCTGCCAGGGTCTGGACTTGCGTGAGGGTCTGAAAACCTCTCCGAAGCTGGAGCAAGCCCGCAGCCTGTTGCGCAGCAAGGTCCCGTTCTATGAAAAGGACCGTTTTTTTGCACCGGACATCGAAGCTGCCAGTCAGCTGTTGTCCTCCACTTGCCTGAACCCGCTGGTTCCTGCACGTCTGCTACCGCGTTTGTGATGTACCGCGAGCCTGGCAGGGCTCGCTTTGGTCATTGCTGCGGGAAGCCGGTTGCAGGCGTTTTCGCGGCTTTTGCCATACCTGTATGTAATGAAATGGACCTGAAATGACGTCACAAGATGGTTTGAAACGCGGGTTATCCGCCCGCCACATACGCTTCATGGCCCTGGGCTCTGCCATCGGCACAGGGTTGTTCTACGGCTCGGCCTCGGCGATTCAACAGGCCGGGCCTGCCGTACTGCTGGCGTACCTGATCGGCGGCGCGGCGGTGTACATGGTGATGCGCGCGCTCGGCGAAATGGCGGTCCACGACCCGGTGTCCGGTTCGTTCAGCCATTACGCCACGCGCTACATGGGCCCGCTGGCCGGCTTCGTGCTCGGCTGGACCTACGCGTTCGAAATGATCATCGTCTGCCTCGCCGACGTGACCGCATTCGGCATCTACATGGGCTTCTGGTTTCCGGAGGTGCCGCGCTGGATCTGGGTGCTGGGCATCGTCTTTCTCATCGGCGCGCTCAACCTGTGTAATGTGAAAGTCTTCGGCGAAACCGAATTCTGGCTGTCGATCCTCAAGGTCAGCGCCATCGTGGCCATGATCGTCGCCGGCTTCGGCATCATGATCTTCGGCATCGGCAGCTCGACCAGCGGCACCGAAATCGGCATCAGCAACCTGTGGGCGCACGGCGGCTTCATGCCCAACGGCGTCACTGGCCTGATCGCCTCGTTTGCGGTGGTGATGTTTGCCTTCGGCGGCATCGAAATCATCGGCATCACTGCAGGCGAAGCCAAAGACCCGCAACGCAGCCTGCCACAGGCGATCAACGCCGTACCGCTGCGCATTCTGCTGTTCTATGTGCTGACACTGTTTGTGCTGATGTGCATTTACCCGTGGCCGCAGATCGGCACCCAAGGCAGCCCGTTCGTGCAGATTTTCGACAATCTGGGCATTGCGTCGGCGGCGACTATCCTCAATATCGTGGTCATCTCTGCTGCGGTGTCGGCCATCAACAGCGACATCTTCGGCGCCGGGCGCATGATGTATGGCCTGGCCCGTGACGGTCAGGCACCCGCGAGCTTTGCCCGCGTGTCGCGGCATGGCGTGCCGTGGATGACCGTGCTGGTCATGGGCATCGCGTTGCTGGGCGGCGTGCTGCTCAACTACCTGATTCCCAAAGACGTGTTCCTGCTGATCGCTTCGCTGGCAACATTTGCCACGGTCTGGGTCTGGCTGATGATTCTGCTGACGCAGGTTGCCATGCGCCGTTCGATGAGCCGCGAAGAGGCCGCACAACTGAAATTCGCGGTGCCGTTCTGGCCTTACGGGCCGGCCGCCGCCATCGTCTTCATGCTGTTCATCTTCGGCGTGCTGGGTTATTTCCCGGACAACCGTGCAGCCTTGATCGTCGGCGCAATCTGGATTGTGCTGCTGCTCATCGCCTACGGGGTGTGGGTCAAGCCAAAGGCGCTCAACAAACCCCACTGACCAAAGAGGCCCGGAATGAAAACGCTCTGGAAACACTGTCACATCGCAAGCATGGCGCACGGCAAATACTCGATCATCGAGGATGCCGCCATCGTGACCTCCGGAGCGCTCATCGAGTGGATCGGGCCTGAAACCGAGCTGGCCGAGCAGGAGCATGACAACTGCATCGATCTGGGCGGCGCATGGGTGACGCCCGGCCTGATCGACTGCCACACGCACACCGTGTTTGGCGGCAACCGCAGCGGTGAGTTCGAACAGCGTCTGCAGGGTGTGAGCTACGCCGAGATCGCCGCAGCAGGCGGCGGTATTGCAAGCACGGTGCGCGCTACTCGTGCGGCCAGTGAAGACGAGCTGTACGCCAGTGCCGAGCGGCGCTTGCGGCACTTACTCAAGGACGGCGTGACTACCGTCGAGATGAAGTCAGGTTATGGGCTGGACCTGGAAAACGAGCGCAAGATCCTGCGGGTGATCCGCCGCCTGGGCAATACCCAACCGGTCACTGTACGCGCCACCTGTCTGGCCGCCCACGCCCTGCCACCGGAATACGCGGATCGCGCCGCCGACTACATCAACCACATCTGCAACGACATGCTGCCGGCACTGGCTGCTGAAGGGCTGGTGGATGCCGTGGATGCTTTCTGTGAATACCTGGCGTTTTCGCCTGCGCAGGTCGAGCAGGTATTCATCAGCGCAGGGCAACTGGCACTGCCGGTCAAACTGCATGCCGAGCAGTTGTCCTCATTGGGTGGCTCTAGCCTCGCGGCACGTTACAAGGCTCTGTCGGCGGATCATCTGGAGTTCATGACCGAGGACGACGCCATCGCCATGGGCGCTGCCGGGACCGTCGCGGTGCTACTGCCGGGGGCGTTTTACTTCCTCCGTGAAACACAGCTGCCGCCGATGGAGGCGCTGCGCAAGCACGGCGTGCCGATTGCGATTGCCACCGACCTCAACCCTGGCACCTCGCCGGGCCTGTCATTGCGCCTGATGCTGAACATGGCCTGCACGCTGTTTCGCATGACGCCCGAAGAAGCACTGGCGGGGGTGACGTTCAATGCCGCCAGGGCGTTGGGCATGAGCGCGACCCACGGCTCGCTGGAGGTCGGCAAGGTGGCGGATTTCGTCGCCTGGAACATCGAGCGACCAGCTGATCTGGCGTACTGGCTGGGCGGCGATCTGGACAAACGCATCGTACGCCACGGCGTCGAATCATCGATCTGAAGGAGAGCCCTGTGGATAACGTTCTGACATTCAAACGTGGCCGCGTTCCGCTGCTGATCAGCATGCCGCATGCCGGTGTGAAACTGACCCCGCTGGTCGAAGCCGCGCTGGTGGACGACGCCCTGAGCCTGCCGGACACCGACTGGCATATCCCGCGCCTGTATGACTTTGCTACTGAATTGGGTGCCAGCACCTTGGCCGCCGAATACTCGCGTTTTGTCATCGACCTTAATCGGCCCTCCGACGACAAACCGATGTACGCTGGCGCGACTACTGGCCTGTTCCCGTCGATTCTGTTCGATGGCGTGCCGCTGTTCAAAGATGGTCAGACGCCGAGTGCCGAAGAGCGGGCGCTGTATCTGCAGCAGATCTGGACGCCCTATCACCAGACGCTGGAACAGGAGCTGCAGCGCATGCGTGACGAGTTCGGCTATGCGCTGCTGTTCGACGCCCACTCGATTCGCGGGCACATTCCGCATTTGTTCGACGGTCGCCTGCCGGACTTCAACCTCGGCACCTTCAATGGTGCAAGCTGCGACCCGCAGCTGGCCAGCCGAATGGAGCAGGTCTGCGCTGCGGCCAAGGACTACAGCCATGTGTTGAACGGGCGCTTTAAAGGCGGCCACATCACCCGCCACTATGGCGACCCGGCCAACAACATCCATGCGGTGCAACTGGAACTGGCGCAAAGCACCTACATGGAGGAGTTCGTGCCCTTCCAATACCGCCCGGACCTGGCCGAACCGACCCGCGCGGTGCTGAAACCGTTGCTGGAAACCTTCATTGCCTGGGGACAGGAGCGGTTCGGCTGACAACGTCGGACGCAGAGCGTCCAGAAAAGCGCTACCACGCGGAGCGTGGGAGCGATAGCCAGTGGTCGGAACCGGTGGCCACGATTATCTTTCCCATGCTCCGCGTGGGAATGCCGTTCTGGACGCTCCGCGTCCGCCCTTCAACGCCCTCGACTGTTCACTTTTTGAGCAACCGCAGCCCGTTGAACACCACCAGCAAACTCACGCCCATGTCGGCAAACACAGCCATCCACATGGTCGCCATGCCCGCAAACGTGATGCCGATAAACAACACCTTGGTCGCGATTGCCAGAACAATGTTCTGCTTGAGCACTGCCGAGGTCCGACGGGACAAGCGAATGAACGTCGGTATCTTGCGCAGATCATCGTCCATCAGGGCGACATCTGCCGTCTCGATAGCAGTATCAGTACCCGCTGCCGCCATCGCAAAACCAATCTCGGCCCGAGCCAGTGCGGGTGCATCATTGATGCCGTCACCCACCATGCCCACACGATGGTTGCGAGCATAAAGGGCCTCGATGGCACTCAGCTTGTCGGCAGGCAGCAAGTTGCCTTGCGCTTCGTCGATACCGACCTGATCGGCAATCGCCTTGGCGGTGTGCGGATTGTCGCCAGTCAGCATGACCGTTTTGATGCCCAGTTCATGCAACTGAGCGATGGCCTCACGGCTGGTTTCCTTGACAGTGTCAGCCACCGCAAACAGCGCGATCGGACCGGAGGTGTCCAGCAACAGCACCACGGTCTTGCCCTGCATTTCCAGAACATCGAGCTTCGCCTCCAGCTCCGGCGAACACAGACCCAGCTCTTCAACCAGCCGATGGTTGCCCAGGTGGTACATCTGGCCGTTGATTGCGCCCTTCACACCGCGTCCACCCAAGGCTTCAAACGCCGTGACCTCATGCAGCTTCAGGCTGCCGTCGGCCGCCTTGGCAATCGCCTGGGAAACCGGGTGATCGGAGCGACCCGCAAGACTCGCAGCAATAGCCGGCGCACTGTCGGCGACCGTCGGGTCCAGCGGTACGTAGTCGGTCTGCACCGGCTTGCCGTGGGTCAGCGTGCCGGTCTTGTCGAGGGCCAGGTAATCAAGCTTCTCGCCCATTTCCAGATAAACGCCGCCCTTGATCAGGATGCCTTTGCGCGCCGCTGCCGCCAGACCACTGACGATGGTCACCGGCGTAGAAATCACCAGCGCACAGGGGCAAGCGACGACCAACAACACCAACGCGCGGTAGACCCAGTCAAACCATTCGCCACCAAAAAACAGCGGTGCAATCAGCGCCACGCCCAAGGCGACAACGAACACCACCGGCGTATAGATGCGCGAGAAGCTGTCGACAAAACGCTGGGTCGGCGCGCGTGAACCCTGGGCCGCCTCAACCGCATGGATGATGCGCGCCAACGTCGAATTGTTCGCCGCAGCGGTTACACGGTATTCCAGCGATCCCGCCTGATTGATAGTGCCCGCGAAGACCTTGTCGCCGACAGTCTTCTCGACGGGCAGGCTTTCACCTGTGATCGATGCTTGATCGATGGTCGAGTTACCGGACACCACCTCACCGTCGAGCCCGACGCGCTCACCTGGCTTTATCCGAACAATAGCGCCAATTTCGACGTTTTTGGCTTCAATTTCCTGCCAACTGCCGTCCGCCTGTTTAACGGTGGCCAGTTCCGGCGTTAACTGCATCAGCCCGCTGATTGCGTTGCGCGCACGGTCGAGGGACTTGGCTTCGATCAACTCGGCCACGGTGAACAGAAACATCACCATTGCCGCTTCAGGCCACTGCCCGATCAGAATTGCACCGGTCACCGCAATGCTCATCAGCGCATTGATATTCAGGTTGAAGTTCTTGAGCGCGATCCAGCCCTTCTTGTAGGTCGTCAGCCCACAACTGAAGATCGACACCAGTGCCAGCAGCGCAACGACCCAGGTAGGGCCGAGTGACGCCAGATGGACCACTTCAGCACCCAGCGCAGTAACGCCGGACAATGCCAGCGGCCACCAGTGTTTCTTCACGACCGGAGCCGGCTGGTCAGACGCTGCGCCCTCCTCGACCGGCTCGGCCTGCATGCCCAGCGAACTAATGGCGTCACGAATCGGGTCGGTGGACGGCAGATCGTGCCAGACGCCCAGCAGGCGATTGATCAGGTTGAATTCCAGCTTCTGCACACCGGCCAGCTTGCCCAGTTTGTTCTGGATCAGCGTTTGCTCGGTGGGGCAATCCATCGCCTCGATACGGAAGCTGCTAAGACGACCACCCGCTGCAGGCGCTTCGCCAAAAGTCACTACAGCAGGTTGTGCATCGCTGGAGCAGCATGAATGCGCATGCTCCACGGGCTTCTGCTCGTGCGCGTGCTCGCCGTGATCATGGTCGTGATCATGGTCGTGATCGTGGTCATGTGCGGGGGAAGTCTTGATCGTCGTACCCATTCTTTGCGCTCCAGAATTCTGCTTGTTGCCAAGTGAACACCCTGTAGCCACTATAGGGTCAAGCACTCAAACGAGATGAGTCCAAATGAAAATCGGCGAACTGGCAAAACTGACTGACACACAGGTCGAAACCATCCGCTATTACGAGCGCGAAGGCCTGCTGCCCGCCCCTGCTCGCAGCGATGGCAACTACCGGCTGTACACTCAGGCACACATGGAGCGCCTGTCGTTTATCCGCAACTGCCGCAGCCTGGACATGACCCTGGAGGAAATCCGCAACCTGCTCAGCCTGCGCGACAGCCCGCAGGACCAGTGCGAAAGCGTCAATGCGCTGATCGACGAACACATCGAACACGTCAACGCCCGGGTCGCGAGCCTGCAAGCGCTTCAGGAACAACTACTCGACCTGCGCCGCCGCTGCAGCGATGGCGCAGCAGAGCATTGCGCGATACTGGAGAGGCTGGAAGTGACGGGCGCGGTTGCAGCGCCAGAGGGCGAGGCTTCACATGTGGGGAGGAGTCATGGGCATTGAGACAGGTTTGAAATCTCTGGTTCAGCGCTGCGCAGCTTGCACCACCGCCACAAGCTCAGTGATCGCCTTTACGAGCTGATCCTTGGCAGCTTTCTCTTTCGCTGCCTCTTCACCCGCCCGCCCAGAATCAGCGCGCTTGAACGCTTCGCGTACTTCCTCGCTGAAGACGCTGATCGAGACGATATTTTCCTGCCGAAAACCAATAGGTCTGAGCGGTGTGTCGCTTGGATAATCGGTGGTGTACACCACTCTGAGGGTGTCTTTATCCCGATAACCGCTGACGGTGGGGATGAGCAGAATCTCCTGATTCACACCCGTCACTTCGGTAGGGGCTCCGACATCCATGATGTAGCCGACGTAGACCTTTCGATCTGCCATCGTGATCATCACTTCGTCCTTTTCGACAAATGCATCGAAAAGAGTCGAGCAGATAGGGCTGTGATCTACAGACTCGCCCAGCAGATAGGCCGCAATTTCTTCTTTTTTACTGGCACCCAGTTGCCACTTGAGAATCCTGACAGTAATAAAGGCCCCCAGACCTGGCATCGCCAAGGTCAGTAAACCTGAGAGGGCAAGGAACACACCCACTTGGCTAAAATTCCTGCCCGTTATATCGAAGTCCTGTCCCAATTGACCTAAGGCATCCATGAAGTCGGTGTTCACGGCAAAACAGACTGGCGAGGCTGCGTTTGCCGTTTGCAGCCATTTGGGGCACAGCACACCCCAGTCATGCGAGAACAGTCCTGCAAGGACTGCGGTGACAGACATGGCCGCTACAAAGCAGTAAATACCGTATCGCCCCACCTGCAAGTAAAGCATCTGGCCTTCATAGCGATGCAGCCTGCAGTAAACGGTGGGATCCTTCAGGCACACCAAAAAGCCGCTGACGAGTAGTGGCAGCAGAAGTAAAAAAGCCATTTATCAGGATTCGGCTTGCGGTGTGACCAGTTTTTTAGCCTTGTCGCGAGAGGAGCGAACCAAGGCTTCGATTTCTTTGGCGTCCATGGACATGCGGCCACCCCTTACCACCAGAGAGTCGATGCTCTTGATTGCCTGCATGAAGGCCTCGTCTTCAGCCTTCTTCGTATCGCTACGATGTCCAATCCGATTGAAAAACATAGTCGATTCCATTGAACAGGGTCAGGGGATTTACGCCAAAACTATAGCACAACGCTCAATTCGCTCTCTTACGGGCTCAAACCGCCATCGGCGCCGTCATTGCCGGGTGATGCTGATAGCCTTCCAGTGAAAAGTCCGAAGGCTCGATCAGTTCCAGCCATTCAGGCTGATAAACGCCGGTCTTGGCAAACTCGGGCACGCGCTCGGAGATCACCAGTTTTGGCATCGGGTACGGCTCGCGGGTCATTTGCTCGTTGAGCATGTCCAGGTGGTTCTCGTACACATGGGCATCGCCGATGAAGTAGGTGAACCAGCGCGGCGTGTAGCCGGTCAGGCGGCCGATGAGGCTGAGCAGCGCGGCGCCTTCGGTCAGGTTGAACGGCGTGCCGAGACCGAGGTCGTTGGAGCGGATGTACAGCGTCAGCGAGATTTCGCGGGTCTGCGGGTTCGGGTGCAGTTGGTACAGCAGGTGGCACGGCGGCAGGGCCATTTCATCGAGCTGTGCGCAGTTCCAGCCGTGGAACAGGATCCGGCGGCTGCCTGGGTCATTGATGATGGTGTCGACGCATTGGCGAATCTGGTCGATGGCCTTGTACAGCACTACGAACGACTGACCGTCTTCTTCCGATTCGGCAATCTGGCGATAACCCTGACCAAGCGCCAGTTCGATGGCTGCGACATTGCCGGCATCGATACGCTTGTAGGCAGGCCACTTGCGCCACTGCACGCCATAGATTTCGCCAAGGTCATCCTCGCCCTTGCGGAACGGGTTGTTCAGCCACTGGGCGTTTTCGTTGGCGTTCTGGTCCCAGACCTTGCAACCCAATTCGCGGAATTCGGCAGCATTGTTCACGCCACGCAGAAAGCCGACCATTTCGCCGATGGCGGATTTGAATGCCATGCGCCGGGTGGTGATGGCCGGAAAACCTTCCTGCAAGTCATAACGCAGCATCGCACCCGGAAAGCTGATGGTGTTCACGCCGGTACGGTTGGCTTGCAAGGTGCCGTGCTTGATCACATGCGCGACCAGTTCCAGATATTGCTTCATAAATCACCTGCCTTGTTGAACGCGCCGGGTGCTGACACCCGGCGTTTCGGTATTAAGCCGCTGCCTTGCTGGCAGACGGTTCGCGCTTGTAGGCCAGCCAGATCAGGAACAGACCGGCAATGATCATCGGCAGACTGAGGATCTGGCCCATGGTCACCCAGCCCCACGCCAGGTAGCCCAACTGGGCGTCAGGGACGCGGACGAACTCGACCACAAAGCGGAAGATGCCGTAGAACAGCGCGAACATGCCGGAAACGGCCATGGTCGGGCGCGGCTTGCGGGCGTACAGATTGAGGATGATGAACAGTGCCACGCCTTCCAGTGCGAACTGATACAGCTGCGAAGGATGACGCGCCAGTTGCGCAGGGTCGCTGAACGGCGGGAAAACCATGGCCCACGGCACGTCGGTCGGCTTGCCCCACAGCTCAGCATTGATGAAGTTGCCGATACGCCCGGCACCCAGGCCGATAGGCACCAGCGGGGCGACGAAGTCCATCAGCTGGAAGAAGCTCTTGCCGTTGCGTTTGCCAAACCACCAGGCCGCAATCATCACACCGACAAAGCCGCCATGGAACGCCATGCCGCCCTTCCAGACCTCGAATATCAATAGAGGATTGGCGATGTAGGCCGACAGGTCGTAGAACAGCACATAGCCCAGCCGCCCGCCGACGATCACGCCCATAGCCAGCCAGAAAATCAGGTCGGAGAGTTTTTCCTTGGTCCAGGTCGGGTCGAATTTGTTGAGACGACGCGACGCGAGCAGCCAGGCGCCACCGATGCCGACCAGGTACATCAACCCGTACCAGTGAATTTGCAGCGGGCCGATAGCGACGGCTACCGGGTCAATCTGCGGGTAAGGCAGCATTGCGACTCCTCAATTGGAACGCCCTTGCGAGCGACTGAATCAGGCGCGCATGTTACCGGAGCCCGGCAGGATGCTCTAGCGGCTACCGATGGAAGCCAGCTGAACGAAGTGAAAAAAGGTGCACCTGATGTGTCTGGCGGTGACGAAGCGGGGTTATCGCTCCCAAGCTCCGCGTGGTAGCGCCTTTCTGGACGCTCTGCGTCCTATCCTGAACAGGCGGCGCGGCGCAGATTTGTGACGCGGAGCGTCAC
>NZ_LKEK01000069.1:0-50656 GCF_001466905.1 Pseudomonas sp. ICMP 3272
GCGTGGGAATGCAGGTCTCGACGCTCTGCGTCGCAAGAGGACGCGGAGCTTCCAGAACGGCATGACGACGCGGAGCGTCGCACGATTATCCGAAGGCCTCAACGCCCCGGTTTTTTTCTGCCCATGACGTGCGAGAACACTGCATGCAAATCGTCCGAGGCACTGTCCTGGTCCAGGTTGAGCTTGCCGTCGATGTGGTCCATGTGATGCATCATCAACTCGACGGCGAGCGGCGCATCGCGCGCTTCGATGGCGTCGATCAGCTGGGTGTGCTCGTCGTAGGAACAATGTGTGCGGTTGCCGGTTTCGTACTGGGCAATGATCAATGAAGTCTGCGATACCAGACTGCGCTGGAAGCTGATCAGCGGCGCGTTTCTGGCGGCTACGGCCAGTTGCAGATGGAATTCACCGGAGAGACGGATGCCTGCACCTCGATCACCGTGGGCAAAGCTGTCGCGCTCGTCGCTGACCATCTGGCGCAGCTCGACCAGTTGCTCGGCAGTGGCGTGCGCGACTGCCAGTTCAGTGATTGCCTTCTCGACCATGCGCCGGGCAAAAAATACCTGGCGCGCCTCTTCGACGCTGGGGCTGGCGACCACAGCGCCACGATTAGGCCGCAACAGCACCACACCTTCGTGCCCCAACCGCGATAGAGCGCGACGAATGATGGTGCGGCTGACACCAAAGATCTCGCCCAGCGCCTCTTCACTCAATTTGGTGCCCGGCGCCAGCCGCTGCTCCAGAATGGCATCGAAAATATGCTCGTAAACGATATCGTCCTGAGTAACGCTGCGGCTGGCGCTGGTCGTGCCGCGCGGCTGTTTCTTGAGAGGCAGGGACTGGTCGTTCATGGGCACTCGTGCGCAGATGGATTACGGCTTTGGGACTGGCGCATTGTACACAGGGCAAAACCGGAAACGCGCGCAAAAAAAGGCCCGCAGTGTGGGGCGGGCAAGAGGTACTCAGCTGCCCCGATACGTCGAGTAGCTATACGGCGAGATTAACAGCGGCACATGAAAGTGTTCCTGACCTGCATCAATGCCAAAGCGCAGCACCACTTCATCGAGAAAGGCCGGTGCGTTCAACGCAACGCCTCGTGCACGGTAATAATCGCCAGCCTGAAAATGCAGTTGATAAACCCCGGACTGATAAGTGTCTCCCTGCAACAGGGGCGCATCGCAACGTCCATCGCTGTTGGTGACAGCGCTGACAACGTGCAGCAGCTGCTGGCCTTCGACCCGATACAATTCAATGCGGATGGCACTGCCTGGGCAACCGTGGGCAGCGTCCAGCACGTGTGTGGTCAATTTCCCCAAAACTTCACTCCTCACATCCGGCGACGGTGAAACAGTGCACCAATGAAGTGCTCTGCATGGTGCGATTGCAACCGATTAAGACACTTTCGCGAAAACCTGTACACAATAAAATCTTCAGCGGATTGCAGCTGACGCCTGTGCTGCTCGCCAGGCGTCGAATTACCTGAAAAGAAAGGAAGCAAAGGAAAAATATCAGATTTTTTCCGATTAGCTGACCACTCAGGCAGGTTTCTTGCTTGCGTTATCTGAACAAGCACGACTCGGTGACGAAACCTACAGGGTTACAAGCCGAAAATAAAATTGTATACAATCTGCGCATTGCAGTGCGTTGCCTGCCATTCGCAACGCACTTGGCCAAACGCACATAACGCACAGAAGGAAGCTTGCAGTGAGCGCTGACTACCCACGCGACCTCATCGGTTACGGTAACAACCCGCCTCATCCACGCTGGCCGGGCAACGCGCGCATTGCCTTGTCATTCGTGCTGAATTACGAGGAAGGTGGCGAGCGCAATATTCTGCATGGCGACAAGGAATCAGAAGCCTTTCTGTCCGAGATGGTTGCCGCGCAGCCACTCCAGGGCCAGCGCAACATGAGCATGGAGTCGCTGTACGAGTACGGCAGCCGCGCCGGTGTGTGGCGCATTCTCAAGCTGTTCAAGCAGTTCGATATCCCCCTGACCATCTTCGCCGTGGCCATGGCCGCGCAGCGTCACCCCGAGGTGATCCGCGCCATGGTCGCCGACGGTCACGAAATCTGCAGTCACGGTTATCGCTGGATCGACTATCAGAACATGGATGAAGCCGACGAGCGTGAACACATGCGCCAGGCGATTCAGATCCTCACCGAGATCAGTGGCGAACGGCCGCTGGGCTGGTACACCGGGCGCACCGGGCCCAATACGCGGCGACTGGTGATGGAGGAAGGCGGTTTTCTCTATGATTGCGACACCTACGACGATGACCTGCCGTACTGGGAGCCGAACAACCCTACCGGCAAGCCGCATCTGGTCATCCCTTACACGCTGGACACCAACGACATGCGCTTCACCCAGGTGCAGGGCTTCAACAACGGCGAGCAATTCTTTCAGTACCTGAAGGACGCGTTCGACGTGCTGTATGCCGAAGGCGAAGACGCACCGAAGATGCTTTCCATCGGTCTGCATTGCCGCCTGATCGGTCGCCCTGCCCGGCTGGCCGCGCTCAAGCGTTTCATTGAGTACGTCAAAGGCCATGAGCAGGTGTGGTTTACCCGGCGTGTCGATATCGCCCGCCACTGGCACACTGAACATCCGTTTACCGGCAAGGCCGAGCAATGAGCACGTTTAAAACACTGACACCTTCAAGCCTGGGCCGGGACGCATTCATCGCAGCCTTTGCCGACATCTACGAACACTCACCGTGGGTCGCGCAGCAGGCCTTCGATCAGGGCGCAGGCCCCGAACTGGATCAGGTCGAGGCCCTGCATGCCCGCATGAGCAAAATATTGCTCGGTGCCACACACACGCAGCAACTGGCGCTGATCAATGCCCACCCGGACTTGGCCGGCAAGGCTGCCGTTCAGGGCGAGCTGACTCAGGCCAGTACCGATGAGCAGGCAGGCGCCGGTATCCACCACTGCACGCCTGAAGAGTTTCAGCGTTTCACCGAGCTGAACGAGGCTTACAAGGCCCGCTTCGGCTTTCCGTTCATCATGGCGGTCAAGGGCAGCGACAGACATAAAATCCTGGCGGCGTTCGAGCAACGCATCCACCACTCGCCCGAGGCCGAGTTCGCTTGCGCCCTGGCAGAGATCAACAAAATCGCACTGTTTCGTCTACAGGCGCTTTGAGCGTCGCCGTTATCAACCTGTTCAGAAGGCAGACAACAAGCATGAAAGTTTACGCCGCACCGTTCGAGAAGTTCGTGAACCTGGCCGACGCGCGCCTGGGCACAAAGATTCTTTCGGTCACCGATGACTGGTTCGCAGACGCCAACCGGCTGTTCCAGCCGACCCCGGCGGTCTGGAAGGAAGGCGTGTTCGACGACAACGGCAAGTGGATGGACGGCTGGGAGTCGCGCCGCAAGCGTTTCGAAGGGTATGACAGCGCGGTGATCCGCCTCGGTGTGGCAGGCACCATCAAGGGTGTCGACATCGACACCTCGTTTTTCACCGGCAACTTTCCGCCTTCTGCTTCGCTGGAAGCGTGCTTTCTGGCCTCGGGCGAACCCGATGAAAACACCGCCTGGACCGAAGTGCTGCCGTCTGTGGAGCTGCAAGGCAACAGCCATCATTACCACGAGATCAGCAACGATCAGGCGTTCAGCCACCTGCGCTTCAATATCTACCCGGACGGCGGCGTAGCGCGCCTGCGCGTGTACGGCGTGCCGCATCGCGACTGGTCGAAAGTCAGCGAAGACGAGCAGATCGATCTGGTGGCGGCACTCAACGGTGGCCGGTCGATTGCCTGCTCGGACGAGCATTACGGCAGCATGAGCAATATCCTCAACCCCGGCCGTGGCGTGAACATGGGCGACGGCTGGGAAACCGCGCGCCGTCGCACACCGGGCAACGACTGGGTCATCGTGGCGCTGGGACACAAGGGCGAAGTCGAGAAAGTCATCGTCGACACCCTGCACTTCAAGGGCAATTACCCGGACAGCTGCTCGATCCAGGGTGCTTTCGTCAAGGGTGGCACCGACAGCCAGATCGAAACCCAGAGTTTGTTCTGGCGCGAGCTGCTGCCAAGCCAGAAGCTGACCATGCACGCCGAACACGAGTTCGCCGAGCAGATCAACGCCATCGGGCCGATCACCCACATCCGCCTGAACGTATTCCCGGACGGGGGCGTGAGCCGCCTGCGAGTACTGGGCAAGGTGGCCAGGTAACAACGCGTCGGAAGTCAGCAGAAGGCAACAGGTTATCGTTCCCACGCTCTGCGTGGGAATGCAGTTCCAGACGCTCTGCGTCCAGTCTTGAGTATGTGTGGCGCGGCGTAGAGTTGTGACGCAGAGCGTCACGAAATGCATGCCAACGCAGAGCATTGGCACGATAGTCATCAATACGAATGTGCAAACGACCCACCCTCAAACCATTGAAGAAGAATCCGCATGCGCAAACTGATAATCGAGCCGCTGACCAAGGAAGCTTTTGCGCCATTCGGTGATGTGATCGAAACCGATGGCAGCGATCATTTCATGATCAATAACGGCTCGACCATGCGCTTTCATCGTCTGGCTGAAGTACAGACCGCGCAACCGGATGACAAGGCGATCATCAGCATATTCCGCGCCGAAGCGCTGCCGATGCCGTTGACCATTGGCATGCTGGAGCGTCACCCGCAGGGCAGCCAGGCCTTCATCCCGCTGCTCGGCAACCCCTTTCTGATCGTGGTCGCGCCGGTTGGCGATGCGCCTGAGTCAGAGCTGACCCGCGCCTTCGTGTCCAACGGCAGGCAGGGTGTCAATTACCATCGCGGCGTCTGGCACCACCCGGTGCTGACGATCGAAAAGCGGGATGACTTCCTGGTGGTTGATCGCAGTGGCGAAGGCAACAACTGCGACGAGCATTACTTTGCCGAGAGCCAGTTGCTGGTTCTCGATCCCAACCCACTGGAAGGGTAAAACCGTGCTGGCACATATGATGGAATGGCTGAATCTGGGCGTACGCTGGATTCACATGATTGTGGGCGTGGCCTGGATCGGCGCATCGTTCTACTTTGTCTGGCTGGAGAACAACCTCAACCGCAGCAACCCGCGTGAAGGGCTGTCCGGCGATTTATGGGCGATCCACGGCGGTGGCATTTATCACCTGGAGAAGTACAAGCTCGCGCCGCCGACCATGCCGGAGAATCTGCACTGGTTCAAATGGGAAGCGTATTCAACCTGGCTGTCGGGCGTGGCCCTGTTGTGCGTGGTGTTCTACGCCAACCCTACGTTGTACCTGTTGGCGCCGGGCAGCAGCCTCAGTGGTGCAGAGGGCGTGCACATCGGCCTGGGTTCGTTGTTCGTCGGCTGGTTCATCTACAGCTTTCTGTGCGACTCGCCACTGGGCAAGCGCCCTGCCCTGTTGGGCGTGGTCCTGTTCGTGCTGCTGGTCGCGGCGGCATACGGGTTCAGCAAAGTGTTCAGTGGTCGTGGTGCCTACCTGCACGTGGGCGCGATCATGGGCACCATCATGGTCGGCAACGTGTTCCGCATCATCATGCCGGCCCAGCGCGCCCTGGTGGCCGCCATCGCCGAGAACCGCACGCCTGACCCAAGCCTGCCCGCCAAGGGCCTGCTGCGCTCGCGGCACAATAACTACTTCACCCTGCCTGTGCTGTTCATCATGATCAGCAACCACTTTCCGAGCACATACGGCAGTGAGTACAACTGGCTGATCCTGGCGGGCATCGCACTGCTGGCGGTCCTGGTGCGCCACTATTTCAATACAAGACATGACAGCCATCGATTCGCCTGGACTCTGCCGGTCGCTGCGCTGGGCATGCTCTGCCTGGCGTACGTCACCGGCCCTGCGCAACCTCCCGCGAAAATCGTTTACCAACCGCTGCCCGGCACCGCAGTCGGCGGTCATCGGGCCGACGAGAAACCTACGGAGCCGGTCACCGCGCCGGTCGAGGCCAAGCCTGCCAGCACCGGCGCGGACTTCGCCAAAGTGCATGAAGTGATTCAGCATCGTTGCACGGTGTGCCATTCGGCCACGCCTACCAGTCAGTTGTTCAGCGTTGCGCCTGCGGGAGTGATGTTCGATACGCCAGAGCAGATTCAGCAGCAGGCCCCGCGCATCAAGGCGCAGGCCGTCACCTCGCCGATCATGCCGCTGGGCAACATCACCCAGATGACTCAGCAGGAACGCGAACTGGTCGGTGCCTGGGTCGATCAAGGCGCACACACTAACTGAGTCCCTCGCTAACCAAGCGCCCCTGAAAAGGGGCGCACTCGCCCCACTTTCGCTCCAGACGCCCTGCGCTGGAGCACTTGAGTCAGATGACGCAAGTCAGTATTCTCCGCCGCCGCTGCAAAACCGGACAACCGCTCCCTGTACGCTGACGTTGACCGTACAGCCAACTAGCTGACTGTACGGTCAGGACTCTGTCGACCCGGAAAATGACTTGAAACCGACACGTTGATGCCGGTTTGGGGATTACTTCAACTTTTTTTCACTGTTTGGCGCAGCTCTTGCTAACAACACAAAGCTGACCAGACAGACAAATTACTGCAACCACAGACAAGGCGTCACTTAGAGAACGCCAGTCTGAAAAAATCACGATCTATTTCAAGGGACTCACCGCATGAACCGTACGTTTTCCAGCGTGTTACTGGCCAGCAGTCTGCTGGCCGCTGCGCCAGCCATGGCCGGGGATATCTTCCAGTGGCAGAGCAATAGCCTGACCTATCTCAATGGACGAGACTTTGCCGTCAACCCGGCAAACCAGCAGACGTTCACCTTTGAACATGCTGACAGCTGGAAGTACGGCGACAACTTCTTCTTCGTCGACAAGATCTTCTACAACGGCAAGGGAGACGCAACGGCTGGCGATAACACCTATTACGGTGAGTTCTCGCCACGCTTGTCGCTGGGCAAGATATTTGGCCAGAAGTTCGAGTTCGGCCCGATCAGCGATGTGCTGATTGCGGCAACTTACGAATTTGGTGAAGGCGATAACGAGTCTTACCTGATCGGCCCGGCGTTCGATTTGAAGATCCCGGGTTTCGACTACTTCCAGCTGAACTTCTACCAGCGCCAGACTGAAGGCAACCGTCCGGGCGATGGCGTATGGCAGATTACCCCGGTGTGGTCCTACACCATCCCCATGGGCAAATCGGATGTGCTGATCGACGGTTTCATGGACTGGGTAGTGGACAACGACAAGACGTCGCGTGGTACTTACCACTCCAACCTGCACTTCAACCCGCAGATCAAATATGACCTGGGCAAGGCACTGAATTACCCTGAGCGTCAGCTGTACGTCGGTATCGAATACGATTACTGGACCAACAAATACGGCATCAAGGACAGCCGCTCGTTCGACACCGACCAGAACACCGCGAGTTTGCTGGTGAAGGTGTTCTTCTAAGCACGATCCGGTTGTGAAGCTCGTTCCCGCGCTCAGCGCGGGAACGCATTTCTGAAGCCTCTGCGCCCAACCTTGAGAGGGTGTTGCTGCGCAGATCTGTGACGCGGAGCGTCACGGGATGCATGCCAACGCGGAGCATTGGCACGATATTCAACTCCTGCGCGGCGCCCGCCTCCACTCACTCCCTAGCCGCTTTCCAGACCTTGCCAATCAGCGTCACGACCAACACCAGCACCGCGCCAGCGATAACCCCGGCGACCGCATCGATCAGCGTCGGGACGACCATCGACAGCCCGCCCACCGCACCGGCTGCAGCTTCGGTCACGCCTTCGACCCAATGGTGAGCAAATGGCAGACCGTGAACCAGAATCCCGCCGCCGACCATGAACATGGCCGCAGTACCGACAATCGACAGTACCTTCATCAATACCGGCGCAAGCCATAGCAAAGCACCACCGATTTTCTGCGCCGCAGAGCTTGCAGTCCTTTTCAGGTACAGGCCCAAGTCGTCAAGTTTGACGATACCTGCCACCAGTCCATAGACACCCACGGTAATCAGCACAGCGACAATAACCAGTACACCGACCTGATCCATGAACGGTCGGGCCGACACTACGCCCAGCGCCAGCACGATGATTTCTGCCGAAAGAATGAAGTCGGTGCGAATCGCGCCTTTGATACGGTCCTTTTCGAACGCCACCATGTCCACTGAAGCATCCGTCGCCGCCTGCTTGCGCTGATCATGCTCTTCGCCGGTTTCGGGATGCAGCCATTTATGGGCGATTTTCTCGAAACCTTCAAAGCATAGGAACGCGCCGCCGATCATCAACAAGGGAAGAATCGCCCAGGGCGCGAAGGCGCTGATCAACAGTGCCGCCGGAACCAGGATTGCCTTGTTGAGCAACGAGCCCTTGGCCACGGCCCAGACAACGGGCAGTTCGCGATCGGCTGAAACTCCGGTGACCTGCTGGGCATTGAGCGCCAGATCATCCCCCAGCACACCCGCGGTTTTCTTGGTGGCCAGTGCCACGTCATCCAGCAGGGTCGCAATATCGTCGAGCAGGGTAAGCAAGCTTCCAGCAGCCAAAATAAAAATCCTTGAGCAAGTAAAAAAAGGAAATAGCACTGATTGAATCATGCGCCAGGGTCAATCGTGTGGCAGTCAACAACTCTGACCTTCATCAGACGTGAACGTTTGACGCTGCGTAGTACAAGCAGGCCACGTCGAGCAACCGGTTAAATGGGTAATTGCGTGGTCGACACCACCTGACGCAGTCCCATGAACGAGCGGATCTGTCTGACACCGGGCAAGTACAGCAGCTGTTCGGCATGCAGGCGGTTGAAACTCTGACTGTCTTTGGTGCGCAGCAGCATGAAGTAATCGAACTCGCCGGTGACCACATGAAACTCCATGCAGCCGGACACCTTCTGCGCGGCTTCTTCAAATTGGGCAAATGAATCCGGGGTCGAGCGGTCGAGCACCACACCGATCAGCACCACCATGCCCGCGTCCAGAACGTCGCCATTGAGCAACGCCACCACGCCCTTGATAACGCCCGCCTCCTTCAACCGCTCGACGCGCCGCAAGCACGCAGGCGGGCTCAGCTTGACCTTCTCGGCGAGCGCCACATTGGAAATCGAGGCATCACGTTGCAGGGTCTTGAGAATGGCGCGGTCAATCCTGTCCAGCAGCGGCGCTACATCGCCAGCGGACTTTTTAGTGCGTTCATTTATTGCTTTCATGATGGCTTTCACAAAATAAAAGTTTGCGTTAGTGCTATGACACTAACGCTGATTTTGCAAATAGACAATTCTTTGCAACCACGATTATTCAGCTATTTCCTATGATAGGAACCACTTCAGGCACACCGTTCAAACGTCGAACTCATTCCTTGCAGGCCTGAATCAACTTATCAACGGAGCCCCGATATGAACCTGAGCAAGTTCAAGCGCTACCCTCTGACCTTCGGCCCCTCGCCCATCACCCCTCTGAAACGCTTGAGCGAGCATCTGGGTGGCAAGGTCGAGTTGTATGCCAAGCGCGAGGATTGCAACAGCGGTCTGGCCTTTGGCGGTAACAAGACCCGCAAACTGGAATACCTGGTGCCGGAAGCCATCGACGGCGGCTACGACACACTGGTGTCGATCGGCGGCATCCAGTCCAACCAGACCCGCCAGGTGGCAGCCGTCGCGGCGCATCTGGGTATGAAATGCGTACTGGTTCAGGAAAACTGGGTCAACTATTCAGACGCCCTGTACGACCGGGTCGGCAATATCGAGATGTCACGCATCATGGGGGCCGATGTGCGCCTGGACTCGGCAGGCTTCGATATCGGCATTCGGCCGAGCTGGGAAAAGGCCATGTCCGACGTCGAGGAAAGCGGTGGCAAGCCGTTCCCGATTCCTGCGGGCTGCTCGGAACACCCTTATGGCGGCCTGGGATTCGTGCGTTTTGCCGATGAGGTGCGTCAGCAGGAAGAAGAACTCGGCTTCAAATTCGACTACATCGTGGTCTGCTCGGTGACCGGCAGCACTCACGCAGGCATGCTGGTGGGATTCGCTGCCGATGGCCGGGCACAGCGTGTGATCGGTATCGACGCGTCAGCCAAACCGGAAAAGACCCGCGCGCAGGTTCTGCGTATCGCTCAGAACACCGCAAAACTGGTGGAACTGGGCCGCGAAATCAGCGCCGAAGACGTGGTGCTCGACACCCGCTACGCCTACCCCGAATACGGCCTGCCGAACGAGGGAACCCTTGAAGCCATTCGCCTTTGCGCGCGTCTTGAAGGCGTATTGACCGACCCGGTCTACGAAGGCAAATCCATGCACGGCATGATCGACATGGTGCGCAATGGCGAATTCCCCGAGGGCTCAAAAGTGCTCTACGCCCACCTCGGTGGCGTGCCGGCGCTGAATGCCTACAGCTTTTTGTTCAAGGATGGTTGAGCCGAAAGCGTTCCTGCAGTCGATAACACACTTCGGCTGCAGTGTTCCCGGCTAAACCCGAAAATACTTCTGTAGCGCCTGCGCCAGCAGGCTCACCGCCTCGTCGTTGTGTGACGACGGCGAGCGCAGGAAGACGATTTCGTGCTCGGGAATTTCAGGCAGGTCATCGAGAATCTGCATGGCTTCCGTGACTCCGCTCCGATCAATAAGGCTGATCGCCAGGCCCGCTTCCACACAGGCTTTGATCGCCTGATTGGACGGGCTTTCGAGAACTACACGGATTTTGCGGCCGTTGTCTTTGAGCGACGCCATCATGGCTTCACGATAAGGACATTGCGCTGCGTGAATGGCCAGCGGCAACGGGTCCGCAGGTCCCAGTGCGACGCTGGCCGGCCCGACCCAGACCGGCTTGGTAGATACCAGAAACTGCGTATCAGCACTTGGCTGCCCTTTGGGTTGCGCGATCACTGCTGTCTGTAACTTGCCGCGCGCAACCTGCTCGCGCAGGGTGTAGCTGGGTGCGGTTTTCAATTCCAGCACCACATTGGGCCAGGCCGCAGCGAACACCGGCAGGATGTCGCGGATGACATGAACGGCGTACTCATCCGGAACACCCAGCGTGATGCGCCCTGCCAGATGAGTCCCCTGCAGGTCAGCCAGCACCCGGTCATGGGTGGACAACAACTCCGTCGTCGACAGCAACAAACGCTTGCCCAGCGCAGTCAGAGACACCGCCTGGTTGTCCCGATTGAGCAAGCGCCCGCCCGCCACCGTCTCAAGTCGCTGGATATGCACACTGACTGCCGCCGGGCTTTTGTGAAGTTGCTCGGCAGCCGCCGAAAACTTCCCTATTCGCGCCACTGCATGAAAAGTACGTATCAGTTCGATATCGAGAATTGCGCTCATGATTCATAAAACCTGAATAACTTATGCAGTTAATTTTGATTTATTAGATTACGCTGACTTCGTAACCTGTGTCCATGAACCAGCACTTATCGATTTGTCCGAGCGTAACGCGGCCTGCCTGGCATCAGGCCATTCCTCTTATCTTGCTGGAAGCAGCACTTGTCCTGACCTGGAGCTCAGGTTTCATCGGCGCACGGTTTTCGCTTGATTACGCACCGCCACTGCTGGTGGTGTTCTGGCGTTGTGTGGTGGTCACGTTGATCCTCTTGCCTTTCGTCGCCAGGCAACTGAGATCGATACCGCCTGCCACGCTGTTGAAAAATGCGGGCATCGGTCTGCTGGCCATGGCGGGCTATGTAGCAGGCGTCACGCAGGGCATCGCGCTGGGCGTACCCGCAGGACTCGCGGCGCTGTTTGCCGACTTGTTGCCGATGGGCATGGCGCTGCTGGCTGCCGCCGTGCTCGGGCAGCGACTTGTCTGGCAAATCTGGGCGGGGCTGGTGGTCGGTCTGGTCGGCGTGGTGCTGGTCACGTACAGCGCGCTGGCGGTGGGAGATGCGCCATTGTGGGCCTACGGCCTGCCACTGCTGGGCATGTTGTCATTGGCCATCGCGACACTGTGGCAAAAACAATCGACCCACATGCAGCCCATGGGCTTGCTTCCCAACCTGTGGCTGCAATGTTTTATATCGAGCTTCGCGTTCGCCATCATCCAGGGAACACAGGGCAGCCTGGCCCCCATTCCCAGTACCGGGTTTGCGTTGAGCGTGATCTGGACGGTGGGGCTGGCGACGCTTGGCGGCTACGGGCTTTACTGGGTGTGTCTGCGCCGCGCATCAGCCACCCGCGTTGCCAGTGTGCTGTACCTCAGCCCGCCGGTGACAATGCTCTGGGCCTGGGTGATGTTCAACGAGCCGCTGTCCTGGCAGATGGCGTCAGGCATGGCGGTGTCGGGCGTCGGTGTGTGGATGGTCGTACGGGCGGAAGCGCGGCAGGTCGCCTCGTGACCGAGTCACAAGGCGCCTGGTACAGGGAAGTTAAATCTTGAAACGCGCCACCATGCTCTGCAAATCGCTGCCCAGGCGGGCCAGTTCTACAGTCGATGCGGCGCTTTGCTCGGTTGCCGAAGCCGATTGATCAGCAATGTCGCGCACGCTGAGCACGCTGCGGTTGATTTCGTCGGTCACGGCGCTCTGCTGCTCGGCCGCAGCAGAAATCTGCTGGCTCATCTGCTCGATCGTACCGATGGACTGATTGATCTCAACCAGTGCCTGTTCGGCCTGTCGAGCCAGCACCACTGTGCCTTCGGTGCGTTGCAGGCTGGCATCCATCAGACCCGATGCGGCACCTGTACCTTTTTGCAACGCCTGAATCAGCGCTTCGATTTCCGTGGTGGAGTTCTGGGTACGCTGAGCCAGCGAACGTACTTCGTCAGCCACCACCGCAAAACCGCGGCCCTGCTCACCCGCACGTGCAGCCTCGATGGCCGCGTTGAGCGCCAGCAGGTTGGTTTGTTCGGCAACGGCCTTGATCACGTCAATCACGCTACCGATCTTGCCACTGTCTTCGGTGAGGCGCTGCATGGCTTCGCCCAGCTGTTTCACTTCACCGGCCAATTGGCCGATTTCGCGAGTGGCGTGCTGCACCACACTGCTACCGTGAGCGGCACGCTCGCTGGCCTGTTTGGCCGCCAGCGAAGCGTCTTCGGTGTTGCGTGCTACTTCCTGCACGGTCGACGCCATTTCGTTCATGGCGGTGGCAACCTGGTCGACTTCGTTTTTTTGCAACGTGACGCCGGCACTGGTCTGTTCGCTGACAGCAGACAACTGTTCGGCTGCCGTGGCGATCTGCGTCACACCGTTGCCGATGCCGCCGATCAGGCCGCGTAGAGAAACCGTCATGTGCTGCATGGTGTTCTGCAACAGGCCCAGTTCGTCCTGGCGGGTGGTGCTGCTGTCATGGGTCAGATCGCCGTCGGCAATCCGGCGCGCCGCAATTACGGTGCTGTTCAACGGCACGGTAATCTGACGCGTGATCAGGAACGCAGCAAAGATGCCGACCAGCAGCACTACCAGCGCAACACTCAGCAATTGCACAACAGCGGTTTGTTGTTCCTTCTTGGCACTGATGACCTGCAACGCCGCCAGATCATCTGCACGGGCAGCGGTCGCTATGGATTGCTGTTGCAGATCGGTACGGACTTGCTCGGTCTGCTGCAGCATGTCCGAAATCGACGTCATCAGCACCTTGTACTGTTTCAACGCGACCAGCGCGGCATCCACTGCAGTATTTGCCTCGATAGGCAACTGGCTGCGAGCGGCGTCCACTTGCGCGATCAGGGCGTCGGCGGCCTTATAGGTGGCCTGACGGTTGTCGGCATTCGGAACACTCAGGTAGCGGCGAAACACCAGACGGAAATTGGTCATGCCGTTACGCAGGTCGCCAGCGATCTTGACCTGCCTGATGCCGGTTTCATTCGGCGAACGCAAGGTGTCGTCAATGGTCTTGTTCAGCAGATTCTCAAAGGTCGCGCTGACATCATCGGAAACCTTGATGATCGGTTTCAACGCCTCGTCGACTTTCTGATTGATGCCGACCAATTGGTTGAACGTCTGCTTCAGACCGCCCACCTGCTCCTTGATCTCGCGCAGCTTGGCCAGGTTGCTCGATATCACGAACACCTGCAGGCCCTGATCGACACTGCGGTCCAAGGTATCCAGCGCGCTGGCGTAGTTCTGCACACCTGCGGCGGTAGGGCCGGTCGCATAGGCTTGCGCAGCAATCCGGGCATTCAGAACGTCAGCCTTGATCTCGGCGACCTTGCTGCTTTTGCCCATGCGCTCGATCAGCAGGTTGGTGCTGGAGTAACCGATGGCGGTAACGGTCAGCACGCCCAGCAAAATAGCGGCAAAGCCCAGCCCTAATTTCTTGCTGACTTTCAAGTTGTCCAACCATTTTGCGCTCATTGCGTGTGTGCCTTTGATTTTTCGGAATACCCGTGAGTCGGCGCTGAAAGATTTAACTTGATAGTTAACGTTATCGGAATCACGCACGCGCCAATCGAAGGCACCCTGAAGCCCAAGAATTACGTGGCCGGCGCGCGATGATGAATATTTATTTAAATCGCCTGAGCAGAATTTTTCCGATGATTGGCACCGCGCGAAACCGGAAGATCACGCAATGAAACTGCCTTGATCTTCGCCTGTACGGAGCCATCGGAGATTGGCAACAGCGTCAGACGTTGCGGTCGGTGAAATGAACATCCAGCCGGATGTTTTCCGGCTCGTTGATCGCCGCCAGATACTCGTCCACGGTGATCTCTCCAACGCACGCCCGTGCGCCTGGCTGCGGACGGTAGCCGCCGGCCATTTTGGCGCTCAGGGCGACGGCAGCACTGCCGGGGATCTCCGGACCCTTGTCGTTCAGTGCAGTCAATTGCGCACGCATGTGCAACGGCTGGCCGGTGAGGTCGACGCCATCGACATCGATGTACATCGCGCTCTTTCGATCACCCCACTGTTCAAAGCGCGCGCCCCAACGGTACAGGCGCTCGGCCCATGACGCAGGATCGCGCAGCAGCCCACAGCGAATCGCCAGCGCCAGCAGCCAGGTCGCGATGCCGCCGGCCTTGAGCGCGGAGCCGGCCTTGAAGCTCAGATGCTGCGCGGCATAACGTGTCGCGAATACATCCAGGTCCGGGACGTCGACATTGGCCACCAGCCGTGTGCCCATGCCGGACATCCGGCGCAGGGTCAGGTCCATCCAGCCATGGACTTCGTGAACCTTGCCGTTGCGCAGTTGCCTGATCGGCCGCCCGGCATTGGCCAGTACGCCACGCACGGTCGACAGACCGGGCATTTTCGCTGCCGAGGAGATGCCATGCTCTATCGAATCGATGCGCAGAAAACGCTGGCGATGCTGATCGATGATGGCCGCCGAAAGCGTCGGCACCGAGCTGCAACCGCTCAGCACGCTGACACCTGCCTCACGCGCCTGGGCATCAAGGCTGGCGATACCGGCGACAAACGCCCGGCAATCCGCCAGGTCGCAATAATTCACACCCGCCTTGATGCAATGCCGGGCCACGGCATACGACTGCCCCTGAAAAGGCCCCGCCGTGTGGATAAGCAGATCAATGCCCAATTCACCCAGCTCACTGCCCGCGCCGTCCTGCATGATGTCCACGCACCAGCTCTCGCAGAATCTGCCAGCCAGTGTTTGCAATGCGGCAACCTTTTCCGCCAGCTTACGCGGGTCGCGACCGGAAATGACCAGTTCGATGTCCGGCATCATCGCCAGATGATTGCAGATAAGGCTGCCGAAGTTACCGTAGCCACCAATGACCAATACGCGAAGTGCCATTTACTCGTCCCTGAAATGCTGAAGGGTATGACCATGCCTTGCTGCTCAGCGATTGCCGCGAGCGATGGCGATGAAATGCGCGTGCATTATTGATCATTGGCCGAATGCCGAGTACAAAACCCTGTGCCTTTTTCATCGTGCAAGGAGCAACGGATGCTGAAACTACACACCGAACGGCTTTATCTGCGGACCCTGTTCGCCAGTGACTGGCCGTTGTTTCTGAGGCTGCACTCCGAGCCTCAGACCATGCAGTACGTCTTCGGGGAAATCGAAGAAGCACAAGTTCGCAAAGGCTTTGATCATCGCCTTCCGGTATGGACGCCAGAGTCCGATCACTGGCTGTGCCTGGTGGTCGTCGACAAGCAGAGCGGCGTGGAGCTGGGGGTCAACGGCTTTCGCATCATGTCGCCAGGGCATGCCGAAGTGGGCTGTCTGTTGCTGCCGGAACATCAAGGCAAAGGCTTCGGCACCGAATCCCGCCGGGCAATCATCGACTACGCTGCCGCCATCGGCCTTGATTCACTGGAATCGACCGTGACCGATGGCAACATTGCCTCCTGCAAGGTGCTGGAGAAATGCGGTTTCTCTTTCGAACGCCGCGTCCCGCATGCCTATCAGATCGGCGATCAGTGGTTCGATGACCTGAAATATCACCTGCGACTGAGGTGACAAGCCCGCAGCCAAGCGTTAGCCAGGCTGCGGCAAGCGGCTCAGGCTTTGGGCCGCCCTCCCAGAATCGTCACCCGCTCGCCATAGCGCGAGTGCGGGAAGTAATCCCACACCGCGTGGTGCTGGGTGCAGCGGTTATCCCAGAACACCAGCGTGTTCGGCTCCCAGCGCACACGACAACTAAGCGAAGGTTCGCGGGCGATCAGATCGAACAGCATGTTCAGCACCGCGCGGCTCTCGCCGGGCGAGAGTTGCACGATATGCGAGGTGAACCCGGAATTGACAAACAGGCTGCGGCGTCCGGTTTCAGAGTGGCGAACCACCACCGGGTGCTCGCTTTTGGGAAGGTTGGCAGGCGGCTGGTAGCCCTTCCACGGAATCTCGCCATCGTGAATGGCCGTCAGTTCGCCAAGAAACGCCTGCATCGCAGGCGAGAGCATTTCTATGGCCAGGTGCATATTGGCAAACAGCGTGTCGCCACCGGTTCCAATGGCGGGCGTCTCTTTGACATACAGCATCGAGCCCATCGACGGCTCCAGGTCAGCGGTGCCATCGGTGTGCCACAGCTCGCCAGCAGCGAAGCGTGACTGGGCGTTAGCGCGCACCACGACCAGCTCCGGGTCATCGCCATCAATGCTCTCTACCGGCAACGCACGTAACGGTCCAAACAGCCGGCCAAAGGCTTTGTGCTGTTCGACCGTCAGGTGCTGATCACGAAACACCAGCACGTGGTTTTCCAGAAAAGCGCGGCGAATTTCCTTCAGTTGCTCCTCACCCGGAGGCTGCGACAGATCGACCCCGCTGACCTCTGCACCGATTATGGGTGTCAGGCGGTTGACCGTGATGCTGTGATACGGCGCGCGAGGCGCCCCCGCGATGCCTTCGATGGCCTTGAGTGCCATTTGATCCATGATCCCTCACCCTTGAATGGTTGGCATGGCCGATCACCATGTCCGTGGTTCGTCTACGGGAACGTCAGCCCCGCCTGAAAAACGTGCCGCTAACGCGTTCAGCCCTCCCCCACTGGCAGATCTGCGTTGATCATCTCGGCAATCATTTGCACCCAGGGCGCTGCGACAATGCCGTAATGATCAGTGTCCAGAGGCTGCCAGCTCAGCAGGTGCGGCAACATGTCCTGCCAGGCACGCTGCAGGTCTGCCATTTGCCAGGCGCTGCCCATGCCATATGGATTTGGACGCGTGGCAATGAACAATCGCGCTCTGGTATCAGGCAGTTGCGCGGGCCGATGATCAGCCATGCTCGCCATGTTGTTCTGGCAGCAGACAATCAGGCTTTGCAGGTAACGTGACGCCTCTTCGCTGGCCGTGCTGGCGGCAGTGTTGAGGGCCCGCCGTGCAGAAAACTCGCGCTGGAAGACCTGCTGAATATGTTCTTCGTCGATCCGCGCCAGCTCGGTGCCAGCGTCCGGCGCAGGCGGATCGATCAGGTACAGCACCGGCTGCTCGCAACCGTCCGCCAGCAGGTTGCACATCGCCTGCGCCACCCACGCGCCGAACGACCAGCCGGCCAGCCGCCATGCTGTGCCGTCGGGGTGATGGGCCTGCAACGCGTCGAGATACAGCTGCGCCCGTTCGGCCAGGCTGATATTCGGCAGCTCGGGCAGGCGCAAGGCCGGGTCGGCGATTACCCACACACCCAGATCAGGGTGCAGCGCCGAGGCCAGCTCGCGATACGCCTGAACATCGCCGCCCACCGGATGGATCAGGTACAGGCGCTCGCGGTCAGCCCCCGCATGCCATTGGTCAATCCTAACCGCGTCGGTCCATTGGTCTTCGACTGCAGCCGCACCGCCCTGCGCTGACTGCACCAGCGCCAGTACCTCGCGCAGGCTGACCTTGTGGCTGAACTGTGACAACTGGAATACCACACCCGTCGCGGCCTGCAATTCGTCGATCAGGTCCAGCAAGGTCAGGGAATCAGCGCCCAGCTCGTACAGCGAGTCATCCGGATCCAGATCGCTTACGCCAAGCCATTTGCACAGGCAGCCATGCAGACGCTCCGGCAGACCGGCTTCTGCCGCAACGGCTGGCGCAGTGTCGACCAGCGTCAAGCCAGCACCGCTATGGCGAGCCGGGTAAAACTGGCGTGCTGTGTTCAGATCGGTCGTCGAAATCAACAATTGCGGCAGTTGTGCAGTCATGGCGGCGTCGAATACCCGGCAGCCCTCTTGCGCCGACATGCCGACCGCCAGGTGCCGCTGATGCGCTTCATCGCCGACGCCGCTGGCAGCGGCCATACCGGTTTCACTCCAGATGTCCCAGTTGATACCCAGCCGCACGCAGCCATTTTCGGCATTCGGGCGGTAATGGGCGAAGCCGTCGAGCACCGCGCTGGCGGCGGCATAATCCAGATGTCCAGCGCCGCCGAACAGTGCCGACATTGATGAGCAGTACAGCACAAACCCTGGCGTCATCTGTTCGATCAACGTTTCGACCGCCAGCATGCCGCGGGTCTTGCTCGCCATCGCTTCAGACAGCATATGAGCATCACGCTGACGGATCAGACTGCCCGCTCCGGTCCCGGCAGCATGGATCACTCCATCAAAGCGTCCATAACGCTCGCGCAGTTGCTCAAGCACCTTGGGCCAGCGTGCCAAATCGGCGATATCCGCCTGAACGCTATCGATACGCGCGGCATAATCGCGCAGCTCCTGCGGACACTCCCCACTGCGTGACAGCAGCACCACCCGCCGCTGGCTTGATTGCAGCAAGTGTTCGCACAACGTACGGCCGATACCGCCTGTACCGCCGAGCACCAGAAACGTGCCGTTTACCGGCAACAGATTCGAAACGACCGTTGGCAACGCGAGCGAGCCGGGCTGCAACTGTGGCTGCCACAGATAACCGTCACGAATGGCCATGCGTCGTGGCAGCGACGTCGGCTCGGCGAGCAGCGTCGCCAGTTGCCGAGCCTGCATGCCCCATTGCGCAGTGGGCAGATCCAGCCAGTGACAACGTATCGGGTACTCCTGCGGGGCCACTTCGGTAATACCTGCCAGCGCCGCCAGTTCCGGACGCATGACCTGACCATTTACCGGGTACGCCTGCCAGGACAGCAGCCAGAGTCGCAAAGCGGTCTTCTGTACGCGTTGCCCCCAGGCCTGCAACAACGCGCTGACCGTGTCCAGACACGCCCATTGCGCGGCCGCCAGGCTTTGCTCGTTGACCACCCCGCCAACCGACAGTGGCAAGGCATGCAGCCAGTCGAGTTCGGTCGCCGCCTGCCCACTCTGATCAAGTTCGGCGATCAATCGGCTAAACGCCAGCGGGTCCAGTGGATCGAGCTCATAACGGTTCGGGCCAAGCTGCTGATAGCCATTACCGGCCTGCACCTCGATGACGTGCCGATAAACACCCTGCAGGCTGCCAAGCAGTGCGGCATCTATGCGCTCGTGACTGCACACCACCAGCCTGTCGCGACGCTCGCCAATCGGTTGTGTGCCCAGACGACGCACCCGCTGCCACTGACGCTGATAAAACCAGTCCGCCATCGGCTGGCGCTCAGCGGTTTGCGGCGGCTGCGGCTCGACAGCGGCGGATGGCTTGAAGCGGAAGGTCTGCAGGTCGAACGCCGAGGGCGGCAAGTTCCACGGTGGCGGTGCCGAACGCGTCGCCACCTCGATACTGGCTCCCGCATACCAGGCTTCCAGCAACGCCTGCGGCGAGTGTTCGCTGGCCTTCAGACGCACGTCCGAGACCGTCACCCGTTTGATCGAAGAAGGTTGCAAGCGCAGCGTGTGACCCGGCTGGCAGATCACCGCAAAGCGCCAGGGCAATGCGCGCCGCCCGTTTTGCAGGTAACGCAGCAACGCAGCTTGTTGTTCGGGAAAGGTATTGAGCCATGCGTCGATTGCCGTGACGTCCCGCTCCAGCGCTGTACGGCTGTGCGCCGACAGCAGCAGGCATGGCGGGCATTCCTCGGCGCTGTCTGCCTGCGATGGCGGCGCGCCGACAATCACGTGCGCATTGGTGCCGCCGATACCAAAACTGCTTACCCCGGCCAGCCGTCGACGGCCCTCGGGCCATGGCCGTGAGGTGGTGGGTATGTAGAACGGTGAGTGCTGCAGGTCGATTTGCGGGTTGATCCGGGCAAAGCCCAGATTGGGCGGGATCACACCCTGAAATACCGCAAGCGTCGCACGAATCAGCCCGACCACACCCGCTGCCGCGCCCAGATGGCCGACCTGGCTTTTCACTGACGCCAGAGCGCAACTGGCGGCGGGCGTTGCGCCGAACGCCTTGCTGAGTGCGGCCACTTCAACCGGGTCGCCCAGCAACGTGCCTGTGCCGTGGGCCTCGATGTAGCCCATGTCAGCCCCTGTGACACCCGCCTTGCGCAGGGCCTCGCTGATCACCGCGCTCTGCCCCGCCACCGACGGCGCGGTGTAGCTCATCTTGGCCCGGCCATCGTTGTTCAGCGCAGAAGCCTCGACCAGCGCATAGATCCGGTCGCCATCGGCCTCGGCGCGGGCCAGCGGTTTGAGCACCACCACCCCGTAGCCGCTGGCCCCGATGGTCCCGCTGGCGTCATCACTGAACGGACGGCACAGCCCGTCACGAGAGAAAATGTGTTGCGGGCGATAGCGGTAGCCATCGGTCAGGGTAGGGTCGACAAGCACCCCGGCGGCCAGCATTACATCACTGTCGCCCTGGCGCAGCATCGCCGCCGCAAGGTGCACGGCAATCAGCGAACTGCCGCACGCTGCCTGAACACTCAGCGCCGGGCCGCCGAGGTCCAGGTGATACGCCGCCTTGGTGGCCAGAAAGTCCTTGTCGTGGTGCAACGCCATCTGGAAGCCGTCCGGCAGATCACCCTCGGCAGTTTCACGCAGCATCTGCTGGAAATACGTGGTTTCGCCGCAACTGGCGATCAGACCAATGCGTGGGCCGTCGGCTGTGGGCGTGATTGCAGCATGTTGCAGCGCCTGCACACAGCCCATCAACAGGTGCCGCTGTTGCGGGTCCATCAGCCGTGCTTCCTGAAGGCTGATGCCGAAATATTCCGGGTCGAAATCCAGCATTCCCGACAATTGACTACGCGCGCCGACCAATCCATCGGCGGCGTCGAACAGCTCGATGCCCAACTCGTTTCCCTGGACCATTGCCCAGAACTCGGCAAGGTTGCCCGCCCCCGCCACATTCACCGACATGCCGATGATTGCCATCGGCTGTTCGTCAGCTTCGGGCCCTTGCGCACGCGCCACCGAGACCGATGGCGAGGCCGAAAGGTGCTGCGCCAGACGGCGCACGGTGACATGTTCGAACAGCGCTGCCATCGCCACCGGTTGTGGCAGTTGCTCGTTGTAACGGGCATGCAGGCGCATCAGGCCGAGGCTGGTGGCACCGGCCTCGAAGAAGGTCTGATCAAGCTCGATATCACGGCCGATGACCGCCACGAACAATTCACTCAGTTGCTGTTCAAGCGCGCTAAGCGGCACTTGCGCAAGTGCACTGCGACGCCGTGGCAGTGCCTCGCCCAGCGAACTCAACGCCTTTCGGTCGATCTTGCCGCTGGGCGTACGCGGCCAGGCATCGACACAGCGGTATTCGTCGATACGCACATGCGCAGGCAAGTGCAGCGTGACCTGACGATCAAGCTGCTGTATGTCAGGCGGCGTGCCTTCGACCTGCAACCAGGCCACCAGACACGGCGGCTCGCCGTGCATGGCCACCACCGCATTGCTTACCTGAGCGTCCTGCATCAGTGCGGCTTCGATCTGCCCCAGCTCAAGACGCTGGCCACTGACCTTGACCTGCTGGTCGTCACGGCCAAGGTAGTGCAGGCAGGCATCGGCATCAGCCCGGGCGAGGTCGCCGGTGCGATAGAACAGCATGTTGCCCTCGGGCTGCGGCAACTCGACAAACCGCGCGGCATTCAGCGCCGGGTCGGCCAGGTAGCAGCGCGAAATCATCGGCCCCGCGACCAGCAGATAACCCCGGCTGCCACCTGGCACTGGCCGGTCGTGTTCGTCCACCAGCAGCAGCCGCGCGTTGTTCACCGCCAGCCCGATGGGCGCTCGCAGTGGCCAGTCCTGAACCGCCGCTGGCAAACGCCAGGCGCTGACCACGTGGGTTTCGGTCGGCCCGTAATGATTGAACAGACGCGCCTGCGGCATGCCACCAAACCAGCTGCGCAGTGCTTCGGTGCAGAGCAGTTGTTCGCCCGCCGTGATCACTTCGCGCAACGCCTGCGGGTAAACGCCCTGGCTGACTGCCGTCTGCGCCAAGTGCTGCAAGGCCACGCACGGCAGGAACAGCCGCTCGATGCGCGCCTGCTGCAGATAGCTCAACAATGCCTCGGCATCCTGCCGCCAGCGTGGGTTGATCAGGTGGTAGCAGCCACCGCCGCAAAGCGTGCTGAAAATCTCCTGAAACGACACATCGAACGACAGCATGGAGAATTGCAGGGTCACTGACTTCGCTGGCAACTGACCCTGGTTACGCTGCCAGTGCAACAGGTTGCACAGGGTTCGGTCCGGCACCTGAACGCCTTTCGGCGTACCCGTCGAGCCGGAGGTGAACAGCGTGTACAACGGTCGCTCGCCCGCATGACGGCGACGCTCGAATGACCGTGGCGCAGCGCTCAGGTCGACCCGATGACGGGCCACCCGACCAGCGTTCAGTTCATCCAGCGCCGCCTCGGTGGCTGTGCTGTACAGCAGGCAACACGGCTGTGCCTGCTGCATGACCTGACGCTGCACCGCCAGCGGATAACCAGGGTCCAGCGGTACGGCCGTGAGGTTGAGTCTGGCCAGCGCCAGCAAGGCCACGATGTGCTCGACCGACGCTTCGAGGTACAGCACCACTTGCTGCGGTGCTTCATACCCTTCCGGTAATGGGCATTGCTCGACCAGGGTCGCCGCCAGGGTGTCGGCCAGCGCATCCAGTTCGGCATAGCTGATACGCTGCTGATCCGCGACCAGTGCCAGGGCATCTGGTGTGCAATTGACCTGATGTTCGAACCAGTCGGCCAGGGTGCCGAACGGCGCCGCATCGCTGCCACCCTGACTGGCGGGCGGCAGGCTGAAGCGGTACGGCGTGAGCAGATCGTCAAGGATGGCCGCGGGTTTTTCCAGAAGCAGATCAAGGCCCTGTTGAAACACCTGGTTGACGGCGGTCATTTGCACGGCGTCGAAATAGCTGCACTGGTATTCCCACCAGCATTCCAGCTGTGAACCGGCATCGACCACCGACAAGGTCAGCGGGCATTTGGCCTGCACGGTCTCGGTGAGTTCGAACGTCGCTCGCAAGCCGGTACCAGCGAGTCTGGCGTAGTCGGTGTTTTCCAGCACGAACATGAAATCGAACAACGCACTGCTCGACGACAGCCGCAGGTCTTCGACCAGATCAGCCAGGGCGACGTCCTGCAAGGCCAGCACCTCCCGCACTGTGCCAGTCTGGCGGTGCATCTGCTGGTCGAGCGTCATGCTGTTGTCGAGCACCGTCGGGATCAGCACGGTGTTGGCAAACATGCCGATTGCGTCTTCGAACTCGGTCAATGGACGGTTGGAGACCGGGCTGGCGATTCGCGGCCGTTCGCAGCCGGTCAGCGCGTACACGCTCCAGGCATAAACGCTGAACAACACTTCATAACGGGTGACGCGTTGCTGGCTGCAAAACCGATCCAGTGCGGCGCTGCGCATGGCACCCAGCGGCTGGCGGTACAGCCGTGCCTGCGGGCCTGGTTCGCGAACCGGCACCAGCGGTGGCGAACACACTTGCTGCTGGCGGTGCAACCCGGCCAGAGCACGGCGCTGGTCGCGATAATCCGGGTCGACACGCCATTGCCGTTGCCAGAGCGCAAATTCCAGCGTGCCCAGCCCAGGCAAAGGCTCGGCACTTGCCCGCCCGTGCAGCGCATCGTCGTACAGTTGCAGCAGATCATCGAACAACAGGTTCATCGACCAGCCATCAATGACAACGTGGTGCAGGTTCATCAGCAAGCGACAGCTGCCATCGGCAAACGGCAATAGCCAGGCCTGGCACAGGGCTGATGTCGCCAGATCGAAGGGTGTATCGAACACCAGCGTCGCGAAGCTGCGCCAGGTCTGTTCGCTGAACGCCCCCACAGCAAAGGTGCGGCACAGCACGTCACGCTCGCAAACCTCCTGATACAGCCCGTCGGCCGCGGACACGAAGGCCGTGCGTAATCCGCTGTGTCGGGCCAGCAGACGCTGCACGGCTTCGGCCAACGCAGGCAATTGAATGCCTGCCGCAAGGTGCAGAATGAGCGGCACGTTATAGGCCGTAGCTTGCGGCGTGCGTTGCTGCATCAGCCACAGGCGGCTTTGCTCGGCAGTGGCTGGCGCACGCCCGACCCTGTTGACGGGTGGCGCGGGTGGGTAGGCAGACGCAGCGCCTTGTTCATCGCTCAGGCGTTCGGCCAGTGCTGCGAACGATTCGCTCAGCACCGCGCCCAGCATAATTTCGCGCCGCCAGTGCGTGCGGATTGCAGAGCGCAGGCGCATGGCCTTGAGAGAGTCGCCACCACTGCCCAGCCAGTCATCCTGGCCGTTGAGGTCGGGCTGCGCCAACAGCCTGCGGGCCTGGGTCAACAGCCAGTCCAGTGCGGGCGAGTGTTGATCGTCAGGCAGTGAGCAGGCTTGCGGTCGCCAGGGTTTCAAAGGCCGGGCCAGCAGCGCACGCTGATCAATCTTGCCATTGGCAGTCAGTGGCAGACGCTCAAGCAGAAACAGCTGATGCGGGCGCATCCATGCCGCCAGGTGTTCGCGCAGGTGCTGGTCCAACTCGCGATACTCCAGCCCTTCGCGTGGCACGATGAACGCCAGCAACTGATGGTCTTCGGCCGCTTGCCTGCGGGCACAGACATGCACCTGCGCTACCCGCGGGTGGTCCAGAATGCGTTGTTCGACCTCGCCCGGCTCGATACGAAAACCGCGCACCTTCACCTGGCGGTCGATGCGGCCCAGGTACTCGATCAGCCCCTCGGCATTGACCCGTACCTGATCGCCGGTGCGGTAATGCAGCACGTCCCCGGCCTCGATTGTCGGCAGGCGCAGGAAATGCTGCGCGGTCTCTGCGGGACGCTGGCGGTAACCCCGTGCCACCCCGCTGCCACTCAGGTAAAGCTCACCCGCCTCGCCTTGAGCAACCGGGCGCTGTTGCGGGTCGAGCACTTGCACGCCGGTGTCGGGCAATGGCCGACCGATCGGCACCGCATCACCGCAAAAGTCGCGGGGGATCGGATAGCACACGGCGAAGGTGGTGCATTCAGTGGGTCCGTAGGCGTTGAAAATCCGGCAGCGGCTATCGGGATTGGCTTGATACCAGGCGCGCACCGCAGCGGCGCTGACTTGCTCGCCGCCGATCAGTAGCTGGCGCAGGCTGGCAAAACAGCCGGGGTCATCCGCACTCAGCGTGTTGAACAGCGAAACGGTCATGAACAGGTTATCGACCTGTTGTGTTTCCAGCACTGTGGCCAGCCGCCGTGCGTCCTGCAGGTCTGCGTCGGCAATGATGACGCAGCAACCGCCATTGAGCAGCGGTGCCCACAGTTCGAAGTTACAGGCGTCAAACGCCGGATTGGACAGGCAGGCGAAACGGTCGCCTGCACGAATCTCGATGTAGCTGTCGGCCCGGGCCAGACGCAACAGGCCGCGCTCGCCCACTTCCACTGCCTTGGGTGTGCCGGTGGTGCCCGAGGTGTAGAACAGAAAACTCAGCTCGGCGAAGTCATCAGGCACAGGCTGCGGCGGCTGATCAGGGTAATCCAGCAGCGCCTCGACGCTGATGTGCCAGCCACGCAGCGTCGAAACGGCATTAGAATCTTGACACAGGGTAACCAGCCCGACACACCCGCCATCTTCCAGCATCAATTCCCGACGCCGTAGCGGGCTGGCACGATCCAGTGGCACCACGACGGCCCCCACCTTCAGGGCCGCCATGATTGTCGCCACCCACTGCCAGCCACGGGGCATACACAGGGCAAGCGGATCACTGCGCCCTGCGCCTTGTGCCAGCAACCCCCTGGCGATGCGCTCGCTGGCGCTGGCCAGTTGCGCGTAAGTCAGCCGTACGTGCTGATCGATCACCGCCAGTGCCTCGGGATCGCGTCGCACCTGCTCGGCAAAGCGCGACAGCAGAGTTGCGGGTTGCCGGGCCATACCCTCCTTGTGGCTGCTCATCATTGCGCCTCCTGCGTGTCGAAACGTTGCAATTCCTGCCTGAGCGTCTGCGAGACCCGATGCACCTCGGCACTTTCCAGCATGTCCCAGTGCCCGCCGTGCACCAGCCTGGCTCGATAACCGTTGCCCGCGCGGCGACGCCAGAACCCGCGCAACTCGTGCAACTGCGCGCGGCTGAAGCCTTCACGGGCCTGAATCAGCACGACGCGCCCGGCGTGCGGCTCGCATTCGTAAGCGGCCATGGCCAGGCGGTTGTGGTTGTAGAGGTGGAAATAACGCTCGACCTGCGCGTCTTCGATACCGGGGTACATGCCGTTGAAGCGCACCAGCTTGTCGCGAAATTCAGCCATGTCGACGGTGCCGATCTGTTGCCGAAAGCCTGGGTCATCCGAGCCCTGGGTATCGAGCAGCACCACCGTGACCTGACGATTGCCAGCAGCCGTCAGGCGCCGGGCCATTTCGTAAGCCACCAGACCGCCGAACGACAGCCCGGTGAGTATCAGCGGTTGAGACGTTAATGGCGCGATGCGCCGTAGATAGGCCTCGGCCATCGCTTCGACGCTCGGCTCGGTGCTCTCTCCAGGGTTCAGCCCCGGCGATTGCACACCGTACACACCGATAGCGTCCGGCAGTTCCTTGGCCAGCGACAGGTAGCAGAACGCAGTGCCGCCCGCCGGGTGAATGCACACCACGTTGCGTTGCCCGGCACCGCGGCGGAATTCGATCAGGTTGCCCTGTGCCGAAGTCAGGCTGGCCCCGGTCCGCAGCCAACCGCCCAGCGCCTCGATGGTCGGGTGGCCGATGATCACGCGCACAGGCACCTCGACGCTGAACGCCCGGCCAATTTCGTAGGCCATCTTGATCGCCGCAATCGAGGTGCCGCCGACGTTGAAGAAGTTGTCGCGAATGCCAATCTGCGGCACCAGCAGCAGGTCTTTCCAGATCTGATACAGCGTCAGCTCGATATGGTCCCTGGGGCTGCCGAGGTTGACCTGCCGTTCGGCCAGGTCCTGATCGGCCAGTGTCGCGAGAGCCACACGGTCGACCTTGCCATTGACCGTCAACGGCAAGGCGTCCAGCCACAGATAAGCGCTGGGCATGACGGCGCTGGACAGGGTCGTCGCCAAATGCGCACGCAGCGCGGACTCGTCCACTGCGCTGTCGGCAACGCAGCACGCCACCAGACGCTGGTTCTGCGCGGTATCGCCAACGATCAGCGCCACACTGCTGCGGATGCCGGGGAACAGGTCGAGCCGCGCCTCGATTTCACTCAACTCAAGGCGGATGCCGCGCAGCTTGACCTGAAAGTCGTTGCGACCGAGAAACTCCAGCTGACCGTCCGGGCGATAGCGCGCCAGATCACCGCTGCGATACAGCCGGTCGCCAGCAACAAACGGGTTGTCGATAAACCGCTCGGCAGTGAGTTCGGCCAATCCCATATAGCCCCGCGCAACGCCGACGCCGCCAATGTGCAACTGACCGGTAACACCGGCTGGAACTGGCGCATTGCGCTCGTCGAGCACATAAAAACGGGTGTTGGCGATAGGTCGGCCGATGGGCAGTTGGCGCGGCGGAACCTCTGCGCCAGGCTGCAGCGTCCAGACACTGCTGATCACTGTGGTTTCGGTCGGGCCATAGACGTTGTGCAAGCGGGCATGCGGCAGACGCTCCTGAAACAGCCTGGCCACTGCGGGCGACAGCTCCCCGCCGCCACTGAACACATCCTTCAGGGAGTGACAGGCGCTGACCTCTTCGACCTCCAGAAACAGTTGCAGCATGGCCGGGACAAATACCATCGCGGTGACGCTTTGTTCGCGTACCACCTGCGCTAGGTAACCGGGCTCGAAATGCCCGCCGGGACGGGCGATGACCAGCCTGCCCCCGGTAAGCAATGGCCAGAAGATCTCCCAGGCCGAAGCGTCGAAACCGAATGGAATCTTGTGCAGCATGCTCCCGCGTTCGCCGCAGAACTGCTGACACCAGAGCAGCAGGTTGCTCAGCCCGCGATGCGTGACCATCGCCCCCTTGGGCAGCCCCGTGGTGCCGGAGGTGTACAGCACGTACGCCAGATGGTCGGCGTTGACCCTGACACGCTGCGGGTCTGGATTGTCTGGCGAGCATTGAGCCCAGAGCACGGCATCAGCCTGCACATCGAGGATCGGCACCTCGCAGTCTGCACCTTGCAGGGCCTCGCGGAGAATCTTGCGCGTCGGCCCGAGAGCAAGCAACACCACCGGGCAAGTGTCGTCGAGAATATGACGCAAGCGCCCTGACGGATAATCCGGGTCCAGCGGCACGTAGGCGCCCCCGGCCTTGAGCACCGCCAATAAAGCCACCGGCAGTTCCAGCGAGCGCTCGATGCAGACAGCTACACGCACGTCCGGGCCGACGCCGAGGGTGAGCAAGTGCTGCGCCAGCCGGTTGGCCTGGCTGTTGAGCTGGCTATAACTCAGTGACTGACCTTCGAAAATGACCGCGCACTCATCTTCGCGACGCGCTACCTGAGCCTCGATCAGGCGATGCACGCAATCGACAGGCTGCGGCAGCGCTGCCGGGCTGTTCCACTCGTGCAGAATCTGTTCACGTTCGGCGTCAGTGATCAGCGTCAATGCGCCGACCGGCTGTTTCGGGTCCAGCGCAACCTGCTCCAGCAGGTGTCGATAATGCCCGCTCAGGCGCTCGATGCTGGCCTGATCAAACAGGTCGGTGTTGTACTCAACCAACAGGTTCAGCGCACCGTCGCGCTCGACCCATTCGAAGGCCAAGTCGAACTTGGCCGTGGCACTGCCGGTGCCATACGGCGTCATGCTCAGCCCCGGCATCTGCGCAGCGTTACCCGGGGTGTTCTGCAGCACCATCATCACCTGAAACAACGGCGAATAACCGGTATCGCGCTGCGGGTTGACGGCCTCGACCACCCGGTCGAAAGGCACATCCTGATGAGCGTGGACATCCAGCAGCGTGGCGCGTACCTCGCGCAACAGTTCGGCAAAGGTCTGCTGCGCATCGAGGCGCTGGCGAATCACCTGGGTGTTGACGAAATGGCCGATCAGCGGCTCGATTTCGGGACGGCTGCGGTTGGCAAACGGCGTACCAATGCACAGGTCCCGCTGACCGCTGTGGCGCCACAGCAGCACGGACAGCGCGCCGATCAACACGTTGAACAGCGTGCCCTGGGTTTGTCTGGCCAGTGCATTAAGGCCGCGCAAGGTGCTGCCATCGACTGTCGAACTGAAGGTCGCCCCGGCGTAACGCTGCACGGTCGGGCGCGGCCGGTCGGCAGGCATGTCGAGCAGCGGCGGCGCGTCGGCCAGCGTGCGCTTCCAGAAGGCCAGTTGCCCCGCCAGCGCCTCGCCGCTCAGACGCTGTTGCTGCCAGCAAGCGTAGTCGGCGTACTGCACCGCCAGCGGTGCCAGACTGGACGCCTGACCGCGCAAAAAATCGCCATACAAGGTGCTCACTTCGTGAAGGATCACCCCCATCGACCAGCCATCGGCGATGATGTGGTGCACGCTGTACAGCCACAGATACTCATCATCGGCCAGCCGCAGCAGCGAAGCCCGCAACAGCGGGCCGCTGGCCAAGTCGAACGGCGCTTTGGCCTCCTGCTCCACCGCCATGCCAACCTGCACTTCACGCATCGCTGGCGACAGGTCACGCAGGTCGACCTTAGGCATCTCCAGCGCCATCACCGGGTGCACAATCTGCCGTGGCTCGCCGTCCACACTGGCAAACGTGGTGCGCAGCATTTCGTGGCGCATGATCAGCTCGTTCAGCGCCTTTTCCAGCACCGGCACATCCAGCGTGCCCTTCAGCACTACCGCAGTGGGCACGTTATAGAACGCATTGCCCGGTTCCATCTGGTCGAGAAACCACAGCTGGCGTTGCGAAAAGGACAGCGGCAACGCCGTTTGCCCGACAGCACGACGGGGGATCGCCGCCGGGTCGGTGCCGCTCAGCAAGGCGATCAGCTCTGCCTTGTGTTGCTTGAGTGCCTGCAACATCTCGTCATTGAGAAACCCGCGTGGAGCCTTGCAGCGCAGTTTGTCGCCGTCCACTTCAAGCACCACGGCGTGACGACCGAACAACTCCAGCAATTGATAGGCATTCATATCTCTATCTCCTCCATGTCGCTGGCATCGTCCGTTTGATCCGCGGCAGAAGCGAACGCCTCGATCTGCGTGCGGCGATGTTCATCGGCAGTGCGCAGGCCGCCCACCATCGAGTAGATCAACTGATGATTCGGTCCCAGATCGAACAACGCCGACAATTGCCGCTCCTCGAGCGAGCCCATGCCGCACAGGCCAAGGCCCTGCTCGACCGCGGTCATGGTCAGCAATTGCGCCATGCCTCCGGCTTCGATATGGCAGAAGTCGCGACTGCGCTCGCCATACAGCGGCCGGATTGCGGCCATGTCGGCGATAAAGAACAGCGAGAAAGCAGCGCTTTCGAACACCGGACGATTGACGAAGTAGTCGTAGGTATCCGGGTCCAGCACGTCACTGTCCAGCCTCAGCAGGCGGTGCTGAATCGGGTCGTAGTAATAGGCACCCGCTGCGACACCGGTTACCCGCTGCGGCTTGACGTACAGGTAGCTCTGAATCGGGTACAGGCCGCCTGCGGACGGAAACTGGTACTTGATCTCTCCATCAAGTTGCCCCTGGGCCAGGCTGGCCAGCAAGCCTGCAAAGGCTGCGGTCGGAATCGGCTGTGCAGCGAACTGGCGTACCGAGCGGTAATCGCTGAAGCGCCGCGCCAACGCCGGGTCATCCGGGCGTGCAAGGTCAAGCGCCGCAACCTGCGCGTTGAAGGATCGACGCCCGCGCTGGTCGGCCTTGAAACGCGCGCGCTGCTGCGGATCTTCAATCACCTGCTCGGGCGCAGCTGCCCGCTGCCGGACGCTGTCGACCACGCTGCCATCAGCCAGAGTCTGGCGGTACATGCCGAGCAGATTGAGCAGGGTCGGCTGCGCCAGCAGTTGCGCAACATTGGGGCGGAACTGCAGTTCGCCGGACAGCGCATTGCTGATCCTGACAATGTCGATCGAGGTTGCACCCAGGTTCAGCAGATTGGCGTCGGCAGCAATCGAAGGACGCTTGAGCACGCCCTGCACAATCGTCACCAGTTGTTGCTCCTGTGGCCCTTCGACTTCAAGCGCGGGGCCTGACGCCTGAGCCTGCGTCGGTTCCGGCAGGCGTTTCTTGTCGACCTTGCCGTTGGCCGACAGCGGCCATTCCTGCACGAAGGTAAACGAGCTCGGCACCATGTAGGCGGGCAATTTGTCTGCCAGGTACTGGGTAAAATCACTGGCCTGCAACGAGACATCGGCCTTAAGTACGTAGCCCGCAAGACGCTTCTCGCCCAGCGCTTCGCCCAGCACCCGCACCACAGCGCTTTGCACGCCGGGATGGCGATTGAGCGCAGCTTCGATCTCGCCCAGCTCGATACGGTGCCCCTGGACTTTGACCTGGGTGTCTTCGCGACCGAGAAACTCGATATTGCCATCGGGCAACCAACGGCCCAGATCGCCAGTGCGATACAGACGCTCGCCGGTCAGCGGGTGAGCGAAGAAGCTCCCGGCACTCAGGGTTTCATCGCGCCAATAGCCCTTGGCCAGACCGATACCGCCGATATACAACTGACCGGCCACCCACGTCGGGCGAACCTGCAACGCATCATCCAGCACATAGAAGCGCTGGTGATCCATTGCCTTGCCGTAGGGAATGCTGCGCCAGTGGGGATCGACCTGTTGCAACGGATACAGGATCGACCAGATGGACGCCTCGGTTGCCCCGCCCAGGCTGATCAGTTGCAAGGTCGGCTGCAACGCCCAGGCGCGTTCGGGCAGCGTCAGGGGAATCCAGTCGCCCGACAGCATCGCCACCCGCAGGCTCGACGGCAATGCACTGCGCTCGCCTTCGGCATACTCCAGCAACATGCCGAACAAGGCTGGCACCGAGTTCCACAGGCTGATCCGATGCCGCTCGATCAGCGCCAGCCAGTGCGCCGGGTCGAGCGCCTGTTGCGGCTCGAGCAACACCACCGCAGCGCCCGCGGCCAGCGTGCCGAAGAAGTCATAGACCGACAGGTCAAAACTCAGCGAAGAAATCGCCAGCGCCCGGTCCGTGGCACCGACGGCAAAGCGCCGGTTGATGTCGAGCAAGGTGTTGACCGCACCGCGATGATCGATGACCACGCCCTTGGGCATGCCGGTCGAGCCCGAGGTGTAGATCACATAGGCGAGGTCGTCTGGCGTAAGGTCTACAGCGTGCAATTCAGGCTGATCGGAAATGGCATCGCCGGATATGACCGGGTCGGTCACGCTGATGACCTTGATCTGCTCGGGCCATTCGATGCGTTGCAGCAGTGCGGGCTGAGTCAGGGCCAGACTCGCTTCGGCACGCTGCAGAATGTGCTCCAGGCGCTCGGTTGGCAGCGCCGGGTCGAGCGGCAGGTAGGCACCGCCTGCGTACTGGATCGCCAGCGTCGCGACGACCTGCTCCCAGCCACGCTCCATGACCACCGCAACCAGCCTGTTGGGCACCACGCCCATACGCTGAAGCCGCGCCGCCAGATGCCGCGCTTCGGCTCGCAGCTGTCGATAACTCAACTGGCGCTGCGTGCCGATCACCGCCAGCGCGTCCGGGGCAGCAAGCGCCTGACGGTCGAACAATTCGTGCATCAGCGTCGAGTCGACAGGAGCGGCATCCGGCACAGGCAAGCGTGCCAGCGGTATCAGCTGCGCGGTGTTGGCGCTCCAGGCATCCGGCGCCAGCAGACGGTCCAGCAGCGCGTTGTAGGCGACGAACATCTGCTCAATCATGCCCGCCGGAAACAATTCGTCGATGCTGTCCCAGTTGAACAGCAGGCGCCCTTCCAGCTCCAGCAACGTGTGGTCCAGCCACACCTGCGGGGTCTGGGTGATGCTGTGCATGTGCTCGGCGTTCAGGGCGTCGGCCAGATTGAATTCGGCCAGTTCCGGTGCGGCCTCCGACAGCGTGCTGTTGAAGACAACCGGCATGGCGGTCTGCTGCACACCGCGGGCCTGTGACAGCTCGCGCAGTACCCGGACCCCGCTGACCACTGAATGGTCGATGTCTTGCCACAACCTGGCCTGCACGGCACGCGCCTTGTCAGTGAAGCTCGCTGTCGCTTCAAGGCTGACTTCGAGCAAGATCAGCGAGGTGAAGTCGCCGATAATGTCATCGACATCCGCGTGCAAGGGCATGCGGTTGAACAGCGGCAGACTCAAGGTGAAGCGCGGCTGCCGACTCCACAGCGCCAGCACTTCGCTGAACGCGGTCAGCAGCATCACCGACGGCGTCACGGCAAATTGTCGGGCCAGTTCCTTGAGTCGCGACCACTGCTGCACCGACAGTTCGCGGTCGCGGCGGGTAAAGTGCGGCTGACTGATGCTTTCCGGTTGACACACCAGCGGCAGGTCCGGTGCGGGCGCCAGCGTGGCAACCTTCTCGCGCCAGTAGCCCAGCGCCTGTTCGTAGCGGCGGTCACTGCGCAAGCGCTGTTCGGCCAGCACGTAGTCGCGAAAGGTCAAACCCGGCTCAGGCAGTTGCAACTGCGGGTCGGCATAAAATGCCATCAGTTCGCGAGCCAGAATCTGCGTGCTCGCCGCGTCGACGATCAGAGCATCAAGGCTGATGTGCAGATGGCTGATGTCGTCATCGAGCAACGACAGACCGAACTCGAACAATGGCCAGCGACTGGCGTCCAGCACCTGATGGGACTGACGTTCGCGGGTCTCTTGCAGGGCCTGCTGCGCGGCGGCGACGGGCAAGCCGCGCAGATCACTGCGTGGCATCCGATACGTCGGTACGCTCTCCAGAACCTGCTGTGTGCCGTCGCTGCGAAACACCACGCGCAGCATGTCATGCCGCTGGATCATGCGGTTCAGCGCCTGCTCGAAACGTGGCACGTCGAGGCCGGGAATGCGCAGCTCTTCGTAGCCGTGGGCACTGACACCGCCGAGGCTGACCGAAGACTCGCGGCCAAACCAGTACGCTTGCTGGATATCGGTCAATGGAAATGGCGCGTAACGTGCGCCGCGATCAGCTTCGATGGGGGTAAACGGCGTTTCAACCGAATGACCTTCGCCACGCCCGAGCCGTACCTGCTCTGCCAGATCCACCAACACAGGCGTCTTGAACAGGCTGCTCAGGGACAACTGCGCGCCCATGCGCTGGTTGATCATGTAGACCATCCGCGTGGCCAGCAGCGAATGCCCGCCCAAGTCGAAAAAGTTATGGTGGAGGCCGACCTGCGCGCATTTGAGCACCTCGGCCCAGATCTGCGCCATCTGCCGCTCGGTCTCATCACGCGGGGCCACGTAAGTGCTTGCGTTCTGGCGCTCTGGTGCAGGCAGGGCTGGACGGTCAAGCTTGCCGTTGCGGGTCAGTGGCAGTTGCGCCAGAGAAACCCAGGCGGTCGGGACCATGTGTTCCGGCAGATGGCGCTGTAGCCCGGCGCGCAGGGTTTCAGCGCTTGCCGGGCCCACCACGTAAGCCACCAGACGCTTGTTGCCCGGCACGTCCTCGCGCAGCAGCACGACCGCTTCCTGCACGCCCGGCTGTTGTTGCAGAAGGCTGTCGATCTCGCCGAGTTCGACGCGAAAGCCGCGCAGCTTGACCTGCTGGTCGATCCGTCCCAGATACTGCACGTTGCCGTCGGCATGGAACCGCGCCAGGTCACCGCTGCGGTACATGCGCGCGCCGGGCTGCGGATCGAACGGGTTCGGCAGGAAGCGTTCGGCGCTCAGCGCCGAACGATTCAGGTAGCCACGGGCCAGACAGGTGCCCGCGATGTACAACTCCCCGGCCACGCCAACCGGCACCGGGTTCAAGTCGCCGTCCAGCACATACAGACGCGCATTGGCGATGGGCCGGCCAATCGGTGGTGCGTCCGGCCACTGTCCGGCTTCGTCACAGTTCAGGCTGAACTGGCTGACCACATGGGTTTCGGTCGGGCCGTACTGATTGTGCAACTGAGCGCCACCAAGGCCGCAAACAAAGGCACGCAGTTCGTCATTGATCAGCAACGCCTCGCCGGCCGTGACGATTTCGCAGCCATCCGCCGGACGCGCGGCATCGGCCTCGCTGAGACCGGCCAGTTGCTGGAGCACGGCAAAGGGTAGAAACGCCCGTTGTACGCCTTCGGCCACCAGCGTCGGACGCAGTGAAGCGAGGTCCTTGCGAGCAGTTTCGCTCATCAGCACCAGACTGCCGCCCTGACACAAGGTGCTGCAGATTTCCTGAAAGGACACGTCGAAGTTCAACGAGGCGAATTGCAACACCCGTTGCGACACGGGCGCCTGTTCCAGTTGCCAGGCGATCAGATTGTCCAGCGCCGCACGACTGTGCGCCACGCCCTTGGGCCGCCCGGTCGAGCCGGAGGTGTAGAGCACGTAAGCCAGATTGCCGGGGCTGACGGGCACGTGCGGATTGGAAGCGGAGCAATGCGCCCACTGCTGCGCATCCACGTCCAGGCAGCAGATCGACAGCGTGTCGCGCAGCGACGGCAGGTCTGCGCGCAGGGAGGCCTGAGTCAGCAGCAGCGTTGGTGCGGCATCATCGAACATGAACGCCAGCCGCTCGGCCGGGTACGCGGGATCGAACGGCACGTAAGCGGCACCGGCCTTGAGAATGGCCAGCAAACCGATAACCATCTGCGCCGAGCGCTCCAGACACAGGCCCACGCGCTGCTCGGGCTTTACGCCTTGCTGGATCAGGTAATGTGCCAGCCGGTTGGCAGACTGATTCAGCTCGGCATAGGTCAACGTTTGCTCATCGGCAAGCAACGCCACGGCATCGGGCATACGCTGCGCGATAGTCTCAAAGCGCGTCACACAATCGGGCTGCCGCGAGGTGTCACGTTCAGTGCGGTTCCAGTCGTGCACAATCTGGCGATGCTGCTCGGCGTTCAGCAGGGCGACCGTCGCAAGGGGCTGCTCACTGTCCTCGACCATCTGCGTCAGGATGCGGCGCAGGTACTCGCCCATCTGCACCACGGTCTCGGGCTCATACAGGCCCGAAGCATATTCCAGACCGCCGACTATCTGCCCGTCACGCTCGCTGAGCGCCAGTTGCAGGTCGAATTTGGCCACTGGCTGACTGCTTTGCAGCACGCTCACGTCAAGCCCGGACAACGTCAGGTCCGAATCCTGATGCTGCTCCCAGGCGAACAGCACCTGAAAGACCGGGCTGTAAGCCAGGCTGCGCGGCGGGTTGAGCACTTCCACCACCTGATCGAACGGCAAGTCCTGATGTTCCTGGGCTGCAAGCGCGACGTGGCGCGCCTGTTGCAGCCAGCTCGCCACTGTCGGGCTGGCGGCGCGGGTCATGCGCAAGGACAGGGTGTTGACGAAGAAACCGATCAAGCCCTCCAGCTCCTGCTGGCTGCGGTTCGCCGAAGGCACACCGATAACCACATCATCCTGACCCGACAGGCGCATCAACAACAGCGACCAGGCGGCCAGCAGGTTCATGAACAGCGTGGTGCCTTGTTGCGTTGCCAACGCGCGCAGCCGTGCGGTCAGCGCGCGGTCAAACATCAGCGGCACGAAGCCGCCACGGTAATTCTGGACCGCTGGACGTTTGTGATCGGTAGGCAACTCCAACAGTACCGGCGCACCGCTCAACGTTTCACGCCAGTAACGTCGCTGCGCTTCCAGCACTTCGCCAGACAGCCACTGGCGTTGCCAGACTGCGTAATCCACATACTGGATCGGCAGGGACGGCAATGGGTCGGCATGTTTGTGGAGTGCTGCTTCGTACAACAACCCCAGCTCACGTGTCAGCACGCCCATCGACCAACCATCCGAAATGATGTGGTGCTGGGTCAGCAGGAGCACGTGATCGTCTTCGGCCAGCTTCACCAGGCTGACGCGCATCAGCGGCCCGACCGCCAGGTCGAACGGCCTGCTGCCCTCCTCGTCCATCAGCTCAAGCAGGCGCGCCTGTGCATCGTGCTCGCCATGCAGGTCGATGATCGGCAAGGCAGCAATCGTTCCGGTCGCAGCAACCCGCTGCCGCCCCTCACCCTCGACGGCGATGAACGTGGTACGCAATGCCTCATGGCGGGCCACCAGCCGGTCGAAACTGCTTTGCAGCGCAGCCACCTGCAACGGCCCGCGCAGGCGCAGATTCAACGGCATGTGATAGGCCGCGTTGCCGCCCTCCATCTGTGCCAGAAACCACAGACGCTGTTGGGCAGACGACAACGCGTGTGCGCCGCAACGCTCTATGGCTGTGATGGGCGGACGAGCGCTGCCCGAAGCGCTGCTCAGTTGCTCAGCAAACTGCTGCAGCACAGGGGCGGCAAACAGCGCAGCCGGCGACACGTCCAGACGCAATGTCTGCCGAACCTTGGCCAGCACGCGCATCACCAGCAGCGAGTGGCCGCCAAGCGCAAAAAAGTGATCCTGACGACCGACCCGCTCCACGCCCAGCACCTCGGCCCAGATCGCCGCGAGGATCGTTTCCAGCGGGCCCTGAGCCGCCTCGAACGCGTGTTGATCGAACGCATCGGCACCCGGTTCCGGCAATGCGCTGCGGTCCAGCTTGCCGTTGGCGGTCAGCGGCAGCGCGTCCATGCGCACGAACGCTGTGGGGATCATGTAGTCCGGCAGGCTGAGTTGCAGGTGCTGGCGAAGGCTTTTCGGCGTCAGCCCTGCATCAGCCTGTTCGTGAAAATAGGCGACCAGCCTGGGCACACCGCCGCTGTCCTCACGCAGCACCACCAGGTTGTCACGCACGCCGGTAACTTCGGCCAGACGCGCCTCGATTTCACCCAGCTCCAGACGCAGACCACGCAGCTTGGCCTGCGAGTCATTGCGCCCGAGAAATTCCAGGTTGCCGTCTGCGCGATAACGCGCCAGGTCGCCGGTGCGGTACAAGCGCTCACCGGCCACGAACGGGCTGTCGACAAAGCGCTCAAGAGTCAGTTGCGGCAAGTTCAGATAGCCGCGCGCGACACCTGCGCCGCCGATATACAGCTCCCCCGTAACACCTGGAGCAACCTGTTCGGCAAACGCATCGAGCAGGTAAATCCGCGTATTGGCCAACGCCCGCCCGATGGGCAGCACCGCATCAACCTCGCTGTTGCTATCGAACTCAAAGCATGTGCTATCGATGCTTGCTTCAGTGACCCCGTAAGCCTGAACAATCTGCACATGCTCGCCACACAGACTGCGCAGTTGCCGCGCGCTATGGGCATTCCAGATGTCCGATCCGCAGACCACCGTGCTCATGAACGACAGGTCGTGCCCGGTCTCCTGCGCCCAGACCAGCAACGGGTTGAGCACCGCAGGCACGAAGTCCGCAAAATCGATGCGCGCCTCGCTCAACAAGCGATACAGCGCGGGCGGGTCCATCAGCGTGTCGCGCGGGCACAGAACAAGCGTGCCGCCAAAGCCCAGTGCGCGAATCAGATCGGCGCTGAACACATCGAAGGAAAACCCGGCCATTTGCAGGTGATTGAGGGGTTTGTGCAGTGCGTATAGCCGCTCCCATGCAGCGCTCACCGCCATCAGCCCGCGATGCTCGACCATCACGCCCTTGGGTGTGCCGGTCGAGCCCGAGGTGTAGATCACATAAGCCAGATGGCGCGACGTGAGTCCGACCTCACGCGGTTCCGGGTTGTGTTCCGGTTGCGCTACCCACAGCCGGGTGTCGGCCAGATCAAGCAGCGGCGCTGACGCCGCACACTCCTCAAGCGCCGCCAACAACGCCGGACGCGCCGCTGCATGGCTCAGTAGCACACGCGGTGCACTGTCCGCCAGCATGTGTGCCAGACGCGCTTTTGGGTAAGCGGGGTCCAGCGGTACATAAGCGCCGCCCGCCTTGAGTATCGCAAGCACGCCGACCAGCATGTCCAGCGAGCGCTCCAGGCACACACCGACGCGCACATCCGGTCCGACCCCGAGGCTGCGCAGGTAATGGGCCAGACGGTTGGCCCGGGTATTGAGCGTCGCGTCGTCCAGCGTGTCCTGTTCGAATCGCGCGGCTATGGCGTCGGGATTGCGCTGCACCTGAGCCTCGAACAGGCTGTGCACACACTGGTTTTCGGCAAAGGGTTGCTCTGTATCAGGATGAGCGAAGCCCGTCCCGCGCGAGGAAGATTTGTCGACCATCAGGAACCACCGTCCGTGAGCAGATTATTTTTATGAACGGACAGAGGCACAGAGCGTCCCGCCCGTCAGGCACGGCATAGGAAATGCCGGATGTACCTCGAGACTCAGGGAGAAGGTGCGGCGCGTGCTCTTGCGCTCACGTCATGACCAGACATGGAAGCGCTTGCGGGGATTGCAGAGAAATGACGGGCGAACGCGGCAAGGCGCGACTCGCATACAGAAAGGGGGGTGGCTGGCTCGTTGACGAGACTGATCGCTCTGCCCTTGAAACTGACGTTTGCATACCGCGTGACCAATTGAAACCTCATCTTCCGTTTGAGGGTCAACGACGGGGAACGGCCTGCGCCGGGTGTCAGCGCCAGGGTGGACCCGATCGGCTGCGACTGCGGGGTTGTAGACCCATGGCAATCATTGACGCTGGGTTTTTGGCCCTGAGCGCCCCGGATAATAACCATGATTTTTGGCAGCGAGGCAAACAAAAAGTTACAAACCCCCAAAGTGTCCGTCAAACGGCACTGCTGCGCGAATCCGACATCTGTTTAAAACCCAGCGTGCGGTTAAGACTTTTCCCGCCTCCGGGTGCAATACTCGACGCCTGAATCAGACGAATCCTGCTTTCATGACCATTACTTACCGACGACTGACACCGACCGATGCAGTGGCTTATCGCGCCTTGATGCTTGAGGCATATGATCGCCACCCGGACGCCTTTACCTCTGATGTAAAAGAACGTGAAACGCTGCCTGGCGAATGGTGGGAAAACAGACTGGATGACAGCAATGCTTCGACCGAAGCGGTGTTTGCCGCCGTTGAAGACAGTCAACTGCTGGGCGTAGCCGGACTGTCAGTTGAAACCCGAAATAAGGCCCGGCACAAGTCAACCCTTTCGGGATGTACGTGCCTCAGGCTCACAGAAAAAGAGGCATTGGCTACCAGTTGATGTGCAGCGTGCTCGAGCATGCCAGATCCCGTCCTGAGCTTCTGGTCGTACAGCTCACCGTCACGCAGGGTAATGCCGCAGCACAGGGGCTTTATGAGCGCATGGGCTTTGTGACCTTTGGCGTTGAACCACTTGCAGTTGCCGTAGGCAGCAGGTTCGTCTCCAAGGTGCATATGTGGAAGGATTTACGGGAGTGAGTTATCCCCTAGCCATTATCTGCGCTCAGCATCCGAGCGCCTCGGCTGCGTCGGTAAGGGAATCGACAATAATGTCCCAGTCCTGTTCGGCAGTAAGGTCAGACGTCTGGCCTGGCCCGTGCTCGGACGGGCGTCGGACGAACACGGTCTTGAAGCCATTCGCACGGGCTGCCGCGAGGTCGGAATTATGCGCAGCCACCATCGCGACTGCTTGCGGGGCCAGACCCACGGCGTCTGCCGATTTCAGGTAGGTCTGCGGCGTTGGTTTGTAAGAGCCCGCGATTTGCGCGCCGACAATCACGTCCCACGGCAAGCCAGCGAACTTTGCCAGGTTGAGCATGCCGGCAATATGCCCGTTGGAAAGCGTGCCAATCGAGAACCTGCGTTTGAGCCGCGTGAGGCCGGCGACGGAATCGGGCCATGGGTCCAGCCGTTCCCAGGCCTTGTTAAGCTCCGTGAGTTCGGTATCCGGAATGCTGCCGAAATCCACCTCGTGCCGCGCCAGCACGGTTTCGAGGCTCTCGCGATTGAGTACGTCGAGTGTCACGAAAGGACGCTCACCCGAGCGAACGCGCTGCATGGAAGGCTGGTAGAGCCCGCGCCATTGATCGGCAAAATCGAGGGGGTCGACGTTCACGCCATGACGCAGCAGAAAGGGCGCCGCGGCGCGTGCCACACCACCTCGCCAATCCACAACAGTGCCGAATACGTCGAACCCGAGAAAACCCACCTGTGCAAATCTGGCCATATTATCGCTCCGGTAATGTGTATCGTCGCTTATAGTTCTACACAAGCAGTCGCTCGGAGGACAGTCGTTTCCGGGCAGACATTGCCCTCGTTGAAGAGGTAATGAGTGATATCGAAACCGGTCGGCGACTGGCCAATCAACGATGGATGGAGAATTCATGAACTACGTGAAGCTTGGAAACACAGGGCTGGATATTTCCAGACTGTGCCTTGGGTGCATGACCTTCGGCGAACCTGATGCCGGAACGCATCCCTGGACACTGGGCGAAGAAGCAAGCAGACCGATCATCAAGCACGCCGTCGAGCAAGGCATCAACTTTTTTGACACCGCCAACAGCTACTCGGCAGGCACCTCGGAAACCATCGTCGGAAAGTTGCTGAAAGAGTTCACGCGCCGCGACGAAACCGTGATCGCCACCAAGGTGTTCTTCCCGGCAAACATGTGGGAAGGCTCGACAAGGCCCAACGAGAAAGGGCTCTCGCGCAAAGCCATCATGTCCAGTATCGATGCGAGCCTGACGCGGCTCGGCACTGATTATGTCGACCTGTACCAGATTCACCGCTGGGACTATGACACGCCCATCGAGGAAACCATGGAAGCCCTGCACGATGTGGTCAAGGCAGGCAAAGCCCGATACATCGGCGCCTCGTCCATGTATGCGTGGCAGTTCGCCAAGGCCCAGCAGGTCGCGGTCGCGCACGGGTGGAGCAAGTTTGTGTCCATGCAGAATTATCTGAATCTGGTGTATCGCGAAGAAGAACGCGAGATGATCCCGCTGTGTATCGATCAGGGTGTCGGCCTGATGCCCTGGAGCCCGATGGCGCGTGGCAGGCTGACCCGGCCCCATGGGCAGCAGACCGAGCGGACCAGGACCGACATTTCCGGTCAGTCGTTTTACCAGGCGACGGAAAAAGAAGACGGCCGGGTGATCGACGTTGTGGAACAGGTCGCAGCAGAACGGGGTGTGCCGATGGCGCAGGTCGCACTCGCTTGGGTATTGGCCAAACGAGGGGTTTCAGCGCCGATTGTCGGCGCGTCCAAAGCGTCCCAACTGGACGATGCCATCGCCGCACTGGAGCTGGTGCTCAGCGACGAAGAGATCCAGCGCCTTGAGGCACCGTATGTACCGCATCTGGTGACCGGCTTCGTCTGACCGGCGCAGCAGAAACCCAACGCCGGCGAACGTTACAGCGTCGCCGGTAACCTGATGGACCGCCGTTGCCCGATAGAACGGTGGCCAGCAACGCTTATCTTATGAACACATCATCACAACCCTCGTAACTGTCACACACTTCTGAAATAACACCTTTCTATCTCGCCGCACGCAAATATCTATTGGGCGACCGACCGGCTGCACGGTATTGTCTGACTATTCGCAATGAATGGCCGTTTGCCAGCGCTTGATTCGACTTTATCCACTTCCCCCGTTCGAGTTCCTTCCATGAAAAATCCGGTTTCTCTGGCTACCCGCATCGGCTTGGGGTTTGCCGCGGTCGTTTCACTGCTCATATTGATCACCGCTGTCGGCATTCAGCGGGTTGGCTTCATCGACAGCACCCTGGAAGACGTTGGAGACAATGCCGCAAAGGTGCAACGCTATGCGATCAACTTTCGTGGCAGCGTGCATAACCGGGCGATCGCCCTGCGCGATGCGGTGCTGGTCAACAATGATCAGGACCTCGCGCTCCATCTGGCAGAGATGACCCGGCTGGAAAAGGACTACATCGATTCGGCTGCACCGATGGATCAACTGTTCTCCAGGCCGACCGTAAGTGCCGAAGAGCGGCAACTGCTGCGTGGCATCAAGGAAATCGAACAGCAGACGCTGGGCTCTACCAAAAGCGTCATTGCCTTGCGCCGTACCGGTGACATCGCCGGTGCCCAGGCCCTTTTGCTGAGCCAGACATCGGGGGACTACAGCGAATGGCTGAAGCGCATCAACGCGCTCATCGACCATGAGGAAGCCTCGATCAGGGTTCAGCTGGATAATGTGCAGGCGACCGCCAGCCAGTTCCGTGGCCTGATGCTGCTGGCAACGGCTTTCGCCGTGCTGCTGAGCATCGTGCTGTCGGTTTTCATCATTCGCTTTGTGAAAAAGACGCTTGGCGCGGAGCCTGTAGAGGTTGCGCAGGCCATTCGACGATTGGCGGCCGGCGATCTGCAGCAAACCATCACCACCGCGCATCCCGACAGCGTCATGGGCGTACTGAAAACCGCGTTGACTCGTCTCTCGGAAACCATCACAGAGGTGAGGACGGCTGCCCAAGAGGTCAGCCAATCATCCACCGTGCTGTCGGCGGCTTCATCTGCCAACAATACCCAGATCATGGTGCAGACCCGTGAAGCCGAACAGGTGGCGACCGCCATCAGCCAGATGGCCGCCACGGTCAATGAAGTCTCGGGCTATGCAGCACAGGCAGCGGACGCTGCACGTTTGGCAGACAGCGAAGTGGCGACCGGTAACCGCCTTGTCGAAGGCACTACCACTGCCATCGAGCAACTGGCGGCCACGCTGACTGAAACAACAAATACTGTGGAGCAGGTGTCCAGGCACAGCGAGCAGATCGAAACGGTGATCGAGGTGATCAACTCGATTGCCTCGCAAACCAATCTGCTGGCGCTCAATGCGGCCATTGAAGCAGCCCGTGCGGGTGAGCACGGCAGAGGCTTTGCGGTCGTCGCCGATGAAGTTCGCTCCCTGGCGAATCGTACCCAGCAGTCGACCCAGGAAATTCAAAACATGATCAGCACGCTGCAAGGCGGTACTGAAACTGCGGCGCAGAACATGCGCGACAGCTGCGAACTGGTCAATCGCGCCGTTGACCAGACACGCAACGCACAAAGTGCTCTGTCCAGAATCAATCAGGAAGTGGGCGCGATCAATCACATGAATGCGCAAATCGCCAGCGCTGCGGTTCAGCAAAGCTCGGTGGCAGAAGATGTTGCCATGAACATCAACAGCATTCACGACTCGACACTCAAGTCCGCCAATGGATCGCAGCAGGTGGCAAGCGCCAGCGAAGAGCTGGCACAGCTTGCAGATCGCCTTACCCGCAAGGTCGCGTTTTTCAAAGCAGGCTGACGGTGTGAGCAGGTATTCGGCGATGGATGCTGCATCGCCGAATACCTCATTAGCGGTTAATCAGTCTGTGCAAATGACCGGCCTGGAGCGGCGCAGCGCCAGCGCAACGGTGATCATGGACAGTGCGGCACATACCGCACCGATGACGATGGCGGCGGTGAAGCCGGCCCGACCGGACACCACGCCGCCGATGAACGCCCCGCCGCCAATCGACAGATTCACCACACAGACCAGCAGCGCCTGAACACCTTCCACGCGATCATTGGAGGCCTCGAAACACCAGATCTGCGTGGTGATGGGGATCATCCCGAAAGCGAATCCCCAAACCAGAATCACCGGCCAGAGCAGCCACGGGTTGCCGACAAACATCAGCAGCGCAGTCAGCGACCCCAGCATCAGCAGGGTCATGATCAGCACCGAGGACGGTGCGCTTCTGGCTGCCAGGGCTCCACCGGCCAGATTGCCTGCCACCGCCGCCAGACCGAAGGCGAACAGCAATGCACCCAGGGCCTGCCCCTGGATATGCGCGAACTCCTGCACGAAGGGCGCGAGGTAGGTGTAAGCCGCGAAGTGCCCGACATAGATCAACAGTGCAGCGGCAAACATGCGGCGAATGCGTTGCTCGCCAGCCAGCGACAGCATCTGACTGATGCCGGCAGAGCGCTCGCCCGGTAGCGCAGGCAGCAAGGTTGCAATCAACAAACCCACGGCAACTGTGACCACTGCCGCTGTTTCAAATGCCGCCCGCCAGCCGAACGCTTCACCGATCAACGTGCCAGCCGGAATCCCGGCAACAGTTCCGATCGAGACGCCCGCCAACACATACGCGGTGGCCTTTACGCCCTCCTTGCCGGGCCTCAAGCGAGGCCCGAGCGAACCGGCAATCGTCCAGAAACCTCCCAGTGCGAAGCCAAGCAGGACCCGGCCGGCAAGCGTCAGCCAGAAGTGCGTCGACAGCGCCACGATCAGGTTGGACGCCAGCAATATCGACAGCAGCCCCAGCAGCAGGCGCTTGCGATCAACATGACTGAACAGAGCGATACAGGAAGGTGCTGAAATGGCCGCTAGGATGCCGGGGACAGCCATCATCAAGCCCGCTTGGCTGATGCTGGTCCCCAGGTCACGAGCAATATCGGGCAGCAGCCCGACAGGGAGAAATTCAGTAGTGACGGTAGCGAATGACCCAAGGGATACACTGCCTACAGCCCACCATGAAGCGGGGTTTATTACGAGGTTTCCAGCAGTTTCAAAACGACTCACAGCGGTTCCAGAATTCGGGGATGTCAGCAGCTGACCCGTCGGGCCAGCGCGTGGATGCGCGTAACCCTACCGTGTAAAGCCTTGACGAAGCCACCTTGCGAGAGAAATTCTGTGTCAACGACCCGCGATAATTTCTGCGGAAACTGGCTATCAGGCCGATGCTCTGCGTCGAGGTTTCGTGGGTGACGCAGAGCGTCACGAACGGCGTTCCCACGCGGAGCATGGGAACGATCACTGACCGACTATCGTGCCGACGCTCTGCGACGGCACGCAGTTCTTGACGCTCCGCGTCGAGGCTCATTGCCTAGCGCAGAGTGTCAAAGGCATTCCCATGCGGTGCATGGGAATGATCACACAGGCAGTCGTGACCTATTTGTTGCGGGTCACTCTCCAGACGGTGTTGGCCAGGTCGTCGGCGATGATGAGTGCGCCTTTCGGATCAACCGTCACGCCCACTGGCCGACCGCGAGTCTTGCCGTCAGCTCCGCGGAAACCGGTTGCGAAATCCACAGGCTCGCCGGCAGGACGTCCATTGCTGAACGGCACGAAGATCACCTTGTAACCCACCGGATTATCGCGGTTCCAGCTGCCGTGCTCGCCAACGAAGACGCCGTCAGCGAACTTGTCACCCATGGCCGGGATGGAGAAATCCACACCCAGAGCGGCAACGTGCGAACCCAGGCTGTAATCCGGCTTGATCGCCGCAGCGACCTTGGCCGGGTTCTGTGGCTGGGCACGCGTGTCTACGTTCTGGCCCCAATAGCTATACGGCCAGCCATAGAACGCGCCCTCCTTCACCGAGGTCAGGTAATCGGGGACCAGGTCCGGGCCCAACTCGTCACGCTCATTGACCACCGTCCACAACTGCCCGGTACCCGGCTGAATCGTCAACGCGGTCGGGTTACGCAGACCGGTCGCATAAGGCTTGTGGGCACCGGTTGCGGCGTCGATCTGCCAGACCATCGCGCGATCGATTTCGACTTCCATGCCACGCTCGGTCACGTTGCTGTTCGAGCCGATGCCAACGTACAGGGAGCGACCATCAGGGCTGACAGTCAGTGCCTTGGTCCAGTGGTGGTTGATCGCCGAAGGCAGATCGGTAACCTTGACCGGCTCACCGCTGGCCTTGGTCTGACCGTCCTGATAATCGAAGCTGACCAGCGCATCCTGGTTGGCCACGTACAGCTTGCCGTTCGCGAAGGCCAGGCCATAGGGCGCATTCAGGTTCTCGGCAAAGACCGTTTTCAGCTCATACTTGCCGTCGCCGTCCGCGTCCCGCAACAGTGTCAGACGATTACCGCTCTTGACCTTGGTGTTGCCCTGGGCCTTGATGACGCTGGCAATCACGTCTTTGGGTTTGAGCTTGGCAGCGCTGCCGCCGCGCCCTTCGGCAACGATGATGTCGCCATTGGGCAAAACGATGGACTGACGTGGAATATTCAGATCACTGGCAATCGCCGTGATACTGAAACCCTCAGGCACGGCAGGCTTTTGATCGCCCCAAGCCGTCGGTTCGGCAATCTTCATGCTCGGCAACAGGCCGCGTTGCGGGTCCGGCAACTTCGGGTCCGGTCCGCGCGCCTGAGTGCTGTCGGCTTCACCACCGCAGGCGCTCAGCAGCAGCGCCATGCTCAATGCAGTCAATGCGTGGATATTTTTCATTCTGCACCTCCGGAACGCAGGCTGGTGAGCCCGGTCCACGTCGCAACGCAGGCCAGAACAGTAACAATGACCGACAGGATCAAGCCAGACGGCATGACCGCCCAGGCGTCTTTCGCATGCTCGAAAGCATTGACCAGCCCCAACACCCAGGTGACCAGCAACAACAGGAAGTACACCACGGGACGACCGGCCTTGTGATCCGCACGCACTAGATTGACCAGTGCGAACAGCAACGCCAGCCCGCAGAACAGCAAGCCTCCGGCAATCAACCAGGCGGCAAAGTTGCTCCACTGAATCTGAAAGGTCTGGTAGTAGGCGATGTCGCTCAGCAATCCGCCAAGAAACAAAGGCACGGTTCCGGCGAGCAGGGTCGCGTGTAGCGGGCCTGGCGTATATCGGTAGTCGGGATGGGTGGTTACGGTCATGACGGCTCCTTTTCGTTCGGCGACCCTGGATCAATGCTCAGTGCGAATGCACTCGCCTGTCGGGGTCGCGCTGAATGCGCATAGAAAGGGATCATTCTGGCGAAGCGATAGTTCAGCACTTTTCATTTCGAAATATTTTGAAAGCGTTACTGGCTCGCCGATGGCTTGTTTCGACGACAGCGTTCAGAGCAGTAGCGCACCTCATCCCAGCAGCGTGCCCACTTCTTGCGCCAGGTAAACGGCAACCCGCAGACCACACAGGTTTTGACCGGCAGCTCAGTCTTTTTCAAAGCGCCTCTCCAGCATCGAGCCTGGCCAGCAACGCCTCGCCCCGCTCCCACAACGCCTGCTGTTTGGGTTCAGCCATGCGATCAAGGTTCTTGTAAATAATGCCCATACGCTGACTGCGCCGCAAAAGATCGCCATGGCGCATCAGAAAGTGCCAGTAGAGCGCGTTGAACGGGCAGGCATCGTCAGTCGTGCTTTCAGTGACCTTGTAAGCGCAGCCACGGCAATAGTCAGACATGCGCTTGATGTACTGGCCGCTTGCGCAATAGGGCTTGGAACCCAGATAGCCGCCATCGGCGTGCATGACCATGCCCAGCGTATTGGGCAGCTCGACCCAGTCGAAAGCGTCCATGTAAATCGCCAGATACCACTCGCAGATCTGGTTCGGCACGATACCGGCAAGCAGCGCAAAGTTGCCGGTCACCATCAGGCGCTGAATATGATGGGCATAGGCGTGCTTGAGGCTCTGACCGATCGCCTGACTCATGCAGTTCATCTTCGTCTCGCCGGTCCAGTAAAACTCCGGCAGCGGCCTGCTGTTGCCGAACAGGTTGCCATCAGCATACTCGGGCATTTTCAACCAATAGACGCCACGCACATATTCCCGCCAGCCGATCAACTGGCGAATGAAACCTTCGGCGGCATTCAGCGCCACCCTGCCCGACCAGTACGCGGACTCCACGTCACTGCAGACCTGACGCAGATCCAGCAGGCCGATGTTCAGCCCAGCGCTGATCCGCGCGTGAAACAAAAACGGCTCATCGGTGGCCATTGCGTCCTGATAATCGCCGAAACCGGCCAGCCCGAAATCGAGGAAGTAGTCCCACAGCGCCTGTGCATCGACATGCGTCACCGGGTAATCGAAATCATCCAGCGAACCGTAGTGACTGGCAAAACGTTCAGCTACCAATGTCAGCACGTCGCGAGTGATCCCGTCTGCCGAGAAGCGCATCGGGTAAGGCGCCGCTACGCCCTTGGGCAGCGCCTTGCGGTTTTCCGCATCAAAATTCCAGGCACCGCCCACCGGTGTGCCATCGCCGTTCAACAGCAGCCTGCTCTTGCGCCGCATCTCCCGATAGAAGAACTCCATGCGCAACTGCTTTTTACCCTGCGCCCACGACGAAAATTCTTCGCGGGAACAGAGAAAGCGCGTATCGGCATGCCATTGAATCGGCAACCCGCTGTCCTTGATCGACTGCTCCAGCCGCCAGTCACCGCACTCGGTGACGTGCAGCTCTTTGGCTTGCAGCAGGGCCTGCCAGCGCCGCAACTCACCCGGCACCGACCCGGTGTTCTGCGGGTCATCAAGCATGACGTACTGCACCCGAATGCCGCGCTCGCGCAGCGCCTCGGCAAAATGACGCATGGCGCTGAAGATCAGCACGATTTTCTGCGGATGATGCGGCACATGGCTTGCCTCCTCCATCACCTCGACCAACAGGACCGTATCGCGCTCTGGGTTCAGGTCTTTCAGGGACGCCAGGTCGAAAGACAGTTGATCACCGAGGACGAGGTGGAGATGGGGGGATTCGGTCAATGGAAAAGGCTCCGCATGGCGTCTGCAAGAATCTGAAAAGCTGTGGCGTCAGACGATTGACCTGTACCTCAGGGCCAGCTATCCAATACTCCGAAGCCGCAAAACTTGTACCAATGTAATTTCATGTACAAGATTTTCATAGCGTTTTTCGATGAGTTACCTGTCATGGTTGTTGCAGGTCTTGACTGGTCCGCGCAAAGCCAATTGTCAGAGATGAGAACACGTGTCAGCGCCATCGCTTTTAAAAGTGCATAAATCTTCTTGTGAATTGACCAGCGCCCTTGTTAGCCATCCCACATTATTAACTGCCGCATCAGGAGTGGCATCGTTGATGACATATCCCTGCAATTTCAAAGTGTAAGCCCGGCAAGAAATGTATAAACTCCTCAATCTCTATCTATACAGCACTCTCAACCGGCAAGAGGCGCTGACTCTATAACGGAGCAACAATGTTAAAGGATCTAACGGCGCTGTTTGCGCCACAAAACCGTCGTTTGATCAAGCTGACGACCGTTGCCCGTGACGAACAGGAACTCCTGCTGGAAAGTTTTTCCGGCACTGAAAGCCTGTCCGAGCTGTTCAGTTTCGAGTTGTCGATGATCAGCCGCGATGCCAGCCTGGAGCTCAAATCGCAGATCGGCCAGCCTGCACAACTGGCAATAGAACTCGCCACCGGCGAATCGCGCTTCATCAATGGCTATATCAGCACCTTCAGCCTGGAAGGCAGCGACGGCGGCCTGGCCCGCTACAGCGCCACGCTAAGCCCATGGCTGTGGATGCTCTCGCGACNGCCTACGGCGCATTGCCCGACTTCGAGTTTCAACTCAGCCAGCCACTCAAGACGCACAGTTACATCACTCAGTACCGTGAAAGCGATCTGACCTTTGTATTGAGGTTGCTGGAACACGAAGGCCTGTTCTTCTATTTCGATCACAATCAGGAAAAGCACAC
>NZ_LKEK01000070.1:0-46059 GCF_001466905.1 Pseudomonas sp. ICMP 3272
GAGCGTCCAGACCGGCATGCCCACGCGGAGCATGGGCACGATAGTGTTCTTCGGTACATCTGCAGGAACGATGGATCTTCAGAACACCGCTCGTTCCTCACGCTCTGCGTGGGCACGATAGTGTTCTCCGGCACGCCCTAGGCGCGATAGGTATCCATTCAGCCGAACACTTCTTTCAGCAAATCATGCATCGACTTGAACGCACGGCTCGACACTTTGGCGTCGTACATCATCATGCCCGGCACGTTGGCGTGCGGATCGGTGAAGGAATGGAATGCCCCGCCGTAACTGTGCAGTTGCCAGTCCACACCTGCGGCGTTCATTTCCTCTTCGAAAGCAGGCAATTGCTCTTTTGGCACCAGCGGGTCCGACGCACCGTGGAGAACCAGTACCGAGCCCTTGATGCTCTTCGCATCAGCCGGGTTGGGCGTGTCCAGGGTACCGTGGAACGAAATGGCAGCCTTCAGCTCGGCCCCGGTACGTGCGAGCTCCAGCGAGCAGCAGCCACCGAAGCAGAAACCGAATGTTGCGATCTTGCTTGAGTCCAGAGACACATCCGCCTGGCTCAACAACTGGTCGAGGCCTGCCTGCATACGCTTGCGCAGAAGACCGCGATCATTCTTGAGCGGCGTCATGGCAGCGCCCGCCTCGTCATTGTTACTCGGGCGAATCTGCTGACCGTAAAGATCAGCCAGCAGCACTACATAACCCTTCGCAGCGACCGCTTTGGCGATGTCTTCAGCACCCTGGCTAACACCCATCCAGTTAGGCGCCATCAACAGGCCTGGCTGTGCAGCGCTAGCTTTCGGGTCGTAGGCAAGACGGCTTTCATAAGTCTGGCCATCGATCTGATAGACCACAGAACGAATTTCGATATTGCTGCTCATTACTGACTCCTGATCGTTAGGGAGATGAAAAACGTGTCGCGGGAACTGAAACAAAAAACCCGCCGAGGCGGGTTTCTTGTCAACCGGCTATCAAACCGACAGTTCTACCAACAGCTTGTTCAGACGACGCACATACGCGGCTGGATCCTTGAGGCTGTCACCGGCGGCCAGCGCCGCCTGATCGAACAGGATGTGCGACAGATCGCCGAAGCGTTCTTCGCTCTGCTCTGCATCAAGCTTGCCGATCAGCGGGTGGGCCGGGTTGAATTCGAAGATTGGCTTGGAGTCCGGAACCTTCTGACCGCTGGCTTCCAGAATCTGACGCATCTGCAGCCCCATGTCCTGCTCGCCAATGGCCAGAATCGCAGGTGAATCGGTCAGACGATGGGAAACACGCACTTCGCTTACAGACTCACCGAGCGCCGCTTTCAGGCGCTCGATCAGGCCCTCTTTGTCCTTGGCGATCTCTTCCTGAGCCTTCTTGTCCTCTTCGGAGTCAAGACTGCCCAGATCAAGGTCGCCACGCGCCACATCCACAAAGCCCTTGCCGTCGAAATCGCTCAGGTAGCTCATCAGCCACTCGTCGATACGGTCGGTCAGCAGCAGCACTTCGATGCCTTTCTTGCGGAAGACTTCAAGGTGCGGGCTGTTCTTGACCTGCGCGTAGGATTCGCCAGTGAGGTAGTAAATCTTGTCCTGACCTTCCTTGGCACGCGCCAGGTAATCGGCCAGAGAAACACTTTGCTCGCCGCTGTCGTCGGAGGTCGATGCAAAGCGCAGCAAGCCGGCGATCTTTTCCTTGTTGGCGAAGTCTTCCGCCGGACCTTCCTTGAGCACCTGACCGAAGTTTTTCCAGAAGCCCTTGTACTGCTCGGGCTCGTTCTTCGCCAGTTTCTCGAGCATGTCCAGCACGCGCTTGGTCAGCGCCGACTTCATCGAGTCGATGATCGGGTCTTTCTGCAGGATTTCGCGGGAGACGTTCAGCGACAGGTCATTGGAGTCGACCACACCCTTGATGAAGCGCATGTACAGCGGCAGGAACGACTCGGCCTGATCCATGACGAAGACGCGCTGCACATAGAGCTTCAGGCCGCGCGGTGCTTCACGCTGATACAAATCAAACGGAGCACGCGCAGGCACGTACAGCAGCGACGTGTACTCCAGCTTGCCTTCGACCTTGTTATGGCTCCAGCTCAGCGGGTTCTCGTAGTCGTGCGCGACGTGCTTGTAGAACTCCTGATATTCCTCATCCTTCACCTCGGTGCGAGAACGGGTCCAGAGGGCGCTGGCGCGGTTGACGGTTTCCCACTCCGGTGCCGGTGCCTCCTCGCCCTCGGCTGCCGGAGCCTGCTCTTTGGGCAGCTCGATCGGCAAAGCAATGTGGTCGGAGTACTTCTTGATGATGTTACGCAGGCGGTAGCCGTCAGCGAATTCCTCTTCACCGCTTTTCAGGTGCAGAACGATACGCGTACCGCGCTCGGCCTTGTCGACGTTTGCAACTTCAAACTCGCCCTCACCTTTGGAGGACCAGTGCACACCCTCACTGGACGGCGAACCGGCACGACGGCTGAACACCTCGACCTGATCGGCGACGATGAATGCCGAATAGAAACCCACGCCGAACTGACCGATCAGGTGCGAGTCCTTCTTCTGGTCGCCCGACAGGTTTTTCATGAAGTCAGCGGTGCCGGACTTGGCGATGGTCCCCAGATGGGTGATCACATCTTCACGGCTCATACCGATGCCGTTGTCTTCAAGGGTAACGGTCTTCGCGTCCTTGTCGAAGCTCACGCGAATCTTCAGCTCGGCGCCGCCTTCCAGCAGCTCCGGCTTGGACAACGCTTCAAAACGCAATTTGTCGACCGCGTCAGACGCGTTCGAGATCAATTCGCGAAGGAAAATTTCCTTGTTGGAATACAGCGAATGGATCATGAGGTGCAGCAGTTGCTTTACCTCGGTCTGGAAGCCCAGGGTTTCCTTTTGAGTTTCCACACTCATAATCATCAAACTCCGATCTGGATGGTATAAGCCGTCACGGTCAGGCAGCAGCCTGTGTGACAGCGGGTAGTCATCAAGGTGGGGGCTGGGTCGGGGATTTCAAGAGCCAATGATGCGCGGAACGCGTTTCATGCGCCGGATAACACACGCATTGCGTTGGTGGGGGCTGGCCAGAACTGTCCGCAATCGGTACAGCGCCATCGGCCTGTAACGACCGCGAAACAACGGCTTTCAATATTGTCATCACGGGTGGAACTTAACTCACGAGCGCAGGCTCTTAGCCTCGTGAACACTCAATAAGGAGAAACACCCCATGCGTAAATCTTTAGCCTATGCCTTGATGCTTTCTGCCACCCTGGGCCTTGCCGCCTGTGACAAAAAGTCCGAAAACACTCAGCAAGATGCCAACAAGGCAGCTCAGCAGTCCCAGGAGTCGATGGAAAAGGCTCAGGAAAAAGTGAATGACGCGGCCAAGGAAAGCCAGGAAGCCGCTCAGAAGAACGCTGAAGCCGCTCAGCAGCGTACCAATGAGAACGCCAACAAAGCGCCAGAAGCAGCGCCAGCCACCAAGTAAGGCTGAAACGCTTACAGAACTAAAAAAGCCCGCTCAAAGCGGGCTTTTTCATTTAACTTGTCTTACCTGACACCTGACGTCAGTTCGACATTGCATCGTGTACCGACTTCAAGCCAGCGCCTCGCTGCGCTTGCCCATGAGCCTGTCAACGGCCACAGCGCCCGCCAGCGTGACTACCGAGGGCACCAGCCACGCCAGGCCTTGATCACTCAGCGGCAGACTGGTCAGAACACCCGGCAGATAGTCAGTAAAACCGGCACCCTTCAGCGCATCGATCAGGCCAAAGATGAGTGATACCAGCATCACCGGTGCAACAACCCGTCCCTGGCTCTGCCAGAGGCCTTTGCAGAAGCTCAGCGCCACCAGCACGATGCACGGTGGATAGATGGCGGTGAGCACCGGAATCGAAAACTGGATCAGCTTGGTCAGCCCCAGGTTGGATACCAGCAGCGAGAACACCGCCAGGATGATCACCAACGTCCGGTAGGACAGCGGCAGCACCTTGGCAAAGTACTCAGCACAGGCACAGGTCAGGCCTACCGCTGTCACCAGACACGCCAATGAAATCAGCACGGCGAGAAAACCGCTGCCCAATGAACCGAAGGTGTGCTGCACGTAGGCATGCAGAACCGCCGCGCCGTTGCTTGCGCCTGCCGCGACCGCATGGCTGCCGGAACCCAGGCGAAACAGGCTGACATACACCAGCGCCAGCCCGACACCGGCAATGAGCCCGGCAATGATCGCGTAGCGCGTGATCAGACGCGGTGACTCGACACCACGAGAGCGGATGGCATTGACGATGACAATCCCGAAGACCAGCGCCCCAAGGGTGTCCATGGTCAGATAACCATTGATGAAACCCTGGGAAAACGGCGCAGCGGCATAGGCGGGCTCAGCCTCGCCTATTCCGCCTGCGGGTAATGCGAATGCCGCGATCCCCAACACTGCCAGGGCGATAATCTTGAGCGGTGCCAGAAAGCGCCCGACCGTGTCGAGCAAGCGCCCCGGGTACAGCGAAACCCAGAACACCACCAGAAAATACACCAGGCTGTAGAGGAACAACGCGACTGGAGTGTCACCGGTCAGAGGTGCCAGGCCGACTTCAAACGAGACCGTCGCGGTACGCGGGGTCGCAAACAACGGGCCGACCGCCAGATAGCAGACTGCGGCGAGCGCCCCGCCGGCAATCTTGCCGATCGGGCTGCTCAGGGCATCCATTGCTCCCCCTACCCTGGCCAGAGCAATCACCGTAACGACCGGCAGCCCGACCGCCGTGACCAGAAAGCCCAGCGCCGCCATCCAGACATGTGGCCCGGCCTGCAGGCCGACAATAGGTGGGAAGATGATATTGCCAGCCCCGACAAACAGGGCAAATGTCATAAAACCGAGTGCCAGGATGTCCTGGCCTTTCAACACTTTCATTACGAGGGACCACACGGAATCGAAATAAGGGATGGGACGTCACCCATGAATGGGGCAGACGCAGCCCGTCGGCGTAAGACGTGGCAGTACCTTGCGAAACGCCCCTCGTGAGGGCAACGCAAAAACGGCGGACAGGGTAGCCAACTTCGACCGAAAATGCACTGTCTCAGGGCGCGACAGCCGACGACGCACCGTTTGTTGGCGGATGGAAAGCCCCAGACAGTTGGAAATGCCGGCAATGAGAGGTCCAGGTGAACCAGACCGGGTAAGGCGAACCTTTTCAGGCGCCCAAACAAAAGCCACCCGAAGGTGGCTTTTGTCGATTGCTCGAATCAGGCAAGCGAGCTTACCTGATCAGCAAACAGTGAAGCTTACTTGGTTGGCCAGCCAGTCAGCTCGGCCAGGGCCTTGCCGATGTCTGCCAGGGAGCGCACGGTTTTTACACCAGCGTCCTGCAGTGCAGCGAATTTCTCGTCTGCAGTACCTTTACCACCCGAGATGATTGCACCGGCATGGCCCATGCGCTTGCCCGGAGGAGCAGTCACACCAGCGATGTAGGAAACAACCGGCTTGGTCACGTGCGCCTTGATGTAGGCAGCGGCTTCTTCTTCAGCCGAACCGCCGATCTCGCCGATCATGACGATCGCCTCGGTCTTCGGGTCTTCCTGGAACAGCTTCAGGATATCGATGAAGTTCGAACCAGGGATCGGGTCACCACCGATACCTACACAGGTGGACTGACCGAAACCGGCGTCAGTGGTCTGCTTCACAGCTTCGTAGGTCAGGGTGCCGGAACGCGACACGATGCCTACTTTGCCTGGCAAGTGAATGTGACCTGGCATGATGCCGATCTTGCACTCGCCCGGAGTGATGACGCCTGGGCAGTTAGGGCCGATCAGGACCACACCCAGCTCGTCGCACTTGACCTTGGCTTCCAGCATGTCGATGGTCGGGATGCCTTCGGTGATGCAGACGATCAGCTTGATGCCGCCGAACGCTGCTTCAAGGATGGAATCCTTGCAGAAAGGAGCCGGAACGTAGATGACGCTGGCAGTAGCGCCAGTGGTGTCTACGGCTTCTTTCACAGTGTTGAACACTGGCAGGTTCAGGTGCGTGGTGCCGCCCTTGCCCGGAGTCACGCCGCCAACCATTTTGGTGCCGTAGGCAATGGCTTGCTCGGAGTGGAAGGTACCTTGCGAACCAGTGAAACCCTGGCAGATAACCTTGGTGTCTTTATTGATCAGGACGCTCATTACTTGCCCTCCGCGGCTTTGACAACTTGTTGAGCAGCGTCGGTCAGGCTGGTCGCAGCGATGATGTTCAAACCGCTTTCTGCCAGTACTTTAGCGCCCAGTTCAGCGTTGTTACCTTCAAGGCGAACAACAACCGGGATTTTCACGCCGACTTCTTTCACTGCACCGATGATGCCTTCGGCAATCATGTCGCAACGAACGATGCCGCCGAAGATGTTGACCAGTACTGCAGCGACGTTAGCGTCGGACAGGATGATCTTGAACGCTTCGGTAACGCGCTCCTTGGTGGCACCGCCGCCAACGTCAAGGAAGTTTGCAGGCTTGCCGCCATGCAGGTTGACGATGTCCATGGTACCCATGGCCAGGCCAGCACCGTTGACCATGCAACCGATGTTGCCTTCCAGCGCAACGTAGTTCAGTTCGAACTTGGCGGCGTGAGCTTCGCGAGGATCGTCCTGCGAAGGATCGTGGAAGCCCTTCAGCTTTGGCTGACGGTACATGGCGTTGGCGTCGATGTTGATCTTGGCGTCCAGGCAGTGCAGATCGCCGTCAGCCTTGATCACCAGCGGGTTCACTTCCAGCAGGGCCAGGTCGTGGTCCTGGAACAGCTTGGCCAGACCGGTGAAGATCTTGGCGAACTGAGTGACCTGCTTGCCTTCCAGACCCAGCTGGAATGCCAGATCGCGACCCTGGAACGGCTGAGCGCCGACCAGTGGGTCAATCGTGGCCTTGAGAATCTTTTCAGGAGTGTCGTGAGCGATCTTCTCGATGTCCACGCCACCTTCGGTGGAAGCCATGAACACGATACGACGGCTGGAACGATCGACCACAGCGCCCAGATACAGCTCTTTGGCGATGTCGGTGCACGATTCGACCAGGATCTTGGTCACTGGCTGACCATTGGCGTCAGTCTGGTAAGTCACCAGGCGCTTGCCCAACCACTGTTGGGCGAACGCTGCAGCGTCTTCCTTGCTGCGAACCAGCTTTACGCCGCCCGCTTTACCGCGACCACCTGCGTGAACCTGGGCTTTGACGACCCACTCGGTTCCGCCGATCTTGTCGCAGGCTTCTGCTGCTGCTTCCGGGGTGTCTACCGCGTAACCCTTGGATACTGGCAGGCCGTACTCAGCGAACAGCTGCTTACCCTGATACTCGTGAAGATTCATGCTTATTACCGTCTTCGTTTAGGTACTGCGCATTCGGTGCTGCACGTCGGCGTGCCGCACCACCTGTGACCGCTACTCCGGGTGGACTCCGCAAGTGCCGTGGGACACTCGTGAAGCCGCCTGAGAGGTCGAGTCCGGCGCAGATTCCGCGGTAAGCCCTGCTTGCAAGGCCAACGACGGGCACTGCGCCGTGGTTTCTCTTGTTGTCTTAGCGTTTCTTGCGATTCTGGATATGGATGGCGCCGCCATTCACAGCCAGTGCAGCTTCATGCAGCGCTTCGGACAGGGTCGGGTGCGAGAAGACCATCATGCCGATGTCTTCTGCGCTGCTACCGAATTCCATCGCGATTGCGCCCTGCTGTACCAGCTCGGCAGCGCTTGGACCAATAACGTGAACACCCAGTACGCGGTCAGTCTTGGCATCGGCAATGATCTTGACGAAGCCGCCGGTGTCGTTGGCTGCCATGGCACGGCCGCTGGCCGCGAACGGGAACGTACCGACATTGACTTCAACGCCTTCGGCCTTGAGCGTCTGCTCGGTCTTGCCGACCCAGGCGATTTCCGGGTGGGTATAGATAACCGACGGGATCAGGTTGTAGTTCATCTGAGCCTTGTGGCCCTTGATGCGCTCGACAACCATGATGCCTTCTTCCGACGCCTTGTGTGCCAGCATCAGGCCACGCACCACGTCACCGATGGCGTACACGCCAGGAACGCTGGTGGTGCAGTAGTCATCAACGTAGATGAAACCGCGCTCGTCCAGATCAACGCCGCTATCCGATGCCAGCAGGTCAGTGGTCACGGGACGACGGCCAACGGCAACGATCAGACGATCAAAGGTAATCGACTGCTCGCCAGCGGCGTCGGTGTAGCTGACCACCACTTCTTCGCCTTCGACCTTGGAACCGGTCACGCGAGCGCCCAGCTTGATGTCCAGACCTTGCTTGGTGAAGGTTTTCAGCGCTTCCTTGGAAACTGCCTCGTCGGCCGCCGGAATGAACTTGTCCAGTGCTTCCAGAACAGTGACCTGAGCGCCAAGGCGAGCCCATACAGAGCCCAGCTCCAGGCCGATCACGCCAGCGCCGATGACGCCCAGACGCTGTGGAACCTGTTGGAATTCCAGAGCACCGGTCGAGTCGACGATGACTTTCTGATCAACCGGAGCTGGCGGAATGTCGATAGGACGCGAGCCCGAAGCCAGAATCACATGGTCCGCTTCGATGATTTCAACGGTGCCGTCGGCAGCCGTCAGCTCGACCTTCTTGCCAGCCAGCAGTTTGCCGTGGCCTTGCAGAGTGGTCACGCCATTGGCTTTGAACAGGCTGGCAACGCCGCCGGTCAGGCCTTTGACGATAGTCGACTTGCGACCGATCATGGCCGGCACATCGATATTCACTTCAGATGTCGAGATGCCGTGCACGCTGAAGCCGTTCTTGGCTTCATAGAACTTCCAGGAGCTGTCGAGCAGCGCCTTGGAAGGAATGCAACCAACGTTGAGGCAGGTACCACCGAGGGCCAGTTTGCCCTCCTTGTCCTGGTACTTCTCGATGCAGGCAGTCTTGAGACCAAGTTGCGCAGCCTTGATGGCGGCAACATAACCGCCAGGGCCTGCGCCAATCACTACCACGTCGAATTTCTGGGACATAACAAAGAGTTCCTCTTTAGCTGCGAGCTTTTAGCTGCAAGCTGCAAGTCGATCCGCGATCAGGCAAAAACGACTTGCGACCTATTAATCAGGTGAAACACACCAGCCCCGGCTGCGCGCTTTTTCGCTTCTGACTTGAAGCTCGAAGCGTGCAACCCAGGACTGCCTCATCAGATATCCAGCAACAGACGAGCCGGATCTTCCAGCAGGTTCTTGATGGTCACGAGGAAGGTTACCGCTTCCTTGCCGTCAATCAAACGGTGATCGTACGACAGTGCCAGATACATCATCGGACGAATCACTACCTGACCGTTGACTGCCATCGGGCGCTGAAGAATGTTGTGCATGCCCAGAATTGCAGCCTGTGGCGGGTTGACGATCGGCGTCGACATCATCGAACCGAAAGTACCACCATTAGTGATCGTGAAGGTGCCGCCGGTCATCTCGTCGATGGACAGTTTGCCATCACGGGCCTTCTTGCCGAAGGTGGCGATGCCGCCTTCGATTTCAGCCAGGCTCATGTGCTCGGCGTTACGCAGAACCGGTACAACCAGACCACGGTCGCTGGACACTGCAACACCGACGTCGGCGTAGCCGTGGTAGACGATGTCGGAGCCGTCGATCGACGCGTTGACAGCCGGGAAGCGCTTCAGCGCCTCGGTAGCAGCCTTGACGAAGAACGACATGAAGCCCAGACGTACGCCGTTGTGCGACTTCTCGAACAGGTCCTTGTACTTCGAACGCAGTGCCATGACTTCGGTCATGTCGACTTCGTTGAACGTGGTCAGCATGGCCATGTTCGACTGGGCTTCGACCAGACGCTTGGCAACGGTTGCACGTACACGAGTCATCGGCACGCGCTTCTCGGTACGGTCGCCAGCAGCGACAACCGGTGCGGCAGCGGCAGCAGGTTTGGCGGCAGGAGCAGCGGCTGGAGCGGATTTCTTCGCTTCAACGGCAGCGACCACGTCTTCCTTGGTGATACGGCCGTCTTTACCGGTGCCCTTGACGCTCGCCAGGTTGATGCCGTTTTCCTCAGCGAGTTGACGCGCAGCAGGCGCGGCAATCGGGTCTTCTTCGCCAGCGGCAGCCGGTGCAGCGGCAGGTGCCGAGGCAGGCGCAGCAGCAGGTGCTGGAGCAGCAGATGCCGTGGCACCATCATTCAAAGTGCCAAGCACTTCGTTGGAGAGGACGATAGCGCCCTCTTCCTTGGTGATCGAGCCCATCACGCCGTCAGCTTCGGCCAATACTTCCAGGACAACCTTGTCAGTCTCGATGTCGACCAGCATCTCGTCCCGTTTTACCGCATCACCCTCTTTTTTGTACCACTTGGAAATGGTGCCATCGGCAACGGATTCCGGGAAAGAGGGGGCTTTGATCTCGATAGCCATTATCTGTAATTCCTTAATTCGGTTTCTAATGCTCGAAGGCGTTAAACAGTGAAGGCATCTTGCAACAGTTTTTCCTGCTGCTCGGCGTGCATCGAAGCGTAACCACAGGCTGGAGCGGCAGAGGCGTCACGACCGGCGTACTCGAGAACGAGTTCACGTTTGTGGTTGCCCATGCTGCGGCGCAGATGGTGCTGACTGCTGTACCAGGCACCCTGGTTCATCGGTTCTTCCTGACACCAGACCACATGCTGCAGGTTGGTGTACGGCGCGATGGTTTCCATCAGGTCGTCTTCAGGGAACGGGTACAGCTGCTCGAGACGAACGATGGCGATGTCTTCACGCCCTTCGGCACGGCGTTTTTCCAGCAGGTCGTAGTAAACCTTGCCGCTGCACAGCACCAGACGCGTGACCTTGGCCGGATCGAGGGTATCGATTTCCGGAATGACGGTCTGGAACGAGCCTTCGGCCAGATCTTCCAGGGTCGAAACAGCCAGTTTGTGACGCAGCAACGACTTGGGAGTCAGCACGATCAGCGGCTTGCGCAGCGGGCGGATGACCTGACGACGCAGCAAATGGTAGATCTGCGCCGGAGTTGTTGGTACGCACACCTGAATGTTGTGCTCGGCACACAATTGCAGGTAACGCTCAAGACGTGCCGACGAGTGCTCTGGCCCCTGCCCTTCGTAGCCGTGAGGCAACAGCATGGTCAGACCGCACAGACGGCCCCACTTGTGTTCACCGCTGGTGATGAACTGGTCGACAACCACCTGGGCACCGTTGGCGAAGTCGCCGAACTGCGCTTCCCAGATAACCAGTGCATCCGGCTGGGTGGTCGAGTAACCGTATTCGAATGCCAGCACGGCCTCTTCCGACAGGAACGAGTCGTACAGGTCGAAACGCGGCTGACCGGAGTACAGATTCTGCAGCGGGATATAGGTCCCGGCGTCTTTCTGGTTGTGCAGTACGGCGTGGCGGTGCGAGAACGTACCGCGACCGATGTCCTGACCTGTCATACGGATCGGGTGACCTTCGAACGCCAACGTGGCGTACGCCATGGTTTCGGCGTAACCCCAGTTGATCGGCAAGCCACCGGCCTGCATCTTCTGACGGTCTTCGTAGATCTTCTGAACCTGACGCTGCACGACGAAGCCTTCCGGCAGTTCCATCAGCTTGGCGGACAGTTCCTGCAGGGTCTTGAGATCGAAGCGGGTGTCGTGACGCGCAGTCCAGGCGTGGCCCAGATACGGACGCCAGTCGACGAACAATTCCTTGTTCGGCTCCTTGACCAGGCTTTTCACTACGTGCAGACCATTGTCCAGCGCGCTGCGGTAATCATCAACCTTGGCCTGAACACGGGCCTCATCGAGAATGCCGGTCTTGATCAGATGCTCGGCATACAGCTCGCGGGTGGTGCGCTGCTTGGTGATCTGCTGATACATCAGAGGCTGAGTGCCGCTAGGCTCGTCAGCTTCGTTGTGACCGCGGCGACGGTAGCAGACGAGATCGATCACGATATCGCGCTTGAACTGCATGCGGTAATCGATCGCCAGCTGGGTCACGAACATCACGGCTTCCGGATCATCACCATTTACATGGAGGATCGGCGCCTGGATCATCTTGGCAACGTCGGTGGCGTACTCGGTCGAACGCGAGTCCAGCGGGTTGCTGATGGTGAAGCCCACCTGGTTGTTGATGACGATGTGGATCGTGCCGCCCGTCTTGAAGCCGCGAGTCTGCGACATCTGGAAGGTTTCCATGACCACGCCCTGACCTGCAAAGGCCGCGTCGCCGTGGAGGGAAATCGGCAGAACCTTGTCGCCATTCGGATCGTTGCGACGATCCTGACGCGCACGCACCGACCCCTCGACCACCGGAGAAACGATCTCCAGGTGAGACGGGTTGAATGCCATGGCAAGGTGAACCTCACCGCCTGCGGTCATGACGTTGGAAGAGAAGCCCTGGTGGTATTTGACGTCACCGGAACCCAGCTCCACTTTTTTCTTGCCTTCGAACTCGTCGAACAGGTCGCGCGGGTTCTTGCCGAAGGTGTTGACCAGTACGTTCAGACGGCCGCGGTGGGCCATACCGATCACGACTTCCTTGGTGCCATAGGACCCGGAACGCTGAATCAGCTCGTCGAGCATCGGGATCAGGCTTTCGCCACCTTCCAGACCGAAGCGCTTGGTACCCGGATATTTGGTACCCAGGTACTTCTCGAGACCTTCGGCTGCGGTGACACGCTCGAGCAGATGGCTCTGGATATCAGCCGAGAACGCTGGACGGCCGCGAACACTCTCAAGACGCTGCATGAACCAGTTGCGCTGCTCGGAATCCACGATGTGGGTGAACTCGGAGCCGATGGTGCGACAATATGTCTGCTGCAACGCTTCATGAATTTCGCGTAGGCTCGCTTCCTCTTTGCCGATGAACAGGTCGCCGGCACGGAAGGTCGTATCAAGATCGGCATTGGTCAAGCCGTAATGATTGATCGACAGATCCGCAGGCGCAGGGCGCTGCCAAAGGCCCAACGGATCGAGCTGAGCAGCCTGGTGGCCACGCATCCGATACGCCTGGATCAGTCGCAGCACTTCAACCTGCTTCTTCTCGTGTTCGCTGCTCACACTGCCGGCGGACACCGGTTGAGCGCGGCGCTGGTTTTTGGCCAGCAACACGAAATGATCGCGAATAGTCGAGTGCGATACATCAGTGGCAGAGCTGCCGTCTGCTGGCAACTTCTGAAAGTAGGTGCGCCATTCTTCTGGCACAGCGTTAGGGTCGTGCAGGTAAAGCTCATAGAGCTCTTCCACATAGGCAGCGTTACCACCGGATAGGTGGGCACTGTTCCACATGCGCTGCATCACGCTTTCTTGCATGCTTGGTCACCCTCGGTAAGGGGACACCACCGGCGAAGACACCAGAGCAATCCTGAAATAGTCGTGTGCAGCGACTGTATCAAGTCACCAGGGATCACGCAGATAGTCCGGGTACCAGCCCGGATGCCCCTGCTGGTCTCATTTCTTCAAAATAAGAGCGGCAGCTTTGCGAGCTACTGCTCAGGTTAAAACTACGGCGCCGGTTGAAGCCTGCGCCGCAGCCACTTCAGTGCAACGGTGTAACAGATAAAACGATGAATCAGACGCCGTTTTGCAACAACATGTTGCGCACGTGACCGATAGCCTTGGTTGGGTTAAGGCCTTTCGGGCACACGTTGACGCAGTTCATGATGCCGCGGCAGCGGAATACGCTGAACGGATCATCAAGCGAAGCCAGACGCTCACTGGTGCGGGTGTCACGGCTGTCAGCCAGGAAACGGTAGGCTTGCAGCAGCGCAGCAGGACCCAGGAACTTGTCGGGGTTCCACCAGAAGGACGGGCAGGAAGTCGAGCAGCAAGCGCACAGAATGCACTCGTACAGACCATCGAGCTTTTCGCGCTCTTCCGGAGTTTGCAGACGTTCGATGGCCGGAGCCGGCGTGTCATTCTGCAGGAACGGCTTCACCTTCTCGTACTGCTTGTAGAAGATGCTCATATCGACGACCAGGTCACGAATAACCGGCAAACCAGGCAGCGGACGTACGATCAGCTTGTTCTTGGCAACGACAGCCGACAGCGGCGTGATGCAGGCCAGACCGTTCTTGCCGTTGATATTCATGCCGTCGGAACCGCACACGCCTTCACGGCATGAGCGACGATAAGAGAACCCTTGATCCTGTTCTTTGACCAGGGCGAGCACGTCCAGCACCATCAGGTCCTTGCCACCGGTATCGACCTGAAACTCCTGCATGAACGGCGCGGCGTCCTGCTCAGGGTTGTAACGATAAACACTGACTTGCAACATATCGGCCACCCCTTAATAAGTCCGAATCTTGGGTTCAAAAGTCGGAACAGTCTTCGGCGAGAAGTTCACGGCACGTTTGGTCACGCGCTTGTCACCCGGGAAATACAGGGTGTGGCACAACCAGTTCTCGTCATCGCGATCTTCAAAGTCTTCACGGGCGTGAGCGCCGCGGGACTCTTTACGATGCTCTGCGGCGATCGCCGTGGCTTCGGCAACTTCCAGCAGGTTTTGCAGTTCAAGCGCTTCGATACGGGCGGTATTGAATGCCTGGCTCTTGTCGTTGATCTTGACGTTGGCGATACGCACGCGCAGGTCAGCCAGCTGAGCAATACCCTTCTGCATGTATTCGCCGGTGCGGAACACACCGAAGTAGTTCTGCATGCAGCTTTGCAGCTCTTTACGCAGCGTGGCGACGTCTTCGCCGGTAGTGCGCTCGTTCAGGCCGGCAACGCGTGCCAGCGCAGCATCGATGTCGGACTCGGAGGCACGGGCGTAGTCGATACCTTCGCTCAGCGCTTTCTCCAGGTGGATACCCGCAGCGCGACCGAACACCACCAGATCGAGCAACGAGTTGCCGCCCAGACGGTTGGCACCGTGAACCGATACGCAAGCCACTTCACCTACCGCGAACAGACCCGGAATGATCTGATCGACACCGGCGGCGTCCTGAGTGATCGCCTGACCATGAATGTTGGTGGCAACGCCGCCCATCATGTAATGGCAGGTAGGAACTACCGGAATCGGCGCTGTTGCAGGGTCGACGTGAGCGAAGGTCTTGGACAACTCCATAATGCCTGGCAAACGGCTGTGCAACACTTCTTCGCCCAGGTGATCGAGCTTGAGCATTACATGGTCGCCATCCGGACCACAGCCGTTACCAGCAATGATTTCCTTGACCATGGAACGTGCCACAACGTCACGACCGGCAAGGTCCTTGGCGTTCGGAGCATAACGCTCCATGAAACGCTCGCCGTGCTTGTTGATCAGGTAACCGCCTTCACCGCGGCAGCCTTCGGTGACCAGTACACCTGCACCGGCAATGCCGGTCGGGTGGAACTGCCACATTTCGATGTCCTGAACCGGGACACCGGCGCGCAGTGCCATACCGATACCGTCACCGGTATTGATCAGGGCGTTGGTGGTCGAAGAGTAGATACGACCTGCACCGCCGGTTGCCAGCACGGTAGCGTTGGCACGGATGTAGGAAGTTTCGCCGGTTTCAATGCAGATGGCGATGATGCCGACAAAGGCACCGTCCTGATTCTTGACCAGATCCACGCCGTAGTATTCGTTGAGGAATACGGTGCCAGCCTTGAGGTTGGCCTGATACAGGGTGTGCAGCAGTGCGTGACCGGTACGGTCGGCAGCAGCACAGGTACGTGCAGCCTGACCGCCCTTGCCGAAGTCCTTGGACTGACCGCCAAACGGACGCTGGTAGATGCGACCCTGTTCGGTACGGGAGAACGGCAGACCCATGTGCTCGAGTTCGAAAACAGCTTCAGGGCCTACGGAACACATGTATTCGATAGCGTCCTGGTCACCGATATAGTCGGAACCCTTGACGGTATCGTACATGTGCCAGCGCCAGTCATCGTTCGGATCGGCAGAGGCAATTGCGCAGGTGATGCCACCTTGGGCAGAAACGGTGTGCGAGCGTGTCGGGAACACCTTGGTGACCACGGCAGTCTTGTGACCGCCCTGAGCGAGCTGCAGAGCAGCGCGCATACCGGCACCGCCACCACCAATGATGATGGCGTCGAAGGAAAGCGAATTTATGTTAGCCATGAATCAGATACCCCAAAGAATCTGCACGCCCCAGACGAAGTAGGCGAACATCAGAACGCCGCATACCGCCTGAAACAGAAAACGTACTGCAGTGGCAGACTTGCCCAGCGCCATCGGCGTCAGGTAGTCGGTCGCGATGGTCCACATGCCGACCCAGGCGTGAGCGCCAAGGGCAACGAGGGCCAGCAGACTGAAGATACGCATTCCGTTGTGTGCGAACAGATCATGCCATTGGGCGTAACTCAGACCCGGATGAAAGACCATGTATCCGATCAGGAATATGAAATAAGCCGCGAGCACGACCGCAGAAACACGCTGAGCCATCCAGTCATAGAGGCCCGAACGCGAAAGGTTGGTGACGTTGGTTACCATATCCATACTCCCGCCAGAAGAATCAGTACCACGGAAACCGCGATAACGATTTTGGAGCCCAGCTTGCCGCCTTCGAGCGTCTCGCCTACCCCGGAGTCCATGATGAGGTGACGGATACCGGCCACCATGTGATACAGCAGGGCAGACAGAAGCCCCCAGATGATCAGCTTGGCCAGCGGGCTGGTCAGACACGCCTTGACTTCACCGAACCCTTCTTCGGACGCCAGCGACTTGTCCATTGCATACAGCATGATTGCAATACCGACAAAGAGGATGACACCGGAGATGCGGTGAAGGATGGACGTGTAAGCGGTGACTGGGAGCTTGATGGTCCTTAGGTCTAGATTTACAGGTCGTTGGCTATTCACGGCTTTTTTTCACACTGAAGAGCCCCTAACAATCAGGGCAAGTTGTTGGGAAGTGCACTGGTCAGGTACCCACCACCCAGGAAGTGACGACCCCCTTGAAACAGGCCAAAAAGCCTTTGGCGGTCGGACGCCGAGTATAGACAGTTAGGTTACTAATGACAACGCGCAGACTTACCGCCAATGGCGCATTGCGTTGCCGGGACAAAAGGCGTAAACGGCAGGAAACGGTCTGAAAAAATCCACGGCGGGCCCTTGCGGAACACGACTTTAGGCAAATTGACTTTAGAATTTATCTCACTATAGTGATGCGGGCCCTGCGTGGGGGGCCTGTCTGATGATTTGAAGCATAAATAGGAGGCCACATGGCTGACAAAAAAGCGCAGTTGATCATCGAGGGCGCTGCCCCCGTCGAGCTGCCAATTCTGACCGGTACAGTGGGTCCGGACGTGATCGACGTACGCGGCCTGACCGCCACCGGCCGCTTCACATTTGACCCTGGTTTCATGTCCACGGCCTCTTGCGATTCGAAGATCACCTACATTGATGGTGACAATGGCATTCTGCTGCACCGCGGCTACCCGATCGAACAACTGGCCGAGCAGTCCGATTACCTCGAAACCTGCTACCTGCTGCTCAACGGCGAACTGCCGACCGCCGAACAGAAAGCCCAGTTCGTGGCCGTGGTCAAGAACCACACGATGGTTCACGAGCAACTCAAGACCTTCTTCAACGGCTTTCGTCGCGATGCCCACCCGATGGCCGTCATGTGCGGCGTAGTCGGCGCCCTGTCAGCGTTCTACCACGACTCGCTGGACATCAATAATCCGCAGCACCGCGAGATTTCTGCTGTACGCCTGGTCGCCAAGATGCCGACCCTGGCAGCGATGGTCTACAAGTACTCCATGGGTCAGCCCATGATGTACCCGCGCAACGACCTCAGCTACGCCGAAAACTTCCTGCACATGATGTTCAACACCCCGTGCGAGATCAAACCGATCAGCCCGGTGCTGGCCAAGGCGATGGACAAGATCTTCATCCTTCACGCCGACCACGAGCAGAACGCCTCGACGTCCACTGTACGTATGGCAGGTTCTTCGGGTGCCAACCCGTTTGCCTGTATCGCTGCCGGCATCGCCGCGCTATGGGGCCCGGCACACGGCGGCGCCAACGAAGCGGTACTGACCATGCTGGATGAAATCGGTGACGTGTCGAACATCGACAAGTTCATCGCCAAGGCCAAGGACAAGAACGATCCGTTCAAGCTCATGGGCTTCGGTCACCGCGTCTACAAGAACCGTGACCCACGCGCCACCGTAATGAAGCAGACCTGCGACGAAGTACTGAAAGAGCTGGGCATCACCAACGATCCTCAACTTGAACTGGCCATGCGCCTCGAAGAGATCGCCCTGACTGACCCATACTTCATCGAGCGCTCGCTGTACCCGAACGTCGACTTCTACTCGGGTATTATCCTCAAGGCTATCGGCATTCCGACCAGCATGTTCACCGTAATCTTCGCTCTGGCGCGGACCGTCGGCTGGATTTCGCACTGGAAAGAAATGCTCTCCAGCCCTTACAAGATCGGTCGCCCTCGCCAGCTCTACACCGGCAATGTGCAACGCGACATCGTCGCCCTGCAAGACCGCAAGTAAGCGTTACACGCAAAAACAAAGGGCTGCCACTGGCAGCCCTTTTTTGTGCGTACTGCATACTGCAAGATTATTGCGTTTGCGCGGCCCGCTCTCTGAGCGCTTTCAGCGTGTTGAACGGCGCGTCGACAACAAACTTGTTGGCCAGCATCGATGGCACGCTACCACCGGGCTCGGTGTGAACCTGATAAGTCACCTCGGTCTGGTTTGGCCCCTTGGGCACCATCTTCCAGAACCCCTTGACCTCGGTCACACGCACGAAACCCTTTTCCTCGGGAACGTACTTGGGCTGCTCCTCAAGATTCCGGGTAATACTGCCGTCAGCCCCCTCCAGAGTGGTGATCAGCAACACCGAGTCACGGGGCGTCACCGGCCAGGGCGTATTGAACTGGCTGTAGGTCCAGGTCTTGTTACCTTCGTGCTTGAGTATCTTCTGCAACTTGCACTCATGAATCCAGGCGCAGGCCCCGGCAACATCCTCTTGAAGCGCACGCAGCTTGCTCACGCTGGCATTGATCAGCGCAATGCCCTGGTAGGCCTTGTAGTCGGACCCAGGCACGTCACTCAACGAAACTTTGATGCCATCCTCGTTCTTGACCACTTTCCAGTCGTCAGCCTGCGCCGTTCCGGCAAGCATTACAGTAAAACCACAAGCAACAGCCATGCGATACAGCGGACTCATTGTTTTATTCCTTGTTTTGAAGTTCCGACAAAGCACTTGCGCCCAAAAACAGCCCTTTCATGCCACTGCAGTAGCTTTTTCCCACCAACCAATAAGGCGAATGGCATCCGCCTGATCGACTCCGCAAACATCTTCCGCCGCCTTGAACTGACTGCATACCGCAGGTCGCTCGGGCCTGCCGAACAAGGCGCACAGAAACTCGACCGACAAGTGCAGGCATCGCTCACCTGCAGGTTTTCCCTCAGGCATGCCAGGTATGGGAGACGTGATAGAAGGCGCTATGCAGCACGCACCACAATCGGAACGGCAGTCCATGACCAGACACCCTTACTGAAAAATAGAAAAAGAGGAAGGATATTAACCGTCAAAACGTCTGTTTGAAAACGCTGTATCGGACGATAGGCAGGGCTTACTGCTTGAATTTGAAATCCAGCGCAGCACCTTCCACATCGCGACGGTTTTCGTTGCGCATCTGCAATTGCATTTCGTTGGTCAGCAATCGACCTTCAAGCTCAAAGGGACCCGGATTGGCCGAAGACCCCTTGTCGCTGAACATCTGCGGCAATATCGGCTTGCGCTTGCTGGTAATCACATTGGCGGGCGGGTCCAGCTCCTTGACAAGCTCGGGCGGCAAACTCAGGTCGAGCTTTGGCGACTTGATGCGCACATCCTTGGCACTGGCCGTTTTGGCGTCTTTGGCGTTCTTGCGCTTGCTGACAGGCGCCTTGGCCGCCACTACTTTCGAAGGCGATTTTTCAGAAACTGCCGCCTTGGCCACCGGAGGCGCTGAGGGTTGTGATTTTTCCTTGCCCACCACTACCGGCACCACCGGGACACCTGGCATCAACTGATGCATGGTATCGGGTGCCTTTATCTGTTTTGCATCCGTCGCCACCGCCTCCACAGGAGCCTCGGTCTTCAAGTGCACTTCAGGCGAGACCGGAGCAGTAATAACCGCCTCGGTTTTGGGCTTGGGCACAGGGGGATCCTGAGCATCACAACCACTCAGAAGCACGACGACAAGCAATCCCAGACAGCGAAAAACATTCATAGGCAAAAAGTCAGGCAAGACAGTGGCAAATAGCCGGAAAAAGAAACACATGCTGTGCTTTTGAGGCCAACCTGACAAGCCAAGAGTTCAAAACAATTGACAAAAAATCTTTACAACTCAGTACACATGTACCGCTTCCTGACACAACTGCTTGGCCAGAATACCCAGCGTCATCAGTGCCCGCTCAGCCTCTTTGTTCCAAGGCATCCCGCAGTTGAGGCGGATGCAGTGATTGAACTGCTCGGTATTACTGAAGATCAACCCCGGCGCGATACTGATACCCTGCTCCAGCGCACGAACATGCAGCTCCTGAGTATTGACCCGGCCCGGCAGACTCACCCACAGAATGAACCCACCCGCAGGGCGACTCATCTGCGTGCCATCAGGGAAGAACTGCTGCACCGCCAATTGGAAGGCGCTGAGATTCTTGCGGTATTCCAGGCGAATGAAACGCAAGTGCCGATCGTAGCCGCCGTTTTCGAGGTATGCGGCGACCGCCATCTGCGTAACACTGCATGCAGAATGCGTGCTGAAAGTCTGCAGACGTTGAATTTCTGCCTGGTATTTGCCAGCAATGATCCAGCCGATGCGCACACCGGGCGACAGCGTCTTGGAAAAGCTGGAACAGTAAATCACCCTCCCCAGCCGATCGAACGCCTTGAGCGCCTTGGTCCTCCCGACTTCGAACATCAACTCACCGTAGACATCGTCTTCAACCACTTGAATATCGAAGTCCGAGGCCAGACGCAGCAGGTTCTTCTGCCGCTCCTCCGGCATGGTGCCGCCCAGTGGGTTGCTCAGGCGTGAAGTCAGTACCAATGCTTTGATTGACCATTGATTGGCCGCCAGTTGCAGGGCCTCCAGGCTGATGCCGGTGGCCGGATCGCTGGGGATTTCAATCACTTTCAAGCCCAGCAGATCGGCAAGTTGCAACAATCCGTAATAAGCAGGCGACTCGGCAGCAATCAGGTCACCCGGCCGGGTCAGCACACGCAGGGTCATTTGCAGTGCGTCCACGCAACCATGAGTGATCACCACCTCGGACGGGTCGACCACCACACCAGCGTCGCGCATACGGATGGCGACCTGCCTGCGCAGCGGCTCGAAACCCGGACTGAACATATAGCTGAAGGCCCGCGGGCTGTGAAAACGCGTCACTTTCGCCAATTGCTGATGCAGCGCGCGCACCGGCAGGTGGTCCACATGAGGCACAGCGGCACCCAGGGCGAACACGCCCTCGCGGCGGGATTCTTCGAGCACTTGCTGGATGATGCTGCTGCGCGTGACCAGACCAGGCCGCTCGACCCGCGCGATATCCGGGGTCGAAGCTGTCAGCGCGGGCGTTTGATGGACGTAGTAGCCGGATTGAGGACGCGCCCGGATCAGCCCCTGGTCTTCAAGGTTCGCGTAAGCCTGCAACACCGTCGCATGGCTGACGTTGAGCTGCGAACTCATTTTGCGAACGGACGGCACACGCTCGCCGGGCTGATACACACCACGGCGGATGTCTTCGGCCAACTGCTGAGCGATACGCTGGTAGAGCAAGAGATTGGTCATGACACAGCCTCGAAAAGACCGGTGATTTATTGTTTTTAAAAATACAGATACGGAATAACCGGCACAGTCCAGAAGTGTACGGGAACAGTTTACATTCAAGCCAGCGATCGCGACCTCTGCATGAAAATAAACGCGGCTGAAAACGCCATATGCAAAGCCTTTAAAGCCAAAAAAGCCCGAGGCCGTTTCCGGCGTCGGGCTTTTTGAGAGGTCTTTATCAGCGCGCTGCGCCTAACTGACCTTTTTCATCGGAAAAAACAATTTCCACACGGCGATTTTGCGCGCGCCCTCGCTCGGAGGCGTTAGCGTTCACCGGGAACTGCTGACCATAGCCCTCGACATGGATACGTTTTTCGTCGACACCCAGGTCCATCAGAACGTCTGCGACCGCTTGTGCACGATCCTTCGACAGCTTCAGATTCTCCTGACGGTCACCTGTGCTGTCGGTATACCCCTCGATCCGGACCACTCGACGCGGATTGATCTGCAAGAACTGCACAACCTTGAGAATGGTGCGACTGGCCGAGCTTTTCAGCTCGGCGTGCCCGGCGTCGAACAGCACATCTCCCAACGTCATGACCAGCCCGCGATCGGTCTCGGTGGTTGCCAGACTGAGGATCTGATCTTCCAGCCAACGCCCCTGCTGCTGGGCGCTGGCCAGCTTGGCTTCACGCAGCGCCAATTGCAGACGCTGGCGCTCCATGTCCATTTTCGCCAGGCGCTCCTGGCTCAGCATCAAATTGCTGTGCTCACGCGCGATCTCGCTATAGCGGCTGCTGAGGTAGGCGTAGTGAGCGACATCGGCACCGCTCCCCAAGTAACTGGACAGACGCTCGGCGCGAGCCAGAGATTCGCCAGCGCGAATGACATCCTTGGGCGCGCTGCGCAACACATCGGTATCTTCCTTGACCTTCTGGAAATCGGCACTGGCCTGTTGCAAGGCCTGCCCGCTGTCCTGATGACCGGCACACCCGTAAAGGCCAGCCGAACCCAGCAACAGGCACACACTCAGTACACGCGGAAGACGGTTCATTGTGCCTCTCCCAGTTGCTTGCGTAACCGGTTGAGGCGGGTATTCAACTGATTGACCTGCTCCTGACTCTTGAGGGTGAGCACTCGGGCCTCTGCCAGCCGGGCATCAAGCTCGGCCTGCTCGGCTTTCATGCGCGCGTCCTTGTAGGCGTGGGTCGCCATGGAGGCGCGAGCTTCGGCAAAGCGGGCCAGAGCGACTTCCATCTCGGGCTGATCATCACCCGCGCCAACGGCTTTGGCCTGCTCCAGCGCCTGCTCGGTCAGCTTGAACTGCTCGGTCGGTAGCGGGTCGCTGGCGCAGCCAGCCAGCGTGGCGATGGCCATGACGGCGATTGAAAAACGAATACTCACAAAAACATCCCTACTTGTCTGGTGCGCTGGCGCTGGCAGGTTGCAACAGTTGGGCTTTCCACAACTCCAGGTTGTGCCTGATGACATCACCCGCAAGGCCGGAGGCGGCCGATTCTGTCATCTTTTTCGCCAGTTGTCCGCGCAACCATGGTTCGTTGCAGGCCGAATTGAACGACAACGCCAGATAAAACCCGGGCGTATCGACCGGCAAGGGTTGCGCAGCCAGGTCTGCAGAAAGACCCAGCGTCTGCACCATGACCATCCCGGCGTAACGTCCGGCAAGCACGTAATCCACCTCACCCAGCGCCAGCTTCTGAAAAGCCGGGGTCAGGCCTGGCAGGCGTGTCAGGGTCAAATGCTGCTTGGCCGCAGCCTCGAATGAAGGCGTCAATCGGGTCTTTTCCGACATGGCGCCAGGATGATCGTGCAGCTCGGCCAGGGTATTGAACGGTACGCTGTGATCGTGACGCGTCCAGACCATGATGTCGTTCTGCACAATCGGCGGATGAATGTAATCAAGCGACTCAAGCTGCGCTGCATTGAACGGCGCGTCCGCCAGCAAGTCCATGCGCCCGGTGCGCACCTCCTCAAGTGCCTGACTGCGCTTGCCGCCGTACAGGAACTCGACCTTGATACCCAGCTCACCTGCCGCCTGTGTCAGCAGATCGGCATTGGCGCCCATCAGATGACGTGGGTCCTGAGGATCACGCCACAGATAAGGCGGCGCGTCCGGACTGCCGGTCACAATCAGACGCTCGCACTTGCTGGCAGCGAATGACAGCGTAGGCAGCATGATCAGCCCGAGAAAAAGCGAAGACAGCAGCCGGGGGTGCACCATGAAAAGTCCTTTTGATACCCGATAAAAAAACCCGCTCGATCCGGGCCTATGTACCGCAAGCAACCTGCCGGCACACAACCCCCGAACGGAACGGGTTCTCTTTATAGTGGAAGCGCGTGGCTTAAACCAGCTTCTCCAGCTCGGGAATGGCTTCGAACAAATCAGCCACCAGCCCGTAATCGGCCACCTGGAAGATCGGAGCTTCCTCATCCTTGTTGATCGCAACGATCACCTTGGAGTCTTTCATGCCGGCCAGATGCTGAATGGCACCGGAAATACCGACAGCAATATACAGCTGAGGCGCAACGATCTTGCCGGTCTGGCCGACCTGCATGTCGTTGGGCACAAAACCGGCATCGACCGCAGCACGGGAAGCCCCCACTGCAGCACCGAGCTTGTCGGCCAGCGTGTACAGGTGCTTGAAGTTGTCGCCGTTCTGCATGCCACGACCGCCGGATACGACGATCTTGGCTGCCGTCAGTTCTGGACGATCGGATTTGGCCAGTTCTTCGCCGACGAAGCTGGACTTGCCCGCATCGTGAGCAGCCGAAACCGCTTCAACAGAAGCCGAACCACCCTCGGCAGCGACCGGATCGAAACCGGTGGCACGCACGGTGATGACCTTGATCGCGGCAGTGGACTGCACGGTGGCAATGGCGTTACCGGCGTAGATCGGGCGGGTGAAGGTGTCGGCCGAGACCACCGAAACGATCTCGGAGATCTGATCGACATCCAGCTGCGCGGCAACGCGCGGCAGGATGTTCTTGCCGTTGGAGGTTGCAGCAGCCAGAACGTGACTATGACCCGCAGCCAGTTCTACGACCAGTGGCGCAACGTTTTCAGGCAATTGATGTGCGTAGGCAGCGTTGTCGGCCACCAGCACTTTCGCCACGCCGGCAATTTTGGCGGCGGCGTCGGCAACGGCGCTTACGCCTGAACCGGCAACCAGCAAGTGGATGTCACCGCCGATCTTCTGCGCGGCAGCCAGGGTATTGAGCGTAGCCGGGGCTACGGTCGCATTGTCGTGTTCAGCGATAACCAGGATCGTCATTTAGATTACCTTCGCTTCGTTTTTCAGTTTCTCGACCAGTTCAGCCACCGATTTGACCTTGATGCCCGCGCTGCGTGCAGCCGGTGCTTCAACCTTGAGGGTCTTGTTGGTCGATGCCGTGGAAACGCCCAGTGCATCCGGGGTCAGCACTTCAAGCGGCTTTTTCTTGGCTTTCATGATGTTGGGCAGCGAAGCGTAGCGCGGCTCGTTCAGACGCAGGTCCGTGGTCACGATGGCTGGCAGGGTCAGGGAAACAGTTTGCAGGCCGCCGTCGATTTCACGGGTCACGGCAACCTTGTCACCGGAGACTTCAACCTTGGAGGCGAACGTACCTTGCGGGTAGCCACTCAGCGCAGCCAGCATCTGGCCGGTCTGGTTGTTGTCGCTGTCGATAGCCTGTTTGCCAAGGATCACCAGTTGTGGCTGCTCCTTGTCGACTACTGCCTTGAGCAGCTTGGCCACGGCCAGAGAGGTCAGTTCTTCGGCAGACTCGACCAGCACGGCACGGTCTGCACCCAGCGCCAGCGCAGTACGCAGTTGCTCCTGAGCAGTGGTCGGACCAATGGTGACGACCACGATTTCCGTTGCCACGCCCTTCTCTTTCAAGCGCACCGCTTCTTCAACAGCGATTTCGCAGAACGGGTTCATGGACATTTTGACGTTGGCAAGATCGACGCCGGAGTTGTCCGCCTTGACGCGAACCTTGACGTTGTAGTCGACCACTCGTTTGACAGCTACAAGAACCTTCATGGATTCCTCACTCTCCGGTGAAAAGAAGTCGCCTGGCGATGCCAGACGATCGATATGTGTCCTCAACAAGCAATCGCAATGCGTGCAGGCCGCCCGGGCGACTTTAAAAAGCCATATAAAAGCCGGGAGTCACCCGTCAAGCAGCGGCAGGGTGTGTAAAATGCGCCGTGCGACGTTGACCTGTTGCCTGCACCGCGTCCGCCTGATGCCTTTTGAGAGACTTCCTGCAACGCAGGTGCCTCGTTTCAGCCTACGGCAAACGCAAAACCGCCCGTATATTGACCGCAACGCCTTTTCCGGTCAATACGCCAAATCGGCCAGTTCCGAGTCTGGTGTCTTTGATTTATCTGGGCTGCGGGCAATTCAAACAAACGTTTGTATTGGACCCATGCAGTGGTGTAGATATAATGCGTGCCATTAAAAGACGGGTGGTGCTCAACACCTCCTGCGTCGGCCTGCAGCGACTCATAAAGCAGTGCCCATAAAAACACCGTGAGCCTTGAACGTAGGAGATAGCCTGTGGAACGCGAATACATGGAATTCGACGTCGTCATCGTCGGAGCCGGCCCTTCCGGGCTTTCTGCCGCTTGCCGCCTTAAACAGAAGGCCGCTGAAGCCGGGCAGGAAATCAGCGTCTGCGTGGTGGAAAAAGGCTCCGAAGTCGGCGCACACATCCTGTCCGGTGCCGTGTTCGAACCGCGCGCACTGAACGAGCTGTTTCCAGACTGGCAGGAATTGGGCGCTCCGCTCAATACACCGGTCAAGCGCGATGACATCTACGTCCTGCGCGACGCCGAAAAGGCGCAGAAAATTCCGGACTTTTTCGTCCCCAAGACCATGCACAACCATGGCAACTACATCATATCCCTGGGCAACCTGTGCCGCTGGCTCGCCCAGCAGGCTGAAAACCTCGGCGTGGAAATCTATCCGGGCTTTGCCGCTCAGGAAGCACTGTTCGACGAAAACGGCGTGGTACGCGGTATCGTCACCGGCGATCTGGGTGTCGACCGCGAAGGCAACCCCAAGGAAGGCCTGTACACCCCCGGCATGGAACTGCGCGCCAAGTACACGCTGTTCGCCGAAGGCTGCCGCGGTCACATCGGCAAGCAATTGCTCAAGCGCTTCAACCTCGACGACGAAGCCGATGTGCAGCATTACGCCATCGGCCTGAAGGAAATCTGGGAAGTCGACCCGGCGAAGCATGAACAGGGCCTGGTGGTGCACACCGCAGGCTGGCCACTGGACGACGCCAATCCGGGCGGCTCGTTCCTGTACCACCTGGAGAACAATCAGGTAGTGGTCGGCCTGATCGTCGACCTGTCCTACAGCAACCCGTACCTGTCGCCGTTCGACGAATTCCAGCGCTACAAGCACCACCCGGTCATAAAACAGTATCTTGAGGGCGGCAAACGCATCAGCTACGGCGCACGCGCCATTGCCAAGGGCGGCCTGAACTCACTGCCGAAGATGGTATTCCCTGGCGGCGCGTTGATCGGTTGCGACCTGGGCACCCTGAACTTCGCCAAGATCAAGGGCAGCCACACGGCAATGAAGTCCGGCATGCTCGCAGCCGAGTCGGTTGCAGATGCGCTGTTCGCCGGCAAGGAAGGCGGAGACGTGCTGACCTCCTACGTCGATGCCTTCAAGGCCAGCTGGCTGCATGCAGAGCTGTTCGCCAGCCGCAACTTCGGCGTGGCGATCCACAAATACGGCGCGATCAAGGGTGGCGCCTTCAACTTCATCGATCAGAACATCTTTGGCGGCAAGCTGCCGTTCACGCTGCACGACACCACGCCGGACTACGCCCGCCTCAAGCTGGCAGCGGACTCAAAGAAAATCGATTACCCGAAACCCGACGGCAAGCTCAGCTTCGACAAGCTCAGCTCGGTATTCCTCTCCAGCACCAACCATGAAGAGGAACAACCTTGCCACCTGAAGCTGACCGACCCGAGCATCCCGATCAGCAAGAACCTGCCGCTGTACGACGAGCCTGCCCAGCGCTATTGCCCGGCTGGCGTGTATGAAGTCATCACTAAAGAAGATGGCGAGAAGCGCTTTCAGATCAACGCGCAGAACTGCGTGCACTGCAAGACCTGCGACATCAAGGACCCTTCGCAGAACATCACATGGGTTGCACCGGAAGGCGCTGGCGGGCCGACTTATCCGAATATGTAAGGCAGCGGCAAGTTACAGGCGCTGATCTTGCCGCTTGTAGCTTGCCGTTAAACCCTGCAGCCCTCTTCTCCCGGACTGCGCTCAAAGTAACGTTTGTATTCACGGCTGAATTGCGACGCACTCTGATAGCCGACCCTGAGCGCGACCTGCGACACATTCAGCCCGTCGGCCACCAGCAGTTGCTGGGCCTTGAGCAGGCGCAGACGTTTGAGGTACTGCACCGGTGACAACAAGGTGCTGCGTTTGAAGTGCTCGTGAAAGGTCGAGGTACTCATGTTTGCGCAACTGGCCAGCGTGTCGACGTTCAGCGCGTGATCATAGTGCTCATGCAGATAGGTTACCGCCGAAGCAATACGTGCGAATTGCCCCTGCTGTTCGACCAGCGCACGCAAAACCCCTGATTGCGGTCCACGCAGCGCGCTGTACAGCACCTCACGAATCCTTGATTGCCCCATCGCCTGACACTCCAGCGGATCGTGCAGACAACGCAGCAGGCGTTCGACGCTGTCACGCATCGCAGAGTCGATGCGCACCGAGGTCATCGACTCCGGGGTCTGCATCTGGCTTTCCTGGCCGCTGGCCGGGCCCATCGCTTGCACCAACTCGCCAAGCAGCACGCGGTCGATGGCTACCGATACGCCATACAGCGGTTTGTCTGGAGTGGCAAAAGTTTCGCATTTGAACGGCACAGAAAGCGCCTGAATCAGGTAATGCCCGGTGCCGTACTCAAACGTGCGTGGCCCCAGGCAGGCGACCTTGCTGCCCTGCACGACGATCATCAGGCTCGGCTCGTAAATCTGCGGGCTGCTGGCGACATAGCCAAACGCCGAAAGCACGCGAACCTCGGGCAAATGCGTCGCTACAAAGCCGGGACGCACTGCCAGCGGCTGGATCAAGGAGACAAGCGTGGCATTGCCATCAATAACAACAGGTAACGTCATGGGAGCAGCCTGACAGAGAAACAGACAGCTGTATCATCGCAGATTTGCGCTTCATAGCCGACCCTGAAACGTCAGACCGGAGGAATAGGCATGAAACACGTAGGATTCACCATAGCCACGAAGGGCACGTATCAGGACAATTGACCGCCTCTATTCCGTAACACCTTGCGAGGTCAAACATGTACACAGCAATAGGTTATGCCGCACAGTCAGCTACCGCCCCCCTCGCCCCGATGACCTTCGAACGTCGCGCTCCGCGTGCCGACGACGTTGCCATCGAAATCCTCTACTGCGGCGTCTGCCACTCCGACATTCACCAGGCGCGCAACGAATGGGGCATCGCTGTTTACCCGCTGATGCCTGGCCATGAAATTGTCGGTCGCGTGACCGCCACTGGCGCCAACGCCAGCAAATACAAGGTCGGCGATCTGGTCGGTGTTGGCTGCATGGTCGATTCGTGCCGCGAATGTTCGGCCTGTAAATCGGATCTCGAGCAGTATTGCCTGGAAGGTCCGACCATGACCTACGCCACGCCTGACCGCGTGGACGGCAGCAACACCATGGGTGGCTACTCCAACAGCATCGTGGTCGCCGAGCATTTCGTTGTGCGCATTCCAGAGAAACTCGACCCGGCCGCTGCTGCGCCAATCCTTTGCGCAGGCATCACCACTTATTCACCGCTCAAGCACTACGGTGTGAAGGCTGGCGACAAGGTCGGTATTCTGGGCATGGGTGGTCTGGGCCACATGGGCATCAAGTTCGCCAAGGCAATGGGCGCTGAAGTGACCCTGTTCACCCGCTCCGCAGCCAAGGCTCAGGAAGCACGTCGTCAGGGTGCAGATCATGTGATCGTGTCCACCGACGCTGAACAGATGAAAGCCGCTGCCGGTCATTTCGACTTTCTGCTCGACACCATTCCGGTTCAGCATGACCTGAACCCCTACCTGGAGACGCTGCGCTTTGACGGCGTGCACATTCTGGTCGGTCTGATCGAACCGGTCGAGCCGCCAGTCCATGCAGCCCACCTGGTGATGAGCCGTCGCGTATTGGCCGGTTCGCTGATCGGTGGTATCGCTGAAACTCAGGAAGTGCTGGATTTCTGCGCCGAGAACGACATCACCTGCGACATCGAAATGCTCGATATCCGCAACATCAACGAAGCCTACGAGCGCATGCTGGCCGGTGACGTGAAATACCGCTTCGTGATCGACATGGCCACGCTGCAGGCCTGATTCACTGCGAATCAGCCGCCGAGATCGGCCGAGAGTTCCGCTGCTATCTGCTTGATCAGCGGGACCAGCTCGGCCATCTTCTCCAGCGGCATGTAGGGCACGGTACTGGCGACACTGATGCCGGCAACGATCTGTTTGCTGGCATCACGTACCGGCGCTGCAACGCAACGGATCGACGGTTCGTTGTCCTCCAGATCGAACGCATACCCTCCCTGCACGTATTCTTCCCTTCGCACCTGCAACTGCTCCCAGGTTTGCTGCTCATGAGCAGGCCATAGCGGATTCCTGCCACTGCTCGGCATGCTGGCGTCATATAAGCGCTGCCACTCCGGCAACCCGCTGTCCAGCAGCAACGCCTTGCCGATACCGGTTCGCACCAGCGGCATGCGATGCCCGACCCGTGAGCGCATTTCCGGGCCATTGCGACCAGGGTTCTTGTGCAGATAAAGCACGTCGTCACCTTCCCGCACCGCCAGATGCACCGTATCGCCCGTCAGCTCCGACAGCCGATCCAGATATGGCCGGGCGAGCATTGCCAGTGGCACTTCTTCGCGCGCCTGAAACCCCAGCTCGATCAGTTTCGGCCCAAGCAGATAACCCACTTGAGGCACCACCCGAAGGTAGCGCTCCTCGACCAGGCAACTGGCCAGACGGTGAGTGGTGCTGCGTGTGGTGCCGATCAGCCGGGCGATTTCCTTCAGGTCCCGTGCGCCACCGGCCACCGCCTGCACCACGCCAAGCCCGCGCAGCAGAGTCTGAGTCCCTGTCGGCGCCGGTTCTTTGTCGGTAATTTTTTCAGGGATGATCGAATCGTTGTGCATGACAGGCCATTTTCATAAAAGGGGCGGATCGAAAAGCTGACGGCATTATCGCCGCCAGCATCCAGATACGTCGACATCAGAGCTCGATACGCTCTACTTTGCCTACCAGCAGGATGTAAGACAGCGCGCCCAGCAATGCCAGTACCGAAATGTAAGTGATGGCCGGCGCAAACGAGTCACCCGTTGCCAGAAAGCCGATCACGATCGGCGTGGCGATGGCGGCGAGGTTGCCGATGAAGTTGAACGTGCCGCCAGTCAGGCCCAGCAAGCGCGCCGGGGCCAGGGTCGATACCAGCGACCAGGTGATCGACGCCAGACCGTTGCCGAAGAATGCCAGCGCCAGAAAGGTGATGACCAACGGGGTGGAGTCAACGAAGTTGGCACCGATGATCGAGGTCGAGATCAGCAGCCCGGCAATGATTGGCAACTTGCGCGCAAAGCCCACGCTATGCCCGCGACGGATCAGCCAGTCGGAAAAGAACCCCGAACACAGCACGCCGACAAACGCCGCAAGAAACGGCAACGACGCCAGCAGCCCGGACTTGATGAAATCCATGCCGCGGTATTTCACCAGATAGGTCGGGAACCAGGTCAGGAAGAACCATAGCGTGGAGTTCAGGCAGAACTGCCCCAGATAGATCCCCCACAGCTTGCGCTTGCTCAACACAATGCCCAGGTCCAGCCAGCTGAAACCCTGCTTCTGTTTTTCGACATCCTTCTGGATGTCTACCAGACCGCCGCCCTCTTTGATCAGGTCGATTTCCTGCTGATTGACACCTTTGAAGTCACGCGGCTCGCGATAGACCGTATACCAGATCAACGCCCACAGCACACCGACACCACCTGTAGCGACAAACACCATGTGCCAGCCATAGTGCGCCTGTAACCAGGCCAGCACCGGGGTTAGAAACGCCAGGCCGACGAACTGCCCCGAGGTATAGACGCCAATGGCGGTAGCCCGCTCGCGCTCGGGAAACCAGGTGGTCACGACACGGCTGTTGATCGGATAGGCAGGTGCTTCCAGCGCACCGACCGCCATGCGCAGTACGAACAGCGCAATAAAGCTGGCCGCAAAACCAAGCATGATGGTCGCGATGGACCACAGCAGCAGCGCCGCGGTGTAAAGGATACGCGGCGGCACACGGTCCACCAGCCAGCCACCAGGCAATTGCATGGCGGCATAGGTCCAGCCGAACGCGGAGAAGATCAGCCCGATGTGAACCGTATCAAGGCCCAGCTCGGCGGTCAGCGCAGGAGCGGCAATCGACAGGTTGCTGCGGTCCAGGTAGTTGATCACCACCGTAATGAACAGCAGCACCATGATGAAGAAACGTTTGCGGGACGGCGTCACCAGGGATGCCGCACCCTCAAGAGTTCGAGTGCGCATGGAATGTAGCCTCTTGTTGGATTTATTGAGGTCTGTGTTTCGATTGGCGAGCTCTCGTTCCCACGCTCCGCGTGGTAATGCATTTCGTGACGCTCTGCGTCACATACCTGCGCCGCACCGCGCTCTCAAAATCGTACGCAGAGCGTCCAGAACGGCATTCCCATGCAGAGCATGGGAACGATGATTACAAGTGCCGTATGCGGGAACGATGGTTACGGGGATTTACTGTGCTCTACCACTCGGCAAAACTGCCATCGGCATGGCGCCAGATCGGGTTGCGCCAGCGGTGGCCGATGGCCGCGCGTTCGATGACATATTCTTCGTTGATCTCGATGCCCAGGCCCGGCCCGTTGGGAATCTTGACCATGCCCTTGTCGTAGTCGAAGACTTCCGGGTGCTTCACGTAATCGAGCAGATCGTTGCTTTCGTTGTAGTGAATGCCCAGGCTCTGTTCCTGAATGAAGGCGTTGTAACAAACCGCGTCCAGTTGCAGGCATGCCGCCAGCGCGATAGGCCCGAGCGGACAATGCAGCGCCAGCGCGACGTCATACGCTTCGGCCATATTGGCGATCTTGCGGGTTTCAGTGATGCCACCGGCGTGGGACGCATCAGGCTGGATAATGTCGACATAACCTTCGCTCAACACGCGCTTGAAGTCCCAGCGTGAGAACAGCCGCTCACCCAGGGCAATCGGCGTGCTGGTCAGCGGTGCCAGCTCCTTCAGTGCTTCATAGTTCTCGCTGAGCACCGGCTCTTCGATGAACATCAGCTTGTAGGCGTCCAGCTCCTTCATCAGCACCTTGGCCATGGGCTTGTGAACCCGGCCATGGAAGTCCACACCGATGCCGACATTCGGCCCGACGGCATCGCGCACGGCAGCCACGTTGGCCAGCGCCAGGTCGACCTTGTCGAAGGTATCGAGAAATTGCAGCTCTTCGGTGCCGTTCATTTTCACCGCAGTAAAACCACGTCCGACCGCTTCTTTCGCAGCCCGCGCCGTGTCTGCAGGGCGGTCACCGCCGATCCACGAATAGACGCGAATCTTGTCACGCACCTGACCACCGAGCAGGTCGCTGACGGAAACGCCCAGGGCCTTGCCCTTGATGTCCCACAACGCCTGATCGATGCCTGCCAGGGCGCTCATGTGGATCGCCCCACCCCGGTAGAAGCCGCCGCGGTACAGCACCGTCCAGATGTCTTCGATGTTGCGCGGGTCCTTGCCGATCAGGTAATCGGAGAGTTCTTCCACAGCAGCGGCCACGGTGTGCGCGCGGCCTTCGACCACTGGCTCGCCCCAGCCGACAACGCCCTCGTCGGTCTCGACCTTGAGGAAGCACCAGCGCGGCGGAACGATGAACGTGGTGAGTTTGGTGATTTTCATGGGTGCGGTTTCTCTTGTTGATTCTCTTATTGGATAACGACTACCGGCGCCGGTCAGTCTGCAAGCGCTGCGCTGTGCTGCTTCCAGGCAGCCACATAGGCCTGGGCGCGCCCGGTAACGTCAGAGGTGCTCATGCCTGGCTTGAACAGCCCGGAGCCCAGGCCAAAGCCTTTCACGCCGGCATCGAGGAACACCTTCATGTTGTCCGGCGAGATCCCCCCGACCGGCAGCAGAATCGTGCCCTTGGGCAATACCGCCAGCCACGCCTTGACCACCGCGGGCGACATCTGCTCGGCAGGAAACAGCTTCAGCACATCAGCCCCTTCGGCCAGCGCGGCAAAGGCTTCGGTCGGCGTCGCCACGCCTGGTGAGAGGAACAGCCCGGCAGCCTTGGCTGCACGCAGCACCTTCGCATCGCTGTGCGGCATGACAATCACCTGGCCTCCGGCATCCTTGACCTGAGTCACCTGCTCCGGGGTCAGCACCGTTCCCGCACCGATCAGGCAATCGGCTGGCAGTTGCTGGCGCAACAAACGGATGCTGTCGAACGGCTGTGGAGAGTTGAGCGGCACTTCGATGACCCGAAACCCGGCCTCGTACAACACATCGCCAATCGCAGGCGCTTCTTCGGGACGCAGGCCGCGCAGAATTGCGACCAGACCGTTTTCCTTCAATGCTTGCTTGAGCATGTCACACCTCTTGAATGTGTTGGGACGAGCGGCGCGCGATCAGGCCGGCTTGAACGGCGACCTGCCAGAGGCCGCGCTCGGTCGCCTGCTCGGCCAATGTCACGCCGGGAAAGCCACAAACGGCCAGCCCGCGTGCATAGCGCGTGCACAGCGAATCGCTGCCGATGAGGACCACCGCAGGCAATTGTTCGTGGTTGTGCAGATGCAGCCTGGCGATGGCGCCCAGTTCATGGCCAATCAACAGGCCGGAAAGATAGTCAGGTTGCGCACTGGCAGCCAAATGCCCGGTAAGGCCGAGCGTTCGTGTGCTGAAAATCGTCGATAGCGGCCCGGCAGAGCCCGCGTCGGACAGGGCAATCGACAAGCCGCGGTCAAACGCCTGCTCGTCGAACGCATCCGAAGGCTGCATGGTGCGTCCCAGAATAGTGTGCGCGCAGAGCGCGGCGTAGACCTCGCCGGTCATGAAGGTGTCGAAGTGAACGATGCGACCCCGTTCTACCTGCACCCATTTGGAGTGGCTGCCGGGCAGACCGATCAGCAACTGCTGGCTGCCCTGCCCGTCTTCGCGCCCTGCCAGCACACCCAACACCTGGGTTTCTTCGCCACGCATGACGTTGGGCAGGGTCGAGCGCTGCAGGACGCCGGGGATGATGTGCACCGTAACGCCGCGCACGCTGCGCACCGTCTGCAGCGCTGCGCTCAGCTCATTGACGCTGGCCGGCGTTTCCCGGTAAGCCGCCTCGCGCCAGCCCTGTGCGCTGCCGACCATGCCACAGGCAATCACCGGCAGGTCCGGTTGGGCATCGAGCCAGTCGCCGCACGCCTGGTCAAAGGCCAGTTCGAAACCGTCACTGCAGAACTGCCCCGCGATCAGCCGCGGCGTGGTCGGCAACTGCATGATGCCCGCGCTCAATGCGCGCTGTTCCAGTACCTGCCCATGTTCGCCAAGTCGATAAGCACGAAGTGAGGTTGTCCCCCAATCGAGCGCGATTAATTGCGCCTGCATTGCGTCACCTGTTGTTTTTTTGGAAGTGAGTGCAGGACGACTATAAACCCGTTGTCACACTTATCTCAATATGTAAATTTCAATCCCATATATAGGGAAAAAAGACAGTCAATCAAAAGTATCAGGCATTAAAAAACCCGCCTTCCTTTCGGAAAGCGGGTTTGCTGTAAAACCGAGCCTCAACGCTCCAGCAGGATTCTCAGCATGCGGCGCAGCGGTTCTGCCGCGCCCCACAACAACTGGTCACCCACGGTGAAAGCGCCCAGGTACTGCGAACCCATGTTCAGTTTGCGCAAACGGCCCACCGGAATACTCATGGTGCCGGTCACGGCAGTCGGGCTCAGCTCGTGCATGCTGGCTTCGCGGTTGTTCGGCACCAGCTTGACCCACGGGTTGTGCTGGCTGATCAAGCCTTCGATGTCCGCAATCGGCACATCCTTGTTCAGCTTGATGGTCAGCGCCTGACTGTGGCAACGCATGGCGCCGATGCGCACGCAAATGCCGTCGACCGGGATCGGGCTCTTGAAGCGACCGAGAATCTTGTTGGTCTCGGCCTGACCTTTCCACTCTTCGCGGCTCTGGCCGTTCGGCAACGCCTTGTCGATCCACGGGATCAGGCTACCCGCCAGTGGCACGCCGAAGTTCTCGGTAGGGAACGACTCGCTGCGCATGGCTTCAGCCACCTTGCGGTCGATGTCCAGAATGGCGCTGGCCGGGTTGGCCAGATCATCGGCCACCGAGGCATGCACGGCACCCATCTGCCTGATCAGCTCACGCATGTTCTGCGCGCCGGCGCCGGAGGCCGCCTGATAGGTCATGACGTTCATCCACTCGACCAGCCCGGCGTCGAACAGACCGCCCAGGCCCATCAGCATCAGACTGACCGTGCAGTTACCGCCGATATAGTTTTTGGTGCCCGCATCCAGCTGCTGATCGATGACCTTGCGGTTCACAGGGTCAAGCACGATAACGGCGTCATCCTGCATGCGCAGACTGGAGGCGGCATCGATCCAGTAACCCTGCCAGCCGGCTTCGCGCAGCTTGGGGAACACCTCATTGGTGTAGTCGCCACCCTGACAGGTCAGCACTACGTCCAGGGTTTTCAGCTCGTCGATGCTGTAGGCGTCTTTCAGCGGCGCAACATCCTTGCCCACCGAAGGCGCCTGGCCACCGACATTGGAAGTAGTGAAGAACACCGGCTCAATGAGATCGAAGTCCTGCTCTTCCCGCATCCGCTGCATGAGCACGGAACCGACCATGCCACGCCAACCGATCAGACCTACACGTTTCATCGCAACTACACCTTGAATAAAAGTGGGACCACCGCTCTGCGCATGCACAGCAGGCGGCGGGCCAGAGAGATTACAGATTCCGCAGCGCGGCGACTACTGCATCGCCCATTTCCTGCGTACCGACTTTGACTTTGCCTTCCGACCAGATGTCGCCGGTGCGAATGCCCTGATCCAGTACCACGCTGACCGCCTTCTCGATGGCATCAGCCGCATCGGTCAGGTTGAAGCTGTAACGCAGCATCATCGACACCGACAGAATGGTCGCCAGCGGGTTGGCAATGCCTTTGCCGGCGATGTCCGGCGCCGAACCATGACAAGGCTCGTACATGCCCTTGTTGGCGGTGTCCAGCGAAGCCGAAGGCAGCATGCCGATGGAACCGGTGAGCATCGACGCCTGATCGGACAGAATGTCGCCGAACAGGTTGTCGGTCACGATTACATCGAACTGCTTGGGCGCACGAACCAGCTGCATGGCGGCGTTATCGACGTACATGTGGCTGAGTTCGACTTCAGGGTAATCCTTGGCCACCTGTTCGACGATTTCGCGCCACAGCTGGCTGGACGCCAGCACGTTGGCCTTGTCCACCGAGCAGAGCTTTTTGCCACGCACCATGGCCATGTCGAAACCGACCTTGGCGATGCGGCGGATCTCGCTTTCGCTGTAAGGCAGCGTGTCGTAGGCCTGACGCTCGCCATTATCCAGCACGCGAGTGCCGCGTGGCGCGCCGAAGTAGATGCCACCGGTCAGTTCGCGGACGATAAGGATATCCAGACCGGCAACGATTTCCGGCTTGAGGCTCGACGCATCCGCCAGTTGCGGGTAGAGGATCGCCGGACGCAGGTTGCCGAACAGGCCCAGTTGCGAACGAATTTTCAGCAGACCGCGTTCAGGACGAATGTCGCGCTCGATGGTGTCCCATTTCGGGCCGCCGACTGCGCCCAGCAGTACGGCATCGGCCGCACGGGCACGATCCAGGGTCTCGTCTGCCAGCGGCACGCCGTGTTTGTCGATGGCTGCGCCGCCGATCACGTCGTGGGTCAATTCAAAACCCAGCTGATACTTTTCGTTGGCCAGTTCCAGCACCTTGACCGCTTCGGTCATGATTTCCGGACCAATACCATCACCTGGGAGAATCAGAATCTGCTTGCTCATAACATCCTCGATTTTGTGCATCGGCGTCGTGAACAACGCCTGTTTATAACGCTCGCAGCGGCGAAAAATTTATCACCTGTCTTAAACACTTTTGCCAGCAAGGCGCAGAGCCCCTTGCTGGCAAACAGACAGGTTGCGATGAATCAATCAGTCGCGGAACAGCCACGGCTGGCTGGCGCGGTGCCGGCTTTCGAAACTGGCAATGGCGTCAGCGTCCATCAGCGTCAGGCCGATGTCGTCCAGGCCATTGAGCAGACAGTGTTTGCGGAACGCATCGATTTCAAAGCTCAGCACCTTGCCGTCGGGGCGGGTCACGGTCTGTGCCTGCAGATCGATGCTCAACTGGTAGCCGGGGCTGGCCTCGACCTGCTTGAACAGCTCGTCGACCTCGGCTTCAGACAGAATGATCGGCAGCAGGCCGTTCTTGAAGCTGTTGTTGAAGAAGATGTCGGCATAACTCGGCGCAATAATCGCGCAGAAACCATACTCTTCCAGGGCCCACGGCGCGTGCTCGCGGCTGGAGCCACAACCGAAGTTTTCCCGGGCCAGCAGCACGCTTGCACCCTGATAACGCTCGTGGTTGAGCACGAAGTCATGGTTCAGCGGACGCTTGGAGTTGTCCTGATACGGCTGCCCCACATCCAGATAACGCCACTCATCGAACAGGTTCGGGCCAAAACCCGTGCGCTTGATCGACTTGAGAAACTGCTTGGGGATGATCTGGTCGGTGTCGACATTGGCACGATCCAGAGGAGCGACCAGGCCATTGTGCTGGGTAAAGGCTTTCATGCTGGATTCCTCAGAGCTGGATCAAGTCGCGAACGTCAATGAAACGGCCATTGACCGCCGCCGCGGCAGCCATCGCAGGGCTTACCAGATGCGTGCGGCCGCCAGCGCCCTGACGGCCTTCGAAGTTGCGGTTGGACGTGGATGCGCAATGCTCGCCGGAACCCAGGCGGTCCGGGTTCATCGCCAGGCACATCGAGCAGCCCGGCTCACGCCATTCAAAACCGGCTTCGATGAACACCTTGTCCAGCCCTTCCTTCTCGGCCTGTTCCTTGATCAGGCCCGAACCCGGCACCACGATGGCCTGCTTGATGGTCGCGGCCACCTTGCGGCCCTTGGCGACGTCGGCAGCCGCGCGCAGGTCTTCGATCCGCGAGTTGGTGCAGGAACCGATGAACACCCGGTCCAGCTGGATATCGGTGATCGGCTGATTGGCTTTCAGGCCCATGTACTTCAAGGCGCGCTCGATGGAGCCACGCTTGACCAGATCCGGCTCTTGCGCAGGGTCCGGCACGTTCTGATCGACGGCAAGCACCATTTCCGGCGAAGTGCCCCAGCTGACCTGTGGCTTGATCTGCGCGGCGTCCAGCCTGACCACGGTGTCGAATACAGCGTCAGCGTCGGAAACCAGATCCTTCCAGGCCTCGACTGCCAGGTCCCATTCCGCACCTTTAGGGGCAAACGGACGACCCTTGACGTACTCGACGGTCTTCTCGTCGGTGGCAACCATGCCGACCCGGGCACCGGCTTCGATGGACATGTTGCAGATAGTCATGCGGCCTTCGATCGACAGGTCGCGAATCGCGCTGCCGGCGAACTCGATGGCGTAACCGTTACCGCCTGCCGTACCGATCTTGCCGATAACGGCCAGCACGATGTCTTTTGCTGTCACGCCGAACGGCAGTTGCCCTTCGACCGAGACCAGCATGTTTTTCATTTTCTTGGCAACCAGGCACTGAGTCGCGAGCACGTGCTCGACCTCGGAAGTGCCGATACCGTGCGCCAGCGCACCAAATGCGCCGTGGGTCGAGGTGTGCGAGTCACCGCAGACCACGCTCATGCCTGGCAGGGTTGCGCCCTGCTCCGGGCCGATCACGTGAACGATGCCCTGACGCGGGTCGTTCATCTTGAATTCGGTAATTCCGTACTCGTCGCAGTTGTCATCGAGGGTCTGCACCTGCAGCCGCGACACCTGATCTTCAATGGCGTCGATACCCCCCTTGCGTTCCGATGTGGTCGGCACGTTATGGTCAGGCGTGGCGATGATCGAGTCGATCCGCCATGGCTTGCGCTTTGCCAGCCGCAGGCCTTCGAACGCTTGCGGCGAGGTCACTTCGTGGATGATATGGCGGTCAATGTAGATCAGCGCCGAACCGTCGTCGCGCTGCTTGACCAAATGCGAATCCCAGAGCTTGTCGTAGAGCGTTTTCCCGGCCATCGGACGTACTTCCTCATCAGCTTGTTTCTATGCCTTGGGCAATCGTGACGATGACCCTTTGGCTTGTGCGGTCATCCTATGGAATATGCTTAAATAACTCAAATTCATAATTTTCATACTTTGGATAACCAAATGGAATCCGACCATGGATCTCGCCAACCTTAATGCTTTTATTGCCATCGCCGAGACCGGTAGCTTTTCCGGGGCAGGCGAACGCCTCTACCTGACTCAACCGGCCATCAGCAAGCGCATTGCCGGTCTGGAGCAACAATTGAATGTGCGCCTGTTCGACCGCCTGGGTCGGGAAGTCAGCCTCACCGAGGCCGGGCGCGCCCTGCTGCCGCGTGCCTATCAGATTCTCAACGTGCTGGATGACACTCGCCGCGCGCTGACCAACCTGACCGGCGAAGTCACCGGACGGCTGACTCTGGCGACCAGTCATCACATCGGTCTGCATCGCCTGCCCCCGGTATTACGGGCATTTACCCGTACCTATCCAAAGGTCGCACTGGACATTCAGTTCCTGGACTCGGAAATTGCCTATGAGGAAATTCTTCACGGGCGCGCCGAACTGGCAGTCATTACACTCGCACCCGAACCGCATACGCTGATCCGCGCCGTGCCCGTGTGGGACGACCCGCTGGACTTCGTCGCGGCACCGGAACATCCGCTGGCCAACAGCGGCCCCATGAAACTGGAGGATGTCGTGCGCTATCCGGCAGTATTTCCGGGCGGTAACACGTTTACCCATCACATTGTCAGCGGCTTGTGCGAAGCCCAGGGCCTCAAGCCCAACATCGCGATGAGTACCAATTATATGGAGACCATCAAGATGATGGTGTCCATCGGCCTTGCCTGGAGCGTTCTGCCACGCACCATGCTTGACGAACAAGTGGCGCGCATTCCATTACCGGGCGTGCAACTCAATCGCCAGCTAGGCTACATCCTGCATACCGAACGCACGCTATCGAATGCAGCAAGAGCATTCATGAAACTGCTCGATGCGCAGACATAGTGGGTAGACCATGCTGCAAACCGCAGACTGATCGCTCTATCGGTTCTTTCGATTAAAGGCTCGTGATCACATGTCCAACCCACCGGATAACTCCGTGCTGAAAGTCCCTGCACAGGCAGCCGCCCCCAGTCTGCCGCCGACAGGCGCGGAGCGCGTCCTCCAGCAAACCCGGGACCGTCTGGAACTGGCGCTGGAACTGGCGCAGATGGGCACCTGGGATCTGGACATCACCGGCAACCGGCTGCAAGCCTCGGCCCGTGCGTCTGCGCTGCACGGCATGGCGGCACTGCCCTTCGACGAGGATGGCCGGCAGTTCTTCGGCAGCCTGCCCGCTGAAGAGCGCCGGCGCATGCGCGCAGTTTATGCTGCAGCACTGGAAAACCAGCAGGACTGCCTCCAGGTGACCTACCGGTTTCAATTGCAAAACGGCACATCGCGACTGCTTGAAAGCCGTGCACGAATCTATCGCAATGAACATGGCCAGGCCGTGAAGCTGTCCGGAACCGTGCTGGACATCACTCAACAGTGCGTCCAGTCGGCGCTGGAGGCCAGCGAGGAGAAGTTTGCCAAGGCATTTCACTCAAGCCCGGACTCGATCACCATCACTGAAATCGAGTCAGGCCGCTATGTAGAGGTCAATGACGGCTTCTGTCGCCTGACCGGCTTCAGCGCCCAGGAAGTCGTGGGGCGCACCGCCCACGAAATCGGTATCTGGTCCGACACCGTGCAGCGCGAATACATGATTGACGAGCTACGCCAGAAAGGCCGCGTGCATCATCGCGAAATGAATGGCCAGGACAAGCACGGCGCGCCTCTGGTGCTGGACATCTCGGTCGAGTTCATCACCCTGAACAATACCGCCTGCCTGCTGATGAACGCCCGAGACATCGGCCAGCTGAAAACCGCCCAGGCACAGGTTCAGCATCTGGCTTATCACGACCCGCTCACCGGGCTGCCCAACCGCGCGCTGCTGATGGACCGCCTCAGCCAGCAAGTCTCGCTGCTCCAGCACCAGAATTTGCGCGGTGCCCTACTGTTTCTCGACCTGGACCATTTCAAGCACATCAATGACTCACTCGGCCACCCGGTGGGCGACAGCGTGCTGAGCATCATCGCCGCGCGCCTGGAGGCCAGCGTACGCCAGGAGGACACCGTGGCACGCCTGGGCGGTGACGAGTTCGTGGTGCTGATCTGCGGGCTGGACGGCACCCGCGATGAAGTCACTCAGCAGGTCCGCGTGCTCGCCGACAACCTTCGCGAGCTGCTGGCCGAGCCGATGTTCCTCGACGGTCATCGCCTGCAGGTCACGCCGAGCATCGGCATCGTTCTGATTCCGGACGATGGCCTGGCCCCTGCCGATTTGCTCAAACGGGCCGATATTGCGCTGTATCGCGCCAAGGATTCCGGACGCAATGCGTCACAGTTTTTCCATGTGTCCATGCAGCAGGCCGTCAGCCAGCGCCTGCGTCTTGAAAACGACTTGCGACTGGCGCTGACCCGCAACGAATTCCAGCTGCACTTCCAGGCCCAGATCGATTGCCGGGACCAGTACATCACCGGCGCAGAGGCGCTGCTGCGCTGGGACCACCCCGAATACGGGTTGCTGTCGCCTGATCAGTTTGTCCAGATACTTGAAGAAAGCGGGATGATTCTGGAGGTCGGCAGCCACATTCTGGACGAAGCCTGCAAAACCGGCGGCCTGCTTTTAAAGCAGGGGCTGATCTCGAAAAACAAATTCCTGATGGGCGTCAATATCAGCCCGCGTCAGTTCCGCCAGAACGATTTTATCGAGCGTGTGCAACACAGCCTCAAGTTGCACCAGTTGCCTGCCTCCATGCTCAAGCTGGAAATCACCGAGGGCATTGTCATCCAGAACCTTGATGACACCATCCTAAAAATGCGCAGCCTGAAGGAATTGGGCGTGAGCTTTGCGATGGACGACTTCGGCACCGGCTATTCCTCACTGACTTACCTCAAGCGCTTACCGGTGGATACGCTGAAGATTGACCAGTCTTTCGTTCAGGACGCCACCAGCGACCCCAACGATGCAGAAATCATTCGCGCCATCGTGGCCATGGCCCAGAGCCTCAACCTTAACGTCATCGCTGAAGGCGTCGAAACGCCGGAGCAACTGGCGTTCCTGGAAAGAGTGGGCTGTTACAACTATCAAGGCTACCTGTTCAGCGAACCGCTGCCTGGGCCGCAGTTCGAGAACCTGCTGCAGCTCAAGCGGCAGTTACAGGAAAGTGCGTCTCTGGAGTGAAGACAGAAAAGGCGCCCGAAGGCGCCTCTTCTATAGAACAACTGATTAACTGCCCAGTACTTTCTGGGTATTGAGCGGAATGCGCTTTGGTTTTGCCTCTTCCGGCACGTTGCGCACCAGGTCGATGCTCAACAGGCCATGAGACAGGTCGGCACCCTTGACCTCGATATTGTCGGCCAGCCTGAACGACAGCTTGAATTCACGCCGGGCAATACCCTGATGCAGATAGGTCACGTTGTCGGCTTCCTGCTCGCGCTTGTTGCCGATCACGGTCAATACGCCCTTCTCGACTTGTAGTTCAAGGTCCTGCTCTTGCATGCCTGCTGCAGCAATCACGATCCGGTAATGATCATCGGTATGCCGCTCCACGTTGTAGGGAGGGTAACCGCTGGCTGTCTCATTTCGTGCCGCCGACTCGAAAAGGTCGTTGAAGCGGTCGAAACCCACGGAATGACGAAAGAGTGGGGCCAGTGAAAATGCAGTCGCCATGATAAGTTCTCCTGTTTGTCAGCGAGTGGTTTACGCGACCCGTATTCGGCATCGCTTGATCACCAAAATAGGGATACCCATTCACTTTTCAAGAGACTTTTTTCAGGTTTTTTTCGACCGTTCGTCGGGGTTAGCTTTGGGGTAAGCCGCTGGGCAGGCAGCCCAACATTACACCGATTCGATCACAGTCGGTTTCGCGGCGTAGCGCATTGAACATCAGGGTCGCCTCAGGGTAGCTCTTGGTCAGCAACACCAACCATTGCTTGAGACGACCCGGTGCCTGAATGAGCGTCATCTTGATCAAACAGGCCTGCCAGAAAGCGCGCAGCATCGGCTGCAACTCGTCCCAGGTCATCGGCACGACCTCCTCCCCCCTCTGTGCCGCAGCAATCTGCCGGGCCAGATCAGGGCGCGCCACCAAGCCGCGACCAATCATGATGTCGCGTGCGCCGCATATTTCCCGGCAACGACGCCAATCGTCAACGGTCCAGATTTCACCGTTGGCCACCACTGGGACCTTGACCACTTCCTGAATGCGCGCAATCCACTCCCAGTGCGCGGGCGGCTTGTAGCCGTCGACCTTGGTGCGTGCGTGAACGACTATTTGCTCTGCCCCACCATCGGCCAGTGCCCGGGCGCAGTCCAGCGCGCCATCGGTGTTTTCGTAACCCAGACGCATCTTGGCTGTTACAGGAATATGTTTGGGCACGGCACGGCGTACCTGGCTGACGATGGAATGCAGCAGTTCCGGCTCTTTGAGCAGAATTGCGCCGCCACGCGAGCGGTTGACGGTCTTGGCCGGGCAGCCGAAGTTGAGGTCCAGTACCGGTGCGCCCAACTCACAGGCGAACGCGGCGTTCTCGGCCAGACACACTGGGTCGGAGCCCAACAGCTGGAGCCGCAAAGGCGTGCCTGCGTCGGTCTTCGCGCCTTTGTGGAATTCCGAAGCGTATTTGTAAAAGTAGTGTGCAGGCATCAAACGCTCGGACACCCGAATGAATTCGGTCACGCACCAATCGATACCACCTACTTTCGTCAGGGCATCGCGCAGGATGTCGTCGACCAACCCCTCCATGGGCGCCAGAGCAATTTGCATGGGTCACACTCGAAAAAAAGTCCGGCAGTTTACTGCCCGGCGTGCGGATTGGGAACGGTGCCGTCAGGGATGGCTGCGCCGTAGCCGTCAATGAACTCGGCAGGCATGCGCTTGGGCCGACCGCTGGACAGCTCGATACAGACAAAGGTGGTTTGCGCGCGCAGCAACGTCAGGTTGTCGGCGGGCCGCTTGAGCTGAAAGCAACGGGTCATTTTCAGGCGGCGATCCCAATCGACGATCCAGGTCGCGAGTTGCAGTTCATCGTTCTCATAGGCACTGGCCAGGTAGTCGATCTCGTGCCTGACCACCGCCATGGCCCGGTCCAGACGCCGGTACTCGGTCAGGTCCAGGCCCAGATACTGCGAATGCCGCCAGGCGCAGCGCTCCAGCCAGGAGACGTACACGGCATTATTGGCATGCCCCAGCCCGTCGATGTCTTCAGCGCCGACATTCAGATCAATGACGAAAGGCGTTGCCCGATCCCAGACCATGCGTGCTCCTGCTTGAGTGAATTTGGTGTGCGGAGAGTGTAGCGGTTCATTAACCTCGTTCACACGACGGTCTGCAATGCCCGTAATGTTGACTATCGTGCCGATGCTCCGCGTCGGCATGCAGTTCTGGACGCTCTGCGTCCTCTTTGTGGCGCTACGCGTCACACTTGGGGTTCTGCGAGTGCCATCGTGGCGAAAAAAGCGTTTTTATGTGCAGTAACTTCGGCGAGGCATGATGCAGTACAGACGTGACGCCTTGCGTCATCTGATGCAGGCCACCGAAGCATTGGCGCGAGGGTCAGTTGGATTTGTGTATGGAAACAGCAAGAATCTGAAAGGAAGGATTTTTCAAACCCTGAAAAAACAAAAGGGCCATTCAATAATCGAATGACCCTTGGTCCCGCAGAGCGGGAAATCGTGGCGTCCCCTAGGGGACTCGAACCCCTGTTACCGCCGTGAAAGGGCGGTGTCCTAGGCCACTAGACGAAGGGGACGCAAAACCTTCAGTCAGACTCATCGAACGATGAACCCTGGCAAATTTGGTGGAGCTTAGCGGGATCGAACCGCTGACCTCCTGCATGCCATGCAGGCGCTCTCCCAGCTGAGCTAAAGCCCCGGATTTATCGCCTCGCGGCGGAGATCAACGTTGAAGTATCACTCGATGAAACTGGCGTCCCCTAGGGGACTCGAACCCCTGTTACCGCCGTGAAAGGGCGGTGTCCTAGGCCACTAGACGAAGGGGACA